>JACPCF010000105.1 GCA_016179965.1 Candidatus Rokuibacteriota bacterium | reverse complement strand
TCACCACCAAGCCTGGTGGCTCGGGCCTTGGACTCGCGATCTGCAGGGGCATTGCCGACGCCCACCGCGCGACGATCCGTGCTGAAAACAATGCGCATCGCCGCGGAACGACCGTTACCATCGACTTTATGGTGACAGAAGAAGCACCAGCAGCTCTCAACACATGAAAGGCCCATTACTAGCACTTATTGGCGAAGGCATAGGGCAGAAGGTGTCCGCTCTGAAGGAGGTATGCGTCGATGCTGGATAATCTTACAGTGCTGCTGACCCTAATGGCCCTCACCGTGTGCCTTGCGCTTTTGGTCTACTTTAAGAACCCATCTCGGTGGGTTAATCGAATTTTCGCAATTTTCAGTATAGCTGTGGCGGGGTGGACGGCTGGGACATGGCTAGCAAACTACTTCGCTGAAAGTAAGACCGCGCTTATAGCTGCTCGGATAGCTTTCCCAATGGCAGCTCTCAGCGCCTATACCTTACTGATCTTCTTTCATGTCTTCCCGCACGTTTTATCCTTCCCGCGGTCCAAAATCCTACTCTCCTTTGGCGTACTTGCTGTGACATTCGCAATAATTCCTACGACTCCCTGGATCGTGATAGGCCATACGCTAGTCGACAAGGGTCTCAAGGTCGAGTACGGCCCCCTATATCCACTCTTTGCACTCTATATAGTGTCCTGCGTTGGATACGCCCTTTGGATCATTATCAGCAAGATCAGGGCCGCACAGGGGGTCGAGCGTCTTCAGCTCAAGTACCTCTTCGCTGGATTGCTTGTCCCTGGAGTGCTTGCGACCGTCACAAATCTCCTGATCCCCCTCGTGTTTGGCACCTCCAGGTACAGTCAGTACGGGCCGCTATTCTCCTTCCTGATGATCGCCATGATTGCCCACGCCATTATCCGGCACCGGCTCATGGACATCCGGGTAGTCATCAAGAAAGGCGTCGTCTATGCCGTGGCCTTCATGGTCGCGGGCACCATTCTCACAGCCCTGATCGTCAGCTCAAACCTCTTGTTTCCGGAACAGCACTTGCGGCTCGGCCGAGAGATCTTGCTCGGCTTGCTGGTCGCAGTGCTGTTCCATCCCCTGAAAAGTGGGATCCAGCGGGCGTTCGACCGTTACCTCTATCGGGGATCGTACGACTACCAGCGGACGATTCGTGAGGCAAGCAGCGAACTGACCACGATGCTCGATCTCCGGTCCCTCCTGGGCTACGTTGGCGACGTGATCGGCCGGACTGTCCGCCCCGAAAGTGTGAGCGTCTATCTCGGAGACGGCGAAGGCCAAGGGTACCGCCGCACGCTGGCACAGTCTTTTCTCGACGGACAGACCACCCACGAGCTCCAGGTGATCGCCGGCGATTCCGCCCTCCCGACCCTCTTGCAGCGAGAGCGGACGCACCTGCTCACGGATGACCTGCGGCGAAGCGACCTTGATGCCGATACGCGCGCAGCGCTTGAAGAGCTCCGAGAACTCGCCGCCGAGCTCGCCCTTCCCTTGCTGAAGGAAGGCCAGCTCACGGGCTTCTTGCTGGTGGGCGCGAAGCGCTCCGGCGATCCGTACTTCAGCGAGGACCTCGACCTGCTCTCCACGCTGGCCAGCCAGGCGGCCATCGCCGTAACCAACGCCCGGCTTTATGCGGAAGTCGTGCTGGTCAACGAGTACGTGGAGAACATCCTGAAGACCATGGAGAGCGGCGTGGTCGCGGCGAGCATGGAGGGCAAGGTCACGCTCTTCAACACGGCGGCGGAACGTCTGACAGGGCTGCCGGCGGCGAGCCTTCGATCGGGCCCCATCGGCCGGCTCCCCGGGCCCCTGGCCGACCTCATTCAGGCCACGCTGGGCGACGGAGTGCCAAGGCTCCAGGTGGAGCGCACCCTCGCCGGCGCCGACGGGCGGCTGACGCCTGTCATTTGCTCCACGTCGTCCTTCTCCGACGCGGAGAGAGGAGTTCTCGGGGCCGTCCTCGTCTTCAGCGACCTGACGCGGCTCAAGGAGCTGGAAGACGAAAAGTGGCGGGCGGCGCGCCTGGCGTCGTTTCAGTCCCTGGCGTCCGGGATCGCCCATGAGATCAAGAACCCGCTGGTCGCCATCCGGGCCTTCGCCCAGCTGCTGCCCAGGAAATTCGGCAACGAGGATTTCCGGGAGAACTTCTCGCGCGTGGCCGTCCGGGAGATTGACCGCATCGACGAGCTCGCCGAGCGCCTCCGGGTCCTGTCGGCCCCGGCCAAACCGCTCCAGCCGCTGGACCCCCGCGGGCCGATCGAGGAGACGCTGGAGTTGCTGCAAGCTCAACTGGACGACCGGCGCATCTCCGTGGCGCGGACCTACGACGAGCGCCTGCCGGCTGTCATGGGCGAGCCTGGCCAGCTGAAACAACTCTTCCTGAATCTCTTCTTGAACTCGATCGAAGCCATGGGGCCCGGTGGGACGCTGACGATCCGACTCAAGGGACACGAGGGCGGCGGTGATTCGACCCTCGTCGTCGAGGTCGCGGACACGGGCTCGGGCGTTCCCGAGGGGCTGTCCGAAAAGATCTTCGATGCGTTCTTCTCGACGAAGCCGCAGGGGACGGGGCTCGGCCTCGCCATCTGCCGCGGAATCGCCGACGTGCATCGCGCCACGATCCGGGTGGAGAACAACCCGACTGGCCCCGGCGCAACCGTCTCCCTAGCCTTCCCGGCCGCCGTTGAAATCCCGGCGGAGGTCCACGGGTGAGAACCGCCCTCATCGTGACCGGCGACGAGGGGCTCCGCGCCCGGCTGCTTCGGGCGCTGGCGGACCGCTCCGTCTTCTCGGCGGTCTCCGACGAGGACGCCCTCAAGACCCTCCGGCTCACGGACGTGGACCTGATCGTCAAGGACGCGGTGGCGCCCCTCCGCGACCTGCCCGTCTTCCTGGGCCGGGCGCGTCAGCTGTCGCCGTCGGCCGTCGTGATCTGCCTCCTGCCCGCCGAAAACGGCCTGCCCGAGGACGAGGCGATGCTGGAAAGCGCCGACTTCGTGTTGCGCCGCCCGTTCTCGTCGCGGGAGATCCAGACGGTGCTGCGGCAAGCCGAGGACAAGCAGCGCCTGATGGCAGAGGTGTCGGCGCTCCGCTCGAACCGGGCGACCGACGGCGTCCACGTCGAGGAGGCGGCGGGGCCGGAGGTGTCGCCCCAGGCGCTGGCGCAGGTGGTGAAGGAGTTCGCCAAGGCGCTGGCGGCTGGGTTCGACCTCCCGCGGGTCCTCGATCTCTTCCTGGACGCGGTGTCGGAGATGGTGCGGCCGAGCCGCTGCGCGCTCCTGCTGGCGGATCCCGAGGGGAGCATCTACCGCATTCGGGCCCACCGCGGGCTGGCCCCGCACCTGGTGGAGTCGGCCATCCTCTCCGCCGACAGCGGCCTGCCGCTGTGGCTGGCGACCCAGGGACGGCTCATCCAGATTGAAGAGGTGCAGGCGCGCTCCCACGACGCGGCCGCCCGGGAGATCGGCCGCGAGCTGGCCCTCCTTCAGGCGACGGTAGCGATCCCCCTTACCGCGCATGGCGAGCTCGTGGCGATCCTCACCCTGGGCCAGCGCATCACCGGCCTGCCGTACAGTCATCGCGAGACGGAGATCCTTTTCAACCTGGCCACGCACCTCGCGACCGCGATCCGCGACATCCGGCTCCACCACCAACTCCAGTACCAGAAGGAGTACACGGAGCGCATCCTGGCCCACATGTCGAACGGGGTGATCACCATCGACCGGGCCGAGCGGGTGACGCTCCTGAACCGGCGCGCCGAGGAGATCCTGGGGCTCCGCGCGCACGACATCGTGGGCAAGGACCTGCGCGCCCTGCCCTCGCCGCTCGGGGACCTCCTCTACGAGACGCTCATGCGCGGCCGGTCGGTCCACCGCGCCGAGGTCCAGCTCGCGCTGGGCAAGCTCCCGCTCGAGGTCTCCACCTATCCGGTGACCGCCGACGAACCGGCGCCGCTGGGGGCCGTGATGGTCTTCGAGGACCTCTCCGCGGTCAAGGAGCTGGCCGCGGAGAAGCGGCAGGCCGAGCAGTTCCAGCTCCTCACCCGCGTCATCGCCCGGATCGCGGACGAGATCAAGAACCCGCTCGTGTCCATCAACACCTTTATGGAGCTCCTGGAGGAGCGCTACGAGGACGCCGACTTCCGCCACCACTTCTCCACCGTGGTGGGCCGGGACGTCCGCCGGCTGGTTCAGATCTTCGAGAAGCTCGCCGCGCTGGTCAGCGAGGGCCAGTTCAACTTCGAGATCGTGGACCTGCGGGGACTCGTCGAGGAGTGCCTGGCCGGGATCGGAGCCCGGTCGGGGGCGGAGGCGACCGACGGGGCGCGGCTCCTCCACGCGACCGACGAGGCCTCCGGCAAGCGCGTCAGCGTGAGCGTCTATCACGAGACGGGGCCGTTCCCGGTGAAGGCGGACCCGGTCCAGCTCAAGAAGGCCATCGCCTACCTGGTCTGGTACCTCATGCGGAAGACGCCCGGCGACGACGCCAAGCTCTCGATCTCCATCGACCACAAGGCCGGCGAGGACACCATCCGGCTGATCCTCGCCTCGCGCACGGCCGAGGTCAGCGTGGAGGAGCTCCAGCGGATCTTCGACCCCATGAAGGTCGTCCAGGAGAGCCTCATTGACGTCGGGCCGTGCGTGAGCCAGCGGATTATCGAGGCCCAGGGCGGCAAGCTCGAAGCCCGCCAGGGCCGCGGCGAAACCAGCTTCGTGACGACGCTTCCGGTGGCCCCGGTATGATCGAGCGCGCGCACATTCTCGTGGTGGACGACGAGGTGGGGCCGCGGGAGTCCCTCCGGATGCTCCTGAAGCCCAACTACGACGTGCTCACCGTGGACAGCGGCGAGGCCGCACTCCAGGAGCTCGGTCGCTTCCACCCCGACCTGGTGTTCATGGACATCAAGATGCCGTCCATGGACGGCGTGGAAGTCCTCCGGCGGATGAAGGCGAACGATCCGGCGATCGAGGTGGTGATGATCACCGCCTACGCCTCGCTGGACACCGTCAAGCACGCGCTGACCCACGGGGCGTTCGAGTACCTGATCAAGCCCTTCTCGCGCAAGGACCTGGAGGAGACGGTCAACCGGGCGCTCCTGCGCCGCCAGGCGGAGATCGGCCGCCGCGGCCAGCTGGCGATGCTGGCCCAGGAGATGCGCGAGCTCACCGCCAAGACGCGCGAGCTGGAGGAGGCCGCCCGGCGCGAAGTGGCCGAGCAGTGCCTCCGGGTCGTCCAGCTCTCCATTCTGCGCGAGATCTCCCGGGGAATCCTGGGGCAGCTCGACCTCTCGCAGCTCACGGAGTCCATCACCCAGTCCCTCCGGGTCGGGCTGGGCTACGACGAGGTGGCCATCCACTTCGGCGGCGAGCGGCCGGCCGTCGATGACGGGCCCACCGCGGCGACCTGCCCCATCCGGAGCGCCGGCGCCGTCCTGGGCTACCTCACGGTGAACAACCGCCCCTCGGCCCGCGCCATCGATCCGCGCGAGCACGAGCTCCTGGAGATGCTCTCCGAGTACCTGGCCATCGCCATCCAGAACTCGCGCCTCTACGGCCAGATCGCCGAGACCAAGCAGTCGCTGGAGCAGCTCATCCGCTCCGCGGGCGAGGCGATCATCTCCGTGGACCGGAGCGACCGGATCCTGGCCTGGAATCCCGCCGCCGAGCGGATCTTCGCCGCCTCCGAGGCCGAGATGCTCGGCACGCCGATCACCGGCGTCCTGCCCGAAGCGAGCTACCGCCAGGCCAAGGCGGCGCTGTCCGCGGAGCGCCCGGTCCACTCCTACGAAGCGCGCGCGCCGCGCCGGGGCGGCGGCGAGATGGAGCTCGCCGTGACCCTCTCGGCGCTGCGGGGCGGCAACGGCCAGGTCGAGGGGATCCTCGCCATCGTCCGGGACGTCACGAGCCAGCGGGAGCTCGAGGCCCAGATGCTCCAGTCGGAGAAGCTGACGGCGCTGGGGCAGCTGGCCGGCGGCATCGCCCACGACTTCAACAACCTCCTCCAGGCCATCCTGGGCTACGCCGAGCTCATGGCCCGCAACCCGGATCGGAAGGACCTGGTCCGGCGCGGCCTGGAGGTCATCGAGCGCGCGGCCTCGGACGGTTCGGAGACCGTCCGCCGCATCCAGGAGTTTGCGCGCCTCCGGCCCATCGAGGCCTTCACCTCGGTGGACCTGAACCAGGTGATCGGGGAGGCCGTGGCCATCACGCGGCCGCGCTGGGAGCAGCAGGCGGCGCACCTCGGGATCCGGCTCGAGCTCGTCCTGGACCTCCCCCCGCTGCCGCTCGTGCTCGGCCGCCCCGCGGCGCTCTCGGAGGTCTTCACCAACCTCATCCTGAACGCCATCGACGCCATGCCGAACGGCGGGGTGCTCCGCATCTCGACGGCCGACGAGGGGACCGACTGGGTGGCCGTGGAAGTCTCCGACACGGGGACCGGGATGCCCGAGGAGGTGCGGCGGCGGATCTTCGATCCGTTCTACACCACCAAGGGCGAGGCGGGCACCGGCCTGGGGCTCTCCGTCTCTTACTCGATCATCAAGAACCACGGCGGCGAGATCCGCGTCGAGAGCCAGGTGGGGCGCGGCACGTCCTTCACGGTCCGCCTGCCGACGAGCCAGGCGCCCGAGGGCGAGCCGCCGCGCCCCGAGGGCCCGGAGCGCCAGCGCCAGGGGCGCATCCTCCTCATCGACAACGAGCCCCAGGTGCTGGCCGTCCTCTGCGAGATGCTCGTCGAAGCCGGCCACGCGGTCACGCCGACGGTCGGGGGAGCGGACGCGGTCGCCGCCTACGCGCCGGGCAAGTTCGACCTCGTGGTCTCGAACATCGGGATGCCGGGGGTCAACGGCTGGGAAGTGGCCGAGCGCGTGCGGGCGATGGACCCGAACGTCCCGATGATCTTCGTGACCGGCTGGGGGCTAACCGAAAAGGACCGCGAGCGCTGCCGGACCCTGGGCGTCCGCCACTGGCTGTTCAAGCCCGTCAAGCCCGCGGAGCTGCACCGGACCGTCCAGGACGCCCTCGCCCACTAGCCCGCCTTCTTCATCGGGCGGCCGCAGCAGACCTTCTGCACCGGGGCCGTCTTCCCGCACTTCGCGCAGCGAAAGTACGCCACTGTCTAGAGTCTTTCGATAATCGTCGCGATGCCCTGGCCGAAGCCGATGCACATGGTCTGGAGCCCGTAGCGCTTGCCTGTGCGCTCCAGCTCGTGCAGGAGCGTCGTCATCAGCTTGGCCCCCGTGCACCCCAGCGGGTGGCCGAGGGCGATGGCCCCGCCGCTCACGTTGACCTTCCCCATGTCCGGGTGGAGCTCCCGCTCCCAGGCCAGGACCACCGAGGCGAAGGCCTCGTTGATCTCGACGAGGTCAATCTGGTCGAGGGTCATCCCCGCCTTCTTCAAGACGCGCTGGGTGGCGGGGATGGGGCCGGTCAGCATGATGGTGGGGTCCACGCCGGCCAGCGCCGTGGCGACGATCCGGGCGCGCGGCCTGAGGCCGAGCGCCTTGGCCTTGGCCTCGGACATCAGCAGGAGCGTGGCGGCGCCGTCGGAAATCTGGCTCGAGTTGGCCGCCGTGATCACGCCGTCGGTCTTGAAGGAGGGGGCGAGGGACGCCATCTTCTCCCGGTTGACTGGGACGCGGACGCCCTCGTCGGTGTCGAAGACGCTCCCGTCCGGCAGCGGCACCCGGACGATCTCGCGCTTGAAGCGCCCTTCGGCGATGGCCCGGCCGGCCTTCTCGTGGCTCTGGGCGGAGAACTCATCCAGCTCCTCGCGCTTGAGCCCCCACTTCTCGGCGATTAGCTCGGCGGAGAGCCCCTGGGGGATGATGTTGTAGCGCTCGGAGAGCCTGGGGCTGATGGGCCCGTCTCCCGGCCCCTGGCCGTTGGAGCCCATGGGGACGCGGGTCATGTTCTCCACGCCCCCGGCAATGACCGTATCGTACTGACCTGCCATCACGCCCATGGCGCAGAAGTTGGCCGCCTGCTGGCCGGAGCCGCACATGCGGTCCATCGTCACGCCGCAGACGTCGAGAGGGAAGCCGGCAATGAGGGCGGCATTGCGGGCGATGTTGAACCCCTGCTCGCCCACCTGGTCCACGCAGCCGATCACCACGTCCTCGATCTCGTTGGGGTCCACCGTGGTACGCTTGACGAGCTCTTGAAGGGTCAGGGCCAAGAGGTCGTCAGGGCGGACGCCTGAGAGTTTGCCGTTCTTCCTGCCCACCGCCGTCCGCGCCGCCCCCACGATCACCGCAGTATTCATGGACGCCTCCCTTTGACTGAACGCTGATTCATCTTAGCGTTCCCCCCTGAGACTGTCAAACGCCGAAGAGGTCGAGACAGAGATGGGCGTCGCTCCGGCAGGGGTAGAAAACCACGTTCAGGATCAGCACGTCGCCCAGGTAGGCCGCCTCCAGGTCGGGGAAATAACCGGTGCACGCGATCATCGCGTTGACGTCGCCGCTGTGATCCAGGTGCCGGTGGGTGAGAACGATCGCGTCGCCGGAGGCGCGGAGCTGCCCGGCGACGGACATCCGCCCGCCGGCGGTGCCGAGGAAGATCAGCTCGTCCGTCAACGAGCGCGCTTGACCTGGTCGGCCAGCTTGCAGAAGCCGCAGAGGGTGCCGGTGGTAACCTGTCCGCAGCGGGCGCACTCGTTGAGCACGACGTCGGCCAGACGCTCGAAGGCGGGGCGGCCCTTCTCCAAAAATCCGAAGAAGAAGTTGTGCTTGGCGCCGGGGGACACGTCCTCGAGCCGGTTCAAAATCTCCTTGTGCATGAGGGACGTGGCGCCCTTGGCGAACGGGCACTCGTCCACGATGTAATCAATCCGGCGGAGGAAGGCGTAGGCTGCCGTCTCCCGCTCGGAGAGGCGGTAGAGCGGCTTGACGCGGCGGACCAGTTTCGCGTGGGTCGAGGGCAGCGCGGGGGACTGGCGGGCGAGCGGCTCGGTCTGCCAGTGCAGGATCGAGCCGAAGAGCGTGGCCGCCTCGTCGTCCAGGTTGTGGCCCGTCGCCACGACGGGGAAGCCGTGCTCGAGCGCCGCCCTGTTCATGAGGTAGCGCTTCGAGAGCCCGCAGGCCGAGCAGGTGGGCCGGCGCGTGGCGGACTGCACCTCGGGAATGGCCGCCCCGAGCTCCTGTTCGACAGGGACGATCAGGAGCCGCGCGCCGTGCTTGGCGGCGAACCCCTCGCACCTAGCCTTGGATTCCTTGGAGTAGTCGAAGATCCCGAGGTCCAGGTAGAGCCCGGTCGTCGAGTATCCCTCCTGGAGCAGCACGTCCCAGAGGGCCAGGGAGTCCTTGCCGCCGGAGACCGCCACCAGCACGGCCTCCTCACGGGTGAACATCCGATGGCGCCGGATCGCCTCGGCGACCTGATTTCGAAAGAAGTCGATGAAGTCAGGCCTGCAGAAGGCCGCGTTGTGGCGTCGGAGTTCGAGGACCGCCGTCCCGCCGCACTTCCGGCACTTCATACGCGGCCGCCCGAGATCACCGGGCGCAGCTCGATCACGTCCTCGTCGCCCACCACGGTGTCCCCCGTGATCATCTCGTCGCCCCGGATGACGAGCACCGTCTCGGGAAGAATGTCCAGCTCCTTGAGCAGCTCCCGCACCCGCCGGCGGCCAGCCACCTCCACCTCGCGCCGGGGGTTCCGGAGAATGACTTTCACTATTTGACCTTCACCAGCGGCAGGACACCTTCTAGCTCCCCCTTCATCACCGGGTGCTGGTTGCCGCCCACCGCCCGGGACTTCTTACTCACTTCCTGTTCCACGTACTCGTAGAGCTCCTGGAGCGTCACGATCCCGTCCCGGTTCAGGTCCGCCGCCCCCTTGAGCCCCTGAACGAGATAGTACGTGAAGATGCCGTGCCCCAGTTCCGGCAGCTCGATGGAGACCTCCGCCGGTCGCGAGGCCGTCACGATCGCCCGCCCCTTGGAGCGCGCCAGCCGCTCCAGGAACTGCTCGTCCACGTGCCCGGCCCGCGTCTTCTTCGAGGCGAACGTCCGCCCGCCCGCCGCCCCGCTGTAGCAGGAGTCCAGGAAGACGACGACGCGCTCGGCCTCGATCCGGCCGAAGATCGTCTGGAGCTCGTCCATGGGAAACGCCGTCGAGTAGAGGTCGTCGGGCTCGGCGTCCACAGGGACCAGGTACTTCGAGAGCCCGTCCCGCTCGACCCCGCGCTGGTCCACCTCGGGCGCCCCGTGGCCGGCGAAGTAGATCAGCACGGTGTCGTCCTTCTTCGCCGAGCGCGCCAGGAACGTCCCGAGGGCCCACTTGAGGTTCCGGTACGTCGGCTTCTTCTCCGTCTTGTCCGTCAGGAGGAGCACGTGCTCCTTCTTGAAGCCGCCCGGACCCGTGAGCACCTCGTAGATCGCCTCGGCATCGGGCACGGTGTAGCGGAGCTTCGGAATGTCCGGGCTCTCGTAGCGCCCCACCCCGATCACCACCGCCCACCGGTCGTGGGTCGCGGGCGGAGGCGGCGGCGGCGGAAGCGCCTCGACCACCTTAGGCCGCTCGTAGATGACGGTGCGGATCTCCTGGCGGACGGTGCCGTCGGGCTCGCTGGCCGTCAGCACGATGGCGTTGGCCCCCTCCCTGAACGTGACGGGGGCGGTCACGACGACGGACTTCTGAGGCGTCCGCTCGCTCTGCTCGTGCACCTCAGCCCCGTTCAGGGTCACGCGGATCTTCGAGACCCCCTTGCTCGAGGTGATCACGGCAGCCACGACGCTCGCCTCCTCCGTCACCCGCGACCGGTCTTCCGGGTAGCGGAAGGCGACCAACAGCGGCGCCAGCTTTTCGTAATGGACCGTTCGGACCTCCTGGTGAATCGTCCCCCCGGCCTCGGTGGCCGTCACGACCAGCGTGTTCTGGCCCTCCCGGAGCTTGATGGGGAGATTCACCGCCATCGCGGGCTGCGGAGCCCGCTCTTCCAGGCGCGAGACCTCGAGGCCGTTCAGCGTGACGACCACCCGGCTGACCCCCTTGCCGCCCGACACGAGCCCGGCCAGCCCGACGCTCTCGTGCTCCACGCGCGCCTGGTCCCGCGGCGTCGAGAGCGTCAGCTGCAATGGGGGCAATGCGGCGACCACCGGGGGGGCTGCCGGAGGCGGCGCCACAGCCGGGGGTGCTGGGGGCGCCGGCTTGGCCAGGGCAACCTCAGACGGTGGGGCCGCGGGGGCGGGTGGCGGCGCCGGTTTGGCCACGACCGGAGGCGGCGGTGCCGGAACCGCTGGCGGTGCCGCCGGAGCCGGCGGGGCTGGCGACGGCGCGGCCACCACCTTCGGAGGCTCCGGCGCGACCGGCTTCGCCGGAGGGGGCGCGGGCTTGGCGACGGCCGGAGGTGGCGGCGCGGCGGGAGCCGGCGCAGGGGCCGCAGGCGGGGCCGGTTTGGCAACGACCACGGGGGGCGGCGCGGGCCTGTCGTAGAAGAGGGTCCGCGCCTCCTGGACCGTCTCGCCGCGCGAATCCACGGCGGTCACGATGAGGACGTTCTTCCCCTCCCGGAGCTTCACGGGGAAGTCAAGAAGAACTTCCTTTGTGCCCGCCCCCCGGAGGTCAATCGCGCTCACTTCCTCGCCGTTCAGGGTGGCCGTGACACGGTTCATGATCTTCCCGGTCGTGACCTTTCCGGCGACCGTGAACTCCTCGGTGTCAAGGCGGGCCTGGTCCTCTGGTGTTCTA
>JACPCF010000154.1 GCA_016179965.1 Candidatus Rokuibacteriota bacterium | reverse complement strand
TCACGATGGCGCAGCGCTGTGATGTCTGCGGGAAAGGTCCGGCCGTCGGCCACCGGATCAGCCATGCCCACAACGTGAGCAAACGGCGCTGGCTGCCCAACCTGGTCTCGATGCGGGCCATGGTCGGCGGGACCCCCAAGCGGCTCCGCGTCTGCACCCGCTGCCTGAAGGCCGGCAAAGTTACCAAGGTCGTATAGGCCGTGCCGACAACCGTCGCATCCCCGCGTTCTCAGTCGTCGCCGATCCTCACGTACAACCGCGTACGCTCCGGTCGGCTCCTCCTTCGGGCCTTGGGCTGCTCGGTTCTCGCCACGGCCGGATCGAAGGAACTCTAAAAAACGCCCCCTCACCCCCACCCTCTCCCCGGCGGGGAGAGGGCAGGGTAAGGGGGATGAGTGCCGGTGGGAGGCCGCCACCCCCCACCGAGGTGTGCTGCAGACTCTACTTCTTCTTTTTCTTGGTTGCCTTCTTTTTCGCCATTCAGTTGTCACCTCCTTTCTTGCTCGGGTCGTCTCGCTACACATCGGGTCCTAGCGCTTCTTGCCCTTCTTCTTGGCCTTTTTCTTCGCCATCGCTCCGTTTCACCCCCTCTCCTCTTCAGTACCCCATGGCTTCACGCCGGAGGTACTCTGCCTGCTCTCGACCCCGCCGCTCGTAGCGGTAGAGGTCCGCGTAGAGCTGCGGGAGACACGCGACCGATAGCCCGCCCTTTTCCAGCCGGCTGTAGAAAACGCCCTGGTCGTACGGCGTCAGGAGATGCACGTTGCCCTCCCCCTCGCCCGGCCGAAGGCCGAGCGCTCGGGCGAAGGGATCCAGCGAGCCCTCCAGATAGCAGTGGATGACCGGAAAGCGGATGTTGGGCGCCACGAGCGCCGCTCCCGAGTGAAGCGTGAAGGCGTACCGGCGCCCCTCGGCCAGGGCCAGGCGCGCGATTTCCGCCATCAGCCGGCGCGTGATCCGCTCCGGCGAGAAGTACGTCGCGACCGCGTTCTGGCGGTAGGAGTAGCTCTCGCACCAGGCCTCCACGAGATCGGCGGGCTTGGCGAAGTGGATCCGCTGGTGCTCCCCCCGAACGACCCAGGCGAGCTCTTCGAGCCGCTTCACGACGTTGTGGGCGTGGCCGAGGCTCACTTCGGCGGCCTTCGCCAGCTCCTCCAGGCGCCAGGCGTGCTGCGGATCCACGAGCAACACGCGCACGACCCGCGTGGCCCGGGGAGCGAAGAGCGACTTGAGCGGCCGGGTGGACGGGCGGATGTTGGGCTTGCCCTCTTTTTCGATGAGGACGTTCTCGAAGGCGAGGTAGCAGTTGCCGGAGAGGTCGAGATAGCCGAAGCCGTTGCGGCGCAGGAGGGAGGCCGACTGAGCGCCGATATACTCCGCCACGGCCACCGGATAGGCGGCCGGCAGATCGCGCCGGATCTCGCTCAACCGGGTCACGGCCTCCCGGATTTGTCGGGGCTGCCCGAGGCCGCCGACCTCGAGCGCCAGCAGGTGCTCGTGGCCCCCCATCTGGAATTTCACCAGTAGATCCGCACGTTGGTCGCCCACTTTGCTGTCGGGAATCTCTTCCCAGGCCTTCGCTTTGGGAAAGAGCTCCTTGAGCCGCTGGGCCCCGATTTTCCGAATCTCCTCAAACTTTCGCATTGTTTCACTTGTTCCAGTTGTTTCAGCATCTGCTGAAACCCTAGAGGAAGTTGAAAGCCTTGTCAAGCAAAAAACTTAGGGGGCGACTAGAACACCAGGCGGGTGATTTACTCTTCTTCGGGGCGCTCGAGTTCGGCCATGGCCTCGTCGTCCAGGCCGAAGTAGTGGCCGACCTCGTGGATCACCACGTCGCGGATCAGCTCGGCCATCTCCGCTTCGTCGGCGCAGTCCTCCTCGATGGGCTCCTGGTAGATCGTGATGGTGTCGGGCAGGACGTTCCCGTAGGAGGAGTCGCGGCGGGTGAGATCGACGCCCCGATACAGACCATAGAGCGTGTCGGGAGGCTCGATTCCCATCTCTTCCAGCGTCTCGGCGTCGGCCCAGTCTTCCACCACCACGGCGATGTTCTTCATCTTGGCCCTGAAGCGCCTGGGCAGCGCTTGAAGGGCTTTTGCCACAAAGGATTCGAACTCGGCCCGGGTCACCTGCGCACCACCTACACGCCGCGGACGCGCTCGACCTTCATGACGTCCTTGACCTCCCGGATAGCCTGGAGGATCTCCTGGAGCTGCTTGAGGTCGGCCACCTCCACCACGAAGTGGTTGATGCCCTTGCGGTCCTCCGTGACGGTGATCTCGGCCTTGGTGATGTTCCCGTGCCGCGAGGAGATTGCCGTTGAGATCTCAGCCAGGAGCCCCGGCCGATCCCGGCCGATGTACACCGCGATCTTCACCGGGCGGGCCACCGGCTCGGCCACGTCCCACTCCACCCCCACCACCCGCTCCCGGTCCAGGAGCCCCTGGGCCACAGTGTGGCACTCCCGGGTGTGGACCGTGAGGCCGCGGCCGCGGGTGATGAAGCCCACGATGGGATCGCCGTGGACCGGGGCGCAGCACCTGGCGAAGCGCACCAGGACGTCTTCCACGCCGCGGATCTTGACGCCGCCGTCGGTCTTGGCGGGGCGGGCCGCCTTCTGGGGCTTGGCCTCGTGGGCGCGCTCCGCCTCGAGCACTTCGGCGGGGGCCAGCTTCGCCAGCACCTGGTGGGCCGACGTCTTCCCGTAGCCGATGGAGGCCAGGAGGTCGTCCACCGAGGGGAAGCCCAGGTCCGTGAGGACCTTCTTCATCGCGCCCTCCGCCGCCAGGAGGGTGGCCGGCGAGAGGCGGTACTTCCGGGCCTCTCGCTCGAAGAACTCGCGCCCCAGGCTGAGCGAGCGCGCGCGCTCCTCGGCCTTGAGCCACTGGTTGATCTTGGAGCGGGCGCGGGAGGACTTGACGATCTTGAGCCAGTCGCGGCTCGGGTGCTGGGTGGGCGAGGTGACGATCTCGACGATGTCACCCTGCCTGAGGGTGTAGCGCAACGGTACGAGCTTGCCGTTCACCTTCGCGCCGGCGCAGCGGTGGCCCACCTGGGTATGGACGGCGTAGGCGAAGTCGATCGGAGTCGAGCCTTCGGGAAGGGCCTTCACGTCGCCCTTGGGAGTGAAGACGTAGACCTCGTCGGGGAAGAGGTCCACCCGCACGCTCTCCATGAACTCGCGCGGGTCCTTCATCTCCTGCTGCCACTCCATCAGCTGCCGCAGCCAGACGAGGGACTGGTCGAACTTGTCCTTGTCGCTCTTCTTCTCCTTGTAGAGCCAGTGGGCCGCGATCCCCTCCTCGGCGACCCGGTGCATCTCCCAGGTGCGGATCTGGATCTCCACCGGGTCCCCCTTGGGGCCGATGACCGTCGTGTGGAGCGACTGGTACATGTTGACCTTCGGCATCGCGATAAAGTCCTTGAACCGCCCCGGCACCGGCTTCCATAAAGAGTGGATGACGCCCAAAGCACCATAACAATCACGCACCGAGTTCGTAATCACTCGAACAGCCGTCAGATCATAGATCTCGTCAAACTCCCGACCTTGATCATGCATCTTCTTCCAGATGGAGTAGAAGTGCTTGGGCCGCCCCCGGATCTGGGCCTCGATCCCCACCTCGCCAAGCTTCTTTTCCAGGATCGCGATGACCTGGTTGATCTCCGTCTCCCGCTCAAGCCGCCGCTTGGCCACCCGCCGCTGGAGGTCGGCGTAGTCCTCCAAGTGGAGACAGCGGAGGGCGAGGTCCTCCAGCTCCGCCTTGACCTTCGCCATGCCGAGCCGGTGGGCGAGCGGGGCATAGATGTCCAGCGTCTCCTCGGCGATCTTGCGGCCCTTGTCCTGGACCAGGTAGTCCAGCGTGCGCATGTTGTGGAGGCGGTCGGCCAGCTTGATCATGAGCACGCGGATATCCCGGGCCATGGCCACCAGCATCTTGCGGAAGTTCTCGGCCTGGCGCTCCTCCTTCGAGGAGAAGGCCAGCTTGCCGATCTTGGTGACGCCGTCCACGAGGTCGGCGATCTCCGGCCCGAACTCGCGGGTCAGGTCGTCCTTGGTGGCGCGCGTGTCCTCGAGCACGTCGTGGAGCAGGCCGGCGGTGACCGTGGTGACATCCATCTTGAAGTTGACGAGGAGGCCGGCGACTTCGAGGGGGTGGGAGAGGTACGGCTCGCCTGAGGCGCGCTGCTGCCCCTGGTGGGAAATCTCAGAGAAGCGGTAGGCGCGCTTGACCAGGTCCAGGTCGGCCCCGGGCTGGTACTTGGGAATCTCCTCGATCAGCGTTTGGAGCTGCGTCACTCCGTTTCCACCTCGCCGCTTTGTAACTCATGATTTTCTCACGCTGATCCGGCTTTTGCTACGGCTTTTTTGGCCCGCTGGGCCCGCGCCTCGGCCCAGGCCGTCCAGTCCACGATGAGCGCCCCGGCGATGTAGATCGTGGAGTAGGTGCCCGTGATCACCCCGACCGTGAGGACGAAGGCCAGGTCCTCCAGTACCTTCCCTCCGAACAGGAAGAGCACGATCGTGGAAAAGAAGACGGTCAGCGCCGTCAGCACCGTCCGCGAGAGGGTCTGGTTGATGGCGATATTGATCTGCTCGGCGAAGGAGAGCCCCTTCTTGAACCCCTTGCCCCGATTCTCGCGGATCCGGTCGTAGGCGACGATGGTGTCGTTGACGGAATAGCCGATGATCGTCAGCAGCGCCGCCAGCACGGGGAGCGACATCTCGCGCCCCGTGACCGACATGGCCCCCAGGCAGACCAGCACGTCGTGGACGATGGCCGCGATGGACGCCACCCCGCCCTTGAGGTCGAAGCGAATCGCCACGTAGATGAGGATGCCCGCCATGCCCCACAGGACCGCCCACAGGGCCTGGAGCTGGAGGTCCCGCCCCACCTGGGGGCCGACGAACTCCACCCGGCGGATCTCCACCCGGCCGAGGGCGGGATCCTTGGCCAGGGCCTCCTGGACCCGCCGCGTCATCTCTTCGGCCAGCACCTCGGTCAGCGGGAGCCTGAAGATGAACTCCCGGGGATCGCCGAACTCCTGGATGACGCTCTCTCCGAGCTTGATCTGATCGAGGGCGCCCCGGATTCGGTCCACCGGCACGGGTTTCTCGAACCGGGCCTGAATCAGCGTGCCGCCCGAGAAGTCGATGCCGTACCGGAGTCCGCCCTGGACCCACATGGAGACAAGGCCGAGGGCGATGAAGACGACGGATACGATGTAGGCCCAGCGACGCTTGCCGATGAAGTCGGAATTGGGGGCCTTGAAGACCTCGATCATATGGAGAGCGCCTGGAGCCGCCGACGCCCCATGTAGAGCAGGTCGAAGACCAGACGCGTGAAGAAGACGGCGGTAAACAGGCTGGCCGCGATCCCGATCCACAGGGAGACCGCGAACCCCCTCACGGGGCCGGTCCCGAAGTTGTAGAGGATGGCCGCCGACACGAGCACCGTGATGTGGGTATCCACGACTGTCCGGAAGGCCCGCGTGAACCCCGCGTCAATGGCCGCGCGGATCGTCTTGCCGGTCCGAAACTCCTCCCGGATGCGCTCGAAGATGAGGATGTTGGTGTCCACAGCCATGCCGATGGTCAGCGCGATGCCGGCAATGCCGGGCAGCGTGAGGGTGGCGTGAAAGCCGGCCATCACGGCCAGGAGGATCACGAGGTTCAGGCCGAGAGCGACGTTGGCGACGAGGCCCGAGAGTCGGTAGTAGGCCAGCATGAACAGGAACACGACCACCACCGAGGCGAGGATGGCCATCATCCCCTGGCGGATCGAGTCGGCCCCCAGCGACGGCCCCACCGACCGCTCTTCAAGGATCTTCACCGGCGCGGGCAGCGCCCCCGCCCGGAGGACGATGGCCAGGTCCGTGGCCTGGTCCGCCGTGAAGCCGCCGGTGATCTGAGCCTGGCCGGACGGGATCCGCTCGCGGATCACGGGGGCCGAGTGGACGTTGCCGTCGAGGATGATCGCCAGGCGTTTGCCGACGTTCTGTTCGGTGAGCTCGCCGAAGACCCGGGCCCCGGGCTTGTTGAACTCCACGGAGACGTACGGCTCGCTGGTCGTCTGGTCGATGGAGACCCGGGCCGTGGTCAGGTCGGCCCCCGTCAGAAGGGTCTTCTTCTTCACGATGTAGGGGATCCGACGCTCCTGCCGGGTCTCCTTATCCACGATCTTCTGCCAGAGCGCCTCGTCGCCCTCCGGAGGCCCCTCCCGGACGGCCTTCTCCAACGCGGCCGGGTCATTCATGACGTTCTCGTCTAGGAATTTGAACTCCAGGAGCGCGGTCTTGCCGATCAGCGCCTTGGCGCGCTCCGGGTCCTGGATCCCCGGGAGCTGGACGAGGATGCGGTTCTCGCCCTGCTGCTGGATCGTGGGCTCGGCCACCCCGAACTGGTCCACCCGGTTCCGAATGGTCTCGAGCCCCTGGCGGATCGCCAGGTCCCTGAGCGTGGCCGCCTCCCGCTCCCTCAGGGCGAGCAGGATCCGACCGCTGGCCTGGTCGATGCCCCTCCGGTCATAAACCGGAAACTCGTTCAGCACGGTGAGGGCGTCGTTCCAGGTCTGGGGGGAGGCCAGCTGAAGGGCGATCTCCGTGACGCCCTGGCGCGCGACCTGCGTCACCCCAACCCCCTTCTTCTCCAGCGACGCCCGAATGTCAGCGGCGGCCCGTTCCACCTGGCTCTCCAGGGCCTTCTCCACGTCCACGCCCAGCACCAGGTGGATCCCGCCCTGGAGGTCGAGGCCCAGGTTCAGCGTCGGGGGGAGGAGGCCTCCCTTCTTCATCGGGGCGAAGGTCGGGCCGTAGAGGCGTTCGCGGATGCCGGGGGGAGGGTAGAGGTAGATCAGAGATCCCACGATGACGGCCAGGACGATGCCAATCCGAACCCGGAGGTATCTGCGCATCCGCGCCCCTTACGCCCCTTCCTTTTCGCCTTGCGCCGCCACGATGCGCCCGATGGCCTGCCGGTCGAACTCGAGCTTCACCTGGTCGGTCACCTTCAGCACGACGGTGTGCTCGTTGAGCCCGACCACGGTCCCGTGGAGGCCGCTGCTGGTCACCACCCGATCGCCGCGCTTGACGGACGCCAGCATCGCCTCGCGCTCTTTTCGCTGCTTCTGCTGGGGGCGGATCAGGAGGAAGTAGAAGATCGCGAACAGGGCCGCGAAGAAGAGGATCTGGACGGCAACCGAGCTGCCGGCGTTGCCGCCCGGGGCCAGAGCGGCGGCGTAAGCTAGGTCGGCGGCGTGGGCGATGGACATTTCAGGGCCCCCCGGATGATACCGCATACCGCGCCAAAAACCGAGCCCTGAATGTCTGAAACCCCCCGGCTTGAATGGCCGCGCGCAACTCCGCCATCAGGGCTAGGTAGAAGTGGAGGTTGTGCAGGCTCAGCAGGCGGTAGGCGAGCAGCTCCCGCGCCCCGAAGAGGTGGCGGAGGTAGGCCCGCGAGAACGTGCGGCAGGTATAGCACGGGCACGTCGGGTCCGCGGGGCGCGGGTCCCTCGCGTAGCGGGCCTGTTTGATCGTGAGGACGCCCTCGGCGGTGAAGAGCTGGCCGTTCCGGGCGTTGCGGGTGGGGAGCACGCAGTCGAAGAGGTCCACCCCGCGCGCCACGGCTTCGAGGAGGTCCGGGGGCGTCCCCACCCCCATCAGGTAGCGCGGCCGATCCTTGGGCAGCAGCGCCGCGGTGAATTCCAGGAGGTCCAGCATGAGCGGCTTCGGCTCGCCCACCGCGAGGCCGCCGAGGGCATACCCGTCGAACTCGAGGGCGCACGTCTCCTCCACAGCCCGGCGGCGGAGATCCTCGTAGCCCCCGCCCTGGACGATGCCGAACATCGCCTGGCTCCCGTCGCCGCGACCGTGGGTCGCCTTCGCTCGAGCCGCCCACCGGAGCGTTAGGGCCAGCGAGGCCTCGGTCTCGGCGCGGGGAGTCGGGTGGGCCAGGCACTCGTCCAGCGGATGGATGATGTCCGCCCCGAGGGCCTGCTGGATCTCCACCGACAGCTCCGGAGTGAGGAGGTGCTCGGCCCCGTCCAGGTGGGATCGGAACCTGACCCCCTCGTCGGTCACCCTTCCCAGGGACGCCAGGCTGTACACCTGGAACCCGCCCGAATCGGTCAGGATCGGTCCCTCCCACGCCATGAAGCGATGAAGGCCACCGAGCTCGGCGATGAGCCGGTGGCCGGGACGGAGGAAGAGATGGTAGGTGTTGGCCAGGAGGATCTGAGCGCCGATCTGGCGGAGGTCCTCGGGGGTGAGGCTCTTGACCGACCCCTGGGTCCCCACGGGCATGAAGGCCGGCGTCTCCACCACTCCGTGGGCGGTCGTCAGCCGACCCGCGCGGGCCACGCCGTCGGTCTTCAGGAGCTCCAATCGCATGGGCTAATCACCTCTCCCCTTCGGGGAGAGGACAGGGTGAGGGGGCCATTAGACGATGAGCATGGCATCGCCATACGAGTAGAAGCGGTACCCCGCGTGCACAGCGTGGCGGTAGGCGTCCAGCACGAACTCGCGCCCGGCGAAGGCGCACACCAGTAGGAGGAGAGAGGAGCGCGGGAGGTGGAAGTTGGTCAGGAGGACGTTGATCACCTTGAAGCCATATCCGGGATAGATGAACAGGTCGGTGGGGCCCGACATCGGGCGTACCCGGCCGTGCTCGTCGGCTGCCGACTCCAGGGCGCGACAGGTTGTCGTCCCGACGGCGATAATCCTTCGCCCCTGGGCCTTCGCTCCGTTGATCGAATCGGCGGCCTTGCTGGAGATCGTCACCTCCTCGGCCTCCATGCGATGGCCTTCAACCTTCGCGGAGCGGATCGGGCGGAAGGTCCCGGGCCCGACGTGCAGGGTGAGGGTCTGGATCTCGATTTCCGCGGCCCTCAGGCGGTCCAGAAGCGCCGGGGTGAAGTGGAGCCCCGCCGTGGGGGCCGCCACCGATCCATCGCGCGCCGCGTACACCGTCTGGTAGCGCTCCCAGTCCTCCTGGCCGGGCTTCTGGTGGCGCGTGATGTAGGGTGGCAGCGGCGGCACGCCGTACCGCTCGAGGACCTCGCGGACCGAGCCCCCGCCTTCCACCTCCACGAGCCGCCGGCCTTCTCCAGCGACGGCGACCACTCGCGCCCTCGCCTGCCCGTCGCCGAAGACGACGACGGCGCCGGGGCGGCAGCGCTTCGCCGGCCTGGCCAGCGCCTCCCAGGCCGACCCGGCGGCGGCCCTCAGGAAGAGCAGCTCCACCTGGGCGCCGCCGGGCTCCAGGCGCCCCAGGAGCCGCGCCGGGATCACGCGCGAGTCGTTGACGACCAGCACGTCGCCCTGTCGAAGGAGGTCCGACAGTTCGGCGAAGACGCAGTCCTCCCACCGGCCCGCGGCGCGGTCGCACACCAGGAGGCGCGAGGCGTCCCGCCGCTCGGCCGGATACTGGGCGATCCGCTCGAGCGGCAGGTGGTAATCGAACAGGCTCACGTCCATGACTCACCGAGTCTAAGCCGCCCGCCCCGATGATTGGAAGGCCCGATTCTTCCCTCGAACCACTTCTGCGAAGGGGGCTCGCTGTCGTCTTCATCGGCACCGAGCCAGGAGAGGAATCTCTTCGGATCGGGCACTACTACGCTAACCCGAGCAACTCGTTTTATGCGGATCTCAAGAAGACTGCGTTTACGTCAGTCCAGCTCACCCCGGAAGAGGATCGACTACTCCTCTCCAGGGGAATCGGCCTGGACGATGTGTACCACGACCCGGAAGCACTTCAAGATCGCTTAGAATCCGTTCGCCCGCGGGCGGTCTGCTTCAATAGCAAGGGCGCACTAGAGCGTTACGTCGGAAGGAAAGTCTCGGGCGAATGGCACGGTAAGGCTGCGGGAAAACATGCAAAACTCGGAATAAAGTGCATCACATGGGCCGTCCCCGACAGCTCAGGCTTGGCATGTAGGTTTCATTGTGAGCGCGTCCAGCTCCTACGAGATCTGAAGCGCGAGCTCCTGAAGCGGTCACTCGAAAGGGAGTCAGCTCTCGTGAGGGCCGACTCCCTTGAGGCCCTGGAGACGTTAGAGCGTCTGGAGGATACGCTGCCCAGGTAAGGCAGCCGCCGCGTCACCTGGCCGAGGCGCCCTGGGCGAGCTTGGCGCGGATCTGCTCGGCCCGGGCCTCGAGCGCCGCCGCCATCCTCTCGTGATTCATCGCCCGCAGGAGGGCGGCGTAGTTCTCGAGACTCGCGGCCACCTGGGGGTGATCGGGGCCGAAGGCCTTCTCCCGAATCTCGCACGCCCGGCGGTACAGGAACACCGCCTCCCGATGCTTCCCCTGCTCGTGGTAGAGCACGGCCAGGTTGTTTAGCGTCGTGGCTACGTCAGGGTGCTCGGGGCCCAGCGTTTTCTCCCGGACCGCCAGCGCCCGGCGGTAGAGCGCCTCGGCCCGGTCGAAGTCCCCCTGGGAAGCGTACAGCAATCCCGCGTTATTCAGGTCTGTCGCAACGCTCGGGTGCTTGCCCCCGAGGGCTTTCTCGTCAATCGCAGCTGCGCGCGTCAGCAGCGGCTCGGCCTCCGCGTGCCTCCCCTGGGTGACGTGGAGCAAGGCCAGGTTGTTGAGGCCCGTGGCGACCTGGGGATGCTCGGGTCCCAGGGCCGTCTCGGCGACCGCCAGCGCCCGGCGGTAGAGCGCCTCGGCCTCGGCCGACTGCCCCCGGGTGGCGTGCAGCACCCCCAGGTTATTGAGGCTCGTGGCCACGTGGGGATGCTCGGACCCCAGCGCCTTCTCCCGGATCTCGAGCGCACGCCGGTAGAGGGCCTCGGCCTCAGCGTACTTTCCCCGGGCGAGATGGACGCCGGCCAGGTTGTTGAGGCTCGTGGCCACGTCCGGGTGCTCCGGCCCACGCGCCTTCTCTGAGATCGCCAGCGCCCGGCGCGCGAGCGGTTCCGCCGCGGCAGACTGGCCGCGAGCGCGGTGGAGCTCCACCAGATTGTTCAGGCTCTGGGCGACGTCCGGGTGCTCCGGCCCCAACGCCGTCTCCCGGATGGCCAGCGCTTGACGAAGCAGTGGTTCCGCCCGCGCGTATTGTCCCTGGGCGGCATAGATGGAGCCCAGGTTGTCGAGACTCGTGGCCACGTCCGGGTGCTCCGGCCCCAGCGCCTTCTGGCGGATGGCCAGCGCCTGCTGGGACAGCGGCTCAGCGCGAGCCGCCTGACCCCGGGCGGCATAGACCGACGCCAGATTACTGAGGCTCGCGGCCAACCGCGGGTCCTCCGGCCCGAATGCCTCGGCCTCTTTGAGGGCCGCGGAGAACTTCTCCTCGGCTCCGGCGTAGCGGCCTTGCTGGTACGCGCTCATCCCGGCCGCCATGATCGTCTCCCACTCTCCGGCCTGGGCTGAAGCGATCCCGGGCCAAAGGGTCAGGAGTAACACGCCCGCCGAAAGCCAGGTCGCCTTTCTCTTCAGCGCGCTCATACGCCTTTGCCTCCGCCGTATCGCGTTAGATGTTCACGGTCAGCGCCAGGCTGACGTGCTGGGTGCTGTCGTTGCGGCCATCGGGCGTCGGGGCTGGAAACGGCTGCGCGCGGTTGAGGGCGGTCCGGATGCTCGCGCCCACGTCGGGGTTGCTCGGGTTCACCGTGACCCGAAGCCCGGCGACCCGGCCCGCCGCCGTCACGTCAAAGGCAAGCAGCACCAGGTAGACGCCCCGGGCGGTCGCGGGGTAGCGCAGCTCCCGGTAGATCCTTCCCAGGATCAGCTCCTCATAGATCGTGCGCCGGTCCGTTGACGGGAGCGGGCGGCTCATCGTCCTGACCAGCCTCAATCTGGGGAACCAGCGACGCCTCCTCCGCGCCCTGTCGTCCAACGAAGCGAGGTAGACCCGATAATTCGAGACCTTCACCCGGCAGCGCGGACAGCTGTCGCCCACCACTTCGGCAAACCCGCACTTCGGGCAGGTCGCGGACACAACGGCTTCGGCGTGGCTTCTTCCAAACATGGCGGCCCCCCTTCTGTGGGAACAGGTGAGATATCCCTTCCGGCCAAGGGCGGAGCAACCTCTCTGCCAGCTCCCGGCCAACCCGGAACTTATTGAAACGACTTGGCGTTTCGATTCGTCAGGAGGTGGACGCTCAGGGGACTGTCAGCGAGAC
>JACPCF010000015.1 GCA_016179965.1 Candidatus Rokuibacteriota bacterium | reverse complement strand
GAGCGCCGCCTCGACGCCCTTGGCCCGAACCGCCTTGGTCCCCGCCCCCGTGATGCCGACACCCGCCTTGGAGCATGCGCCCTTGCCATCAACGGTCAGGACCACCGCGACCCCGACGACGGCGAAGCGCGAGGCGGGATGGGGGAACTTCATGTACGCCATCCCAGTCCCGGCCGGCCAGGAGGGGATCCGAATTTCGACAAGAATGTCGTCTGGTTGGAGGGCAGTGGTGAGAAGTCCCTTGAAGAAGTCGTCCACCTTGATGATGCGCTTGCCCTTGGGGCCCTCCGCCACCAGGTCGGCCCCCAGCGCGATGACGGCGGCTGGGTAGTCGGCAGCCGGATCAGCGTGGGCCAGGCTTCCTCCAATCGTCCCCATGTTCCGCACCTGGGGATCGCCGATCGTGCCGGCGGTCTCGCTCAGGAGCGGGCACTTCTGCTTCAGGAGCGACGAGGACTCCGCGGCGTAGTGGGTCGTCAGCGCCCCGATGGCGATGGCCCCGCCGTCCTCCTTGATCCCCGAGAGCCCCGGAACCTTGCGGAGATCGATGAGGTGCTTGGGCTGGGCCAGGCGGAGCTTCATCATGGGGATCAGGCTGTGGCCGCCTGCCAGGACTTTCGCGTCGTCCTTGAGCCGGCCCAGGAGGGAGATCGCCTCCTGGACGCTGGCTGGGCTGTGGTAGTCGAACTGGGCCGGATACATGGCGATCCCCCCTTTACTTCTTCCCGGCGGCCTTCACGGCCTGCCAGATCCGCGCGGGCGTCAGCGGCATATCCAGGTGAGTGATGCCGAACGGGGCAAGCGCGTCGAGCACCGCGTTGGCGACGGCGGCAGTGGACGCGATGGTCCCCGTCTCCCCCGCCCCCTTGACGCCGATCGGGTTCACCGGGGACGGGGTCACGGTGCGGTCGGTCTCGTACATCGGGAGCTGGTCGGCCTTCGGCATGGCGTAGTCCATCAGCGTGGAGGTGAGGAGCTGGCCGTTGTCGTCGTACACCCCCCACTCCCAGAGGGCCTGGCCGATGCCGTGGGTGACCCCGCCGTGGACCATCCCGTCAACGATCATCGGGTTGATCACCTTCCCGACGTCGTCCACCGCCACGTAGCGGAGGATCTTCACGCTCCCGGTCTCCGGGTCCACCTCCACGACGGCGATGTGAGCGCCGTAGGGGAAGGTGAAGTTGGGAGGATCGAAGAAGCTCGCGACCTCGAGGCCCGGCTCCATGCCCTGAGGCAGGTTGTGGGCGAGGTAGGCCATCAGCGCCACCTCGCCCCAGGCCTTGGCGCGGTCCGGCGAGCCCTTGACGGAGAACTTGCCCCCCTCAAAGACGATGTCGCCCTCGGCGGCCTCCAGGAGGTGGGCCGCGATCTTCCGTCCCTTCTCCTTGATCTTCTGGAGGCTCGTGTAGATCGCGCTGCCGCCGACGGCCGCGCTCCGGCTGCCGTAGGTCCCCATGCCGAACGGGATGGCACCGGTGTCGCCGTGGACGATCTCCACGTGCTCGATGGGGATTCCCAGGTCGTCCGCCACGAGCTGCGCGAACGTCGTCTCGTGACCCTGGCCGTGGGAGTGGGAGCCCGTGAAGACCGTCACCATCCCCGTCGGATGCACGCGCACGGAGGCGCTCTCCCAGAGCCCGGCCTGGGCGCCGAGAGCGCCCGCGACCTGGGACGGCGCGGGGCCGGACGCCTCGATGTAGGTCGAAAGCCCGATGCCGAGGTACTGGCCGCTTTTCCGGGCCTTCTCCTGCTCCTCGCGCAGCTTCTTGTAGCCCACCATCTCGAGAGCCTTTTCGAGCGCCAGGCCGTAATTGCCGCTGTCGTAGACGAAGGCGACCGGCGTCTGGTAGGGAAACTTGTCGGCGGGAATGAAGTTCTTCTTCCTGAGCTCGGCCGGGTCCATGTCGAGGGACCGGGCCCCCAGGTCCACCATCCGCTCCATGAGATAGGCCGCTTCGGGCCTGCCGGCGCCGCGGAGCGCATCGGTGGGGGAAGTGTTCGTGAGGACCCCCCACACCCGGCAGAAGACCGTGGCGATCGTGTAGACCCCGGACAGGAGCGGGCCGTAGAGGTACGAGGGGACCAGCGAGCCCATTGTCGAGAGGTAGGCGCCCAGGTTGGCGTGGGTGGTCACGCGGAGCCCCAGGATCTTCCCGGCCTTGTCGAAGGCCATCTCGGCCTCGGTGATGTGATCGCGCCCGTGGGCGTCATTCATGAAGCTCTCGCGCCGCTCGGCGGTCCACTTGACCGGGCGCCCGAGCGCCTTGGAGACCCAGGAGACCGCCACCTCCTCGTTGTAGACGGGGATCTTGGAGCCGAAACCACCGCCCACGTCGGGGGAGATCACCCGGAGTTTGTGCTCCGGCATCCCGAGGATGAAGGCCGCGATCAGGAGCCGGGCGACGTGGGGGTTCTGGGAGGTGACCCACAGGGTCAGGTCGCCCGTCGCGGGCGCGTAGGAGGCCGCGCACGCGCGCGGCTCGATGGCGTTGGTGATCAGCCGCTGGTTCACCAGCCGCTGCTTGACGACGACGGCGGCGGCCTTGAAGGCCTCGTCCGTCTTCGCCTTGTCACCGATGGACCAGTCGAAGGACTGGTTCTCGGGGACGTCGTCGAAGAGCTGCGAGGCGCTCTTCGCATGGGCCTTCTGGCAGTCCACGACGGCCGGGAGCGGCTCGTACTGGACGTCCACCAGCTCCGCGGCGTCCCTGGCGGCGTAGGCGCTCTCCGCGATCACGATCGCCACCGGCTCGCCGACGTAGCGGACCTTCCCCTGGGCCAGAACCGGGCGCGGCGGGATTTTGATCCCGGGAAGCAGCCACGCGCACGGGAGCGGCCCCGTCTGGACGTCCTGGCCGGTGAAGACGGCCACCACCCCCGGCGCGGATTTCGCCTTGGCCGTGTTGATGCTCTTGATCCGGGCGTGGGCGTGGGGGCTCCTGACGAAGACCGCATACGTCATGCCCGGCAGCTTCACGTCGTCCACGTACGTGCCCTTGCCGGTGATGAACCGGGGATCCTCCCGGCGCTTGATCGAAGAGCCGAAGAGCCTGGTCGCGGTCGCCATGGCGCCCCCCTACCTGCCGGCCATCTTCTGGGCGGCGTACTGGATCGACTTCACGATGTTGTGGTAGCCCGTGCAGCGGCAGAGGTTGCCTTCGAGATTGTGCCGGATCTCCGCCTCGCTGGGGTTGGGCGAGCGCTGGAGCATCTGGTAGGCCGCCAGGATCATCCCGGGCGTGCAGTAGCCGCACTGAAGCCCGTGCTTCTCCCAGAAGCCTTCCTGGATGGGGTGGAGCTGCCCGTCCTTGGCGAGCCCCTCGATGGTGAGGATGTCGGCGCCGTCGGCCTGCACCGCCAGCAGCGTGCAGCACTTCACGGCCATCCCGTTGTAGATGACGGTGCAGGCGCCGCACTGGCTCGTGTCGCAGCCGATGTGGGTGCCGGTGAGGCCCACCACGTCCCGGATGTAGTGGACCAGGAGGAGGCGAGGTTCCACCTCGTGCGAGTATGCGACCCCGTTGATCGTGACCTTGATCTTCACTGCCGCCACCTCCTTAGGATTGGAGAAGATGACTGGTTGGTGAGCGATCCCAACCCTAGCCGACCCGATTCGGGCTGTCAAGGGGCTGGGAGGCTCGCTCGAGGTACGTGGGGATCCTGAGGGCGGCGAACACCTGACGCGCCTCGTCAAGGTGAGCGGCGGCCGCCTCGCGGTTCCCCTGGGCGTGGGCGAGGGCGGCCAAGTCCAGGTGGGTGCGTCCCACATCGTAGCGAGCCTGAATCGAGTCGAAGGTTGCGAGGGCCTCCTTCAAATGGCGCTCGGCTTCCGACAGCGCCCCGCCCACCCTGGCGATCCGGCCGAGGGCCCGCTGGGCCCAGCCGGTCCCGTACCGAAACTTCGCGTGCCGGGTGAGATCGAGCCCGTTCAGAGCGCGGGCGCGCGCCATGTCAACGTCGCCCTTCAGGAGGTAGGCTTCGGCCAGAAAGATGGTGAACCAGCCTTCGAGCGGCCGGAACTCGTACTGACCGAACTGCGCGACGGCCGCCTCCAGCAGCGAGATGGCCTGGGCCGCGTCCCCCTTCTCCAGATACGCGTAACCGAGCCAACCCGACGCGAGGGCCGTGTGAAGCGGGTCGGGAGCGCGGTCCAGGGCTAGCCGACACGCCTGGATCCCCGTGTCCCACTCCCCCATCGCCGCGCGGACGATCCCCTTCCCCCACTCCGTCAGCGACTGGAGGCGAGCATCACTGATGGCTTCTCCGATAGCCTGGGCCCGGGCCTGGGCCTCCAAGGCTGATTCAAACTCCCCCACCTGAGAATGATTGAGGCCCACCACCCACAGGGCGGACCCAACCCACCAGGGCTCGTCCGTCCGCTCGAGGAGCGCCACTGCGTGTCGGCCGTGCTCGATCCCCTGAAGCGCCTGACCCGAGAAGATCCCTTCCAGCGACAGCAGAAAATAAGCCTTTCCGATGGTGGCTTCATCGCCGGAGCGCTTGGCCTCCTCGATGGCTTGCTGGGCGCATCGGGCCGCCCGCTCGTGGTCGCCGAGGAAGCTGTAAACCCGGCCCAGCTGGAAGTAGTAGCGCCCGATCCGCGCGGGATCCTCCACCCGCGCGAGATCCTCCTGCTTCCGGAGGAGGAGCTCGAGGATCTCCGGGATGCGACCGAGCGGGATGAGGGAAGCGCCCTGCTGAAGGATGAGATTGAGCAGCTTCGGCTCGCGTTCCGCGGCGGGGAGATGCTCGACGTGAGCCAGCGCCTCCTGGACGGCCCTGACGGCTTCCGTGTGGGCGTGTGCCCGGGCCGCCTTCGCGGCGGCGCGCGTCAGATACTCGACGGCCTTGGCGGCTTCGGTGGTCCTCGCGTAATGGTACGCCAGGTGATCGTAGGCCTCCTCAAGGCGGTCCGCATGGATCCGCTCGAGGGCCCCTCCGGCGGCGGCGTGGAGGGCCTGGCGGCGTGCCGGCAGAAGACTCTCGTAGGCCACCTCCTGGGTCAGGGCATGCTTGAAGACGTACACCGGCTCCGCCGCCCGGGTCTTCTCATAGAGAAACTCCTGCCGCATGAGCTCGCGGAGGTGGGAGTCCACCGCGCTCGGCCCCTCCCAGATCGCCCCGAGGAGACGCAGCGAAACTTCTCGGCCAAGGACGGACGCAGTCTGGAGGAGCTGCTTGGGCTCGTCGGCGAGCCGATGAATCCGCGCGAGAAGCACCTCCTGGATGGTCTCCGGCACGGCGTGTGCGGGGTGAGGATCACCCTCCTCTCCGATGACCCGGCTCAGTTCCTCCAGAAAGAAGGGATTCCCCTCCGCCTTGGCGAGGATCAGCTGGGCGAGGGGGTCGGGGACCTGCTCCGTCTGGAGTACGGACTTCACCACGCTCAGGCTGTCCTGGGGTGACAGCGGCTGGAGGGCAACCTGGGTCGCGTAGGACTTGTCCATCCAAGGTGGCCGATAACCCGGCCGATAGGTGCAGAGGAAGAGTACGGGGGAACCCCAAATGCTCTCCACGAGGAAGGCCACGCACTCCTCCGATGTCTTGTCACTCCAATGGAGGTCTTCGAGCACCAGGATGAGGGGCTGGAGCTGACTGCCCTTGAGGCACAACTGGCGAAGCGTTTCAAAGGTGCGATCCTTGATCGCCTCGGGGCTCAGCTCGGCCAGCCGATCCGTTCCTTCCTTCACGCCGAGCAGCTGGAGCACGAACGGCGCCCACTCCTCCGGATCCATCTCGACCTGCCGGAGCCCCGCCCGAACCTTCTCGCTGATGGCTTCTGGCTGGTCGGTCTCCGTGATCCCGAAGTTGCGCCGGAGGATGTCCACAATCGGGAAATAGGGAATGGCTCCCCCGTAGGAGAGGCATCGCCCCTCGAGGTACGTGATCTCCTTTCCACGGAGGCTCTGCCTGAACTCGAAGAGGAGCCGGGACTTGCCGATGCCCGCCTCGCCGACGATCCCCACCACCTGGCCGTGTCCCTCGGTGGCCGAAGCCAGGCGGCTCTGGAGAAGCTCCATGTCATCGCGGCGCCCGACGAACCTGACCATCCGCCGTCCAAGGCCGAGCCCGGTGCGTTCCCGCCTCCCAAGCCGGTAGGCCTGTCCCGGCGCCTGGCCGAGGGCGCCCAGGGGCGCCAAGTCGAAACGCCGCTCGAGGAACGGCGCCGCCGCGTCGCTGACGACGGTCGTGGCCGGCGCGCCGCGCGCCACCAGCGCCTCGAGGACTGTCCACGCCTGGCGCTTGGCGTCGAGATCGATTTCCGGGCCGCCGCTCGCCCGCCCGACCAGGAACTGGCCCACGTGGATCCCGACCTTGACCCCCAGCGGCTCCGTTGGAACCACTCCGGCGCGCTCGGCGGCGTTATGGATCGCCATGGCGGCGTGGGCGGCCCGCCGCGGCGCGTCTTCCACCGGCTCATGCCCGAACGCGGCCACAATGCCCGAGGCGCCCATCTCCTCGACCCGCCCCCCGAAGCTCTGCACTTTCTCCACGAGCACCTCGAGCGCGCGGCTTGCGGCCAGCGGCGAGGCCGCTTGAGCCGGCCGGAGCAGGGCCGCCCGGAGGAGCGTCAGGCGTCGCGGCTCCCAGCGGACAGCCGTGGGTGGTGGAATCGCTCCCGGCACGGCCTCGGGGAGCCGGGGCGCGGCGGCCGCCGGCCGTGACGGTCGGCGCCGGGTGGACGGGGCCGGCGCGCCGGGGCGGAGCCCGTGCTTTTCGATCCGCGAGCGGAGCGTGTTGCGCGAGATCCCGAGCCGCCCCGCCGCCCGCGAGATGTTCCAGTTGGTCTGGCCGAGCACCTCCAGGAGGTGATCACGCACAGCGTCGTCGAGAGAACCCCGCTCCTCCCCTCGCCCGGTCTCCCGCGGCTCCGCAGGGGTGGCGCCCGGCAGCCCCAGCGTCTCCACCGTCACCACGGGGGCCTCCGCCAGGAGCGCTACCCTCTCCATCACGTTCGAGAGCTCCCGGATGTTCCCGGGCCAGCGGTACGCCAGGAGGGCGGTCCGCGCGCCGGCGCCCAGCTCCTTCGGCGGCAACTGGTAATCGGCACAGGCGCGGGCGAGGAAGTGGTCGGCCAGCAGGAGGATATCTTCCCCCCGCTCTCGGAGCGGCGGCAGCCAGACGGTCAAGACCGCCAGCCGGTGGTAAAGATCCTCGCGGAACCGCCGCTCGCGCGCGGCCACGGCCAGATCCTCGCTCGTGGCCGTAAGCGTCCAGACGTCCACCGGCTCGCTCCGGGTGCTGCCGAGCCGCCGCACCGACTGCTCCTCGATCACTTTGAGGAGCTTGGCCTGGAGAGCTTCGGGGAGGAGCCCCAGCTCGTCCAGGAAAATCGTCCCACGGTGGGCGGCTTGAAAGAGCCCCGCCTTCGCCTGCCGGGCGTCGGTGAAGGCCCCCCGCTCGAAGCCGAACATCTCCGCCTCCAACAGGGTCTCGGGGATGGCCGCGCAGTTGACGTCCACGAAGGGGCCATCGCGGCGCGGTCCCGCCCGGTGGATGGCCCGCGCGACGAGCCCCTTGCCGGTACCGGTCTCGCCTTGGATGAGAATGGGGGGAACTCGACGGGATTCTGACTGGAGCTGGAGCAGCCGCCCCACCTTCTCGCGGACGGCGACGACCACGGGGCTCTCGCCGATCAACTCCGCCAGGGGTTTCATGCCGGCGGTATTCTACCTCCCCGGTAAGTCCACTGCTCAAGTTTTTACCAGTGCTGCCACCGCCCGTCGCCCCTCCCCTCGTCTAACCATCCGTTTTCTTTAATCCCTCTCGGGTGGCATCCGGGTTGCGTGGAGCCGTGGGCAGGAAGTTGGGAAGGGGCAGGCAACCCCGTGGCGAAAGGAGAAAGCATGAAATCGGTCCACGTCCCCCGAGGGTCACGCCCTGAATGGGTCGACCGGATCAAGTTTCTGATTCTCCTCTCCATCTTGCTCCTGATGCTGGTCGTCTCGGTCATTCAGGACTTCGGAACGAAACAGTAACCACAGCTGGCCCACGAAGGAGGCAAGCCATGACCAGAACGATGAAGCGAATGACGAGCGTGCTACTCATCACGGCCCTGCTGCTCACCGGCTGCGTCACGTACGATGGCCAGCTGGCCATGGAGACCTTCGGCAGGGGACTCATCAACCTGATACTCTCCCCCTTCATGATCGTCGCGGGGATCCTCCAGGGGTTGGCGTTTCTCCCCTACACGATCGGGACCGGACTGGCAGAGCTCAACCGGGGGCTGCTCCAGGCCCAGGCGGTCTCGCTGGACGATTCGTACAAGGCGACGTTCGGCGTCTCGATCACCGATCCCCGGGTGAACCCGCAGACCGGCGAGATCGCCGGCGAGAGCGGCCTCTACGGGCGCTACCGCCCCGAGGCGATGGCAGAGGCCACAAAAGCCTTCCAGCGCCTGCTGGTGTCTCAGGGGATGCCCGAGGAGAAGGCCCAGCACTATGTTCTCACCGGGGTCTACACCCACACGCGGAGCCGGGGACACATTCTGCTCGCCGTGGTGTACCGGCATCCAGGCATGCAGCCGTTCCGCGTGGTCTCCAAACACACGGGGATCGCGACGACCTTCCGCCCGGATAACATGGGCTGGCGGGAGGCCTACGAGCGCGATGTCAACGGCCAGATTGTGGACGAGGTCATCGACTGGACCGGATTCGAGTACGCGCTCCTGAGGCAGGACAAGATCGTCGCGACGCTGATGGTCCTGGCGGCCGAGTCCGTCAAGTCGGGAAAGCGCTCGCCCGACTACTGGCAGGCGGAGCGGCGCTGGATGGCGGGCGAGACCGCCCAGATCATCCAGGAGTCCATGGCCAAAGTGAGAGCGGCGATCAACGTGACCGCGGCGCCGGCGGGCTACAACAATTGGTTCGATCCCGTGCCTGCCGCGCCGGGTGGCACGTCTCGCTCGCGCACCAGCGCTCCCCGTAAGAGCCGTCGCGAGACCGCCTGATCCTCACGCAGCAGCACCCAGCCCCCGCCCGAGGCGGGGGCTGGGTTGTCTCAGGGGGCTTCGAGAAGCCGCCGGGCGTCCGTGCGGGCCTGCTCGAGCACTTCCCGGACCGGCAGCCCCTTCTCCCGGGCGATCCGGGTGACCTCCGAAAACTCCGGCGTCACCGTGACGAGCTTCCCCCCGAGCCGCGAGAGCTTGAACTGCACGGGCCCGTAGGCAGTCGGCAGGGTGACCAGCTCCCGCTCCAGCCGGCTGCGCTGGTACTCGGCCCAGCGGACCCCGATCGTCGTGCTCTCCTCGAACAGAATGGTCGAAAGGTCCCTCACCTTTGACGGCTCAGCGAGCGCGGTGAGGACCACGCCGGGCCGGCTCCGCTTCATGATGACGGGCGTCAGGAAGACGTCCAGCGCCCCCGCCTCCAGCAGCCGATCCATCAGCGGCTCGTAGAGCTGGGGGGACATGTCGTCGATGGTCGTCTCTAACTGGACGACCGTCTCCCTGCCGGGCGCCTCCGTCGCCGCCGTCCCCACGAAGCAGCGGAGCAGATTCGGGATCGTCAGCTCCATGCTCCCCGCCCCGTACCCCACGCGCTCGACGGTCATCGGCGGGATGGACCCCGCTGAGGCCGCGAGAGTAGTGAGGATCGCGGCGCCGGTCGGGGTCACGAGCTCGGCCTTGACCCCATTGTCATAGACGGGAAACCCCTTCAGCAGCTCAGCGGTCCCCGGCCCGGGGACCGGGATCTTGTCGTGGGGCCCGTCCACCATCCCACCGCCCAGAGGGAGCGCCGAGACGTGGACGGCCTCGACGCCCAAGAGATGAAGCCCCAGCACTGCCCCTACCACATCCACGATCGCATCTACGGCACCGACGTCGTGGAAGTGCACTTCACCCACGGTGGCGCCGTGGGCGCGGGCCTCAGCCTCGGCCAGCCGCGTGAAGATGCGCCTTGCGTCCGCCTTCACCCGATCGGGCAGCCCGCTCCGATCCAGGAGGCCGACGATCTCGGGGAGGTTCCAGTGTTGGCGGTGGGCCTGAGCATCCACTTCCACGTCAACCTTGGTGGCCCTGAACGCTCCACGCTTCACCTCGCGCGCGGTCAGGCGATACCCCTGAAGCGGGAGCTTGGCCAGCTCCGCCCGCAGCGAATCCAGGGACACGCCGGCGTCAACCAGAGCGCCCAGGATCATGTCGCCGCTGGCCCCGCTGGGGCAATCGAAGTAGGCGACCTTCATCACCGGATCTTCGCGATGAGCTTGTTGATCTGATTGGCCTGCACAGCGGCGCCGTAGCCGTTGTCGATGTTGACGACGCTGACCCCCGGCGCGCAGGAGTTCAGCATCGCCAGGAGCGCCGCGATCCCGCCGAAGGAGGCGCCGTAGCCGACGCTCGTGGGGACGGCGAGGACGGGGCGATCCACAAGGCCGCCGATCACGCTCGGCAGCGCCCCCTCCATCCCCGCGACGGCGATGATGACGTTGGCCTCACCGAGCACGTGGTGGTGGTCGAGCAGGCGATGGAGGCCCGCCACGCCGCAGTCGTATACCCGCTCCACGCGATTACCGAGGACCTCAGCCGTCACCGCCGCTTCTTCGGCGACCGGGATGTCGGAGGTCCCGGCGCTCGCGACGGCGATCAGCCCGACGCCCTCGGTCCGCTTCGGCTTGACGACGACGATCCGGGGCTGGGCGTGATAATCGTGAGGCAGGCCTGCGGTGGCGATCGCCTGCGCCACCTCCGGGGTCGCGCGAGTGGCGAGAACGTTGTCGTGATGGGCGGCCAGCCGCGACAGGATGGCGACCACCTGCTCTGGGGTCTTCCCCTGGCAGAAGACGGCCTCCGGCGCGCCCGCGCGGAGAGACCGGTGCAGGTCCACCTTGGCGAACCTCAGATCCTCGTACGGGAGGTCCCTGAGCCGGGCAAAGGCCTCATCGGGCGACAGCCGGCCCGCCCGGACGTCCTCGAGAAGCGCGCGGAGTTTCTCGCGGTCCACTCCTACGCCCGTCCCTTCTCCCGGAGGATCTGCATCAGCTTGAGCGCGTCGTTGGCGCTCCCGCTCCTGAACCCCTGGAGGTCCACGGTAACGTAGAGATAGCCGAGTTCCCTCAGGCGCGCCACGATGGCCTCCTGGACTCCGTCCTCCCAGAGCCGCCCCATTTCCTCGCCGGCGATCTCCAGGCGCGCGAGGCGGTCGTGGTGACGGACTCGGAACTGCTTGAAGCCCAGGCTTCGGACGATCGCCTCCGCCGCGTCGATCTGCCTCAACTTCTCCGCCGTGATGGCGTCGCCGTACTGGAAGCGGGAGGAGAGGCAGGCGAAGGAGGGCTTGTCCCAGGTCGGCAGCCCGAACTCGCGGGAGAGCTCGCGGATCTCGGCCTTCCAGAACTCGGCCTCGATCAGGGGCGCCCTCACCCCCATCCGCTTGGCCGCCTCCATGCCCGGGCGGTGATCGCCCAGGTCGTCCATGTTGGCGCCGTACACGAGGTGGGCCGCCTCTTCCCGCTTCGCCACTGGAGCCAACCTCGCAAAGAGCTCCTCCTTACAAAAGAAGCAGCGGTTGGGTGAGTTCGCCGCGTACTCGGGGTTATCCAGCTCGCGGGTCTCGACGACGAGGTGCCGCATCCCGAGGTGATGCGCCAGCCTCCTCGCTTCTTCGAGCTCGGACACAGGATAGGTCTCCGAGTCGGCGGTGACGAGGAGAGCCCTGTCACCCAGCGCGTCTTTGGCCGCCTTGGCCAGAAACGTGGAATCCACCCCGCCGGAGAACGCCACGATGACGCTCTCCAGCTCTCTCAGGATGCCCAGCAGGCGGTCGTACTTCGCGCGGAGCGTGGGAGTCATCTCAGATCTCGAAGCGCACGAGGTCCTGGAAGGACGCGTAGCGGCGCTCGATCTCTTCTGGCTTGAGGCTCAGGAGACGGTTCAGGGAAAAGTCCTCCACGGTGAACGACGCCATCACCGAGCCGAAGACGATGGCGCGGCGCACCGACTCCAGATCCGTCCGGCCCTCACGCGCCACGTAGCCCATGAAACCTCCGGCGAAGGCGTCCCCCGCCCCCGTGGGGTCGAGAACCGACTCCATCGGGTAGGCCGGAACGAAAAAGAAGGAGCCGTTGGAGACCATCAGGGCGCCGTACTCGCCGCGCTTGACCACGACGGTGCGCGGGCCGAAGCCGAGGATCGCGCGCGCCGCCTTGATGACGTTGGGATCCCGCGCGAGCTGGCGTGCCTCCGCGTCGTTGATGAGGAGGACGTCCACCTCGGCCAGCACCTTAAGCAGCGCCTGGCGCTTGCCCTCGATCCAGAAGTTCATCGTGTCGAGGGCCACCAACTGTGGCCGTTCCACCTGGCGCAGCACTTCGAGTTGGAGCTCAGGATCGATGTTGGCGAGGAAGAGGAAGGGGACCTTCTTGTGCGCCCCCGAAAGGGACGGCCGGAAGTTGGCGAACACGTTGAGCCGCGTGTCGAGGGTCTTGGCCTCGTTCAGGTCGAAGCCGTACTCCCCCACCCAGCGGAAGGTCTGCCCGTGAGCGACCTGGAGCCCGGACAGATCTACGCCGCGATCCTTGAGCGTCACCAGGTGCGCCTTCGGGAAGTCCTCTCCAACCACCGCTACCAATTTCACGTCGGTGAAGAAGCCGGCGGCGTAGGAGAAGTAGGTGGCCGAGCCGCCGAGGACTTCGGTCACCTGCCCGAAGGGCGTGGTGATGCTGTCGAGCGCCACCGAGCCGACGACGAGGAGGTCAGCCACGGCGCGCCCTCCGGGCACTCGCCCCCTTCACCTTAATCCTCTCCCCCCCTCGATGCCCCTCACCTTTTCTCCTCTCCCCAGTGGGGAGAGGTAGGGCGAGGGGGGAGAGGGCAGGGGGAGAGGCTCGGCGCGTCGGAAAATACTTTCCCAGGAACAGGTCCAGGGCCTTGCGGGTCCGCAGCGGGAAGGCCGACGGGTTGGTGATCACGGCATTCCGGAGGAGCATGGGGCAGCCGCAGCGTCGGGGCGGCCCGATCTGCGGGATGACGTGCCGCAGGACCTCCTTGGCCGTTGCGGCGTTCTTCAGGAGGTTGGCGACCACTGCCTCCACGCTGACCGCTTCTTCGCTCTCGTGCCAGACGTCGTAGTCGGTGGCCAGCGCGAGCGTCGAATAGCAGAGCTCCGCCTCACGGGCCAGCTTGGCCTCGGGCATGTTGGTCATCCCGATCACGTCCACGCCCCACTGCCGATAGATGCGCGACTCGCCTTTGGAAGAGAACTGGGGGCCCTCGATGCAGAGATAGGTCCCGCCGCGGTGCACCGTGGCTCCGGTGGCCCGCGCGGCTGCTTCGAGGCGATCGGCGAGATCCTGGCAGACCGGGTCGGCCATCCCCACGTGCGCCACGATCCCGTTCCCGAAAAAGGTCGAGGGCCGTCGCTTGGTCCAGTCGAAGAACTGGTCGGGAATGACGAGGTCGAGGGGGCGGATGTCCTCCCGCATGCTCCCCACGGCGCTGATCGAGATGACCCACTCGACCCCGAGCGCCTTGAAGCCGTAGATGTTGGCGCGGAAGTTCAGCTCGGAGGGCATGAGCCGGTGGCCCCTGCCGTGGCGCGGGAGGAACACGACCGTGCGGTTCCCGAGCCGGCCGACGCAGTAGGCGTCCGATGGATCGCCGAAGGGCGTTTTGACTTTGGTCCAGCGGACATCGGTGAGGCCCTCGAGCTCGTAAAGCCCGCTTCCCCCGATGACGCCGATCTTGATTTCGTTCACCCCACGACCTCGCCCACGGTCCGGTCGGCGGCCGCCTCGGTCACGGTCGCGTTGACGAAGCGGCCCATCCACTCGTCGGGTCCCTCGAAGAGGACCTCCACGTAGTTTCCGGTCAGCCCGGTGAGGCGTCCCGTGGACTTGTCGCGCTCTTCAAGGACGAGAACCTCCCAGGGCCGGCCGACCATGCGGCGGCAAAAGGCCAGGTTCTTCGCGCGGCCCAACTGTCTGAGCGCCTTGCTTCGCTCGGTGATGGTCCGGGCGGGAAGATGACCGGGCAGGCGTGTGGCCTCCGTCCCCTTGCGGTCGGAGTAGGAGAAGACGTGGAGGTACGAGAACGGGAGCGCCTCGATCAGCGCCCGGGTCGCCTCGAAGTCGGCCTTCGTTTCTCCGGGGAAGCCCACGATCACGTCGGCCCCCAGGCCGAGGTCGGAAATGGCCCTCGAAAGCCTCTCAAGCAGTGACTGGTAAATCCTCGTGTTATAAGGGCGGCGCATGAGGCGGAGGATGCGGTCGCTGCCCGACTGGAGCGGGATGTGAAGATGGGGGCAGAGGCGGGGCGAGCCCGCGACCACCTCGATCAGCTCGTCGGTGAAGTATGGCGACAGGATGGAGGAAAGGCGGAGCCGGCGGAGGCCAGGCACGCCGAGAATCTGACGGATGAGGGCGGCGAGGTTGGTGCGCGGGAAGAGGTCCCAGCCGTAGTAGCCCGTGTCCACCCCGGTCAGCACCACCTCTCCGTAGCCGGACTCCACGAGCCGGTACACCTGGTCCACAATCACCTTGGGCTCCTGGCTCCGGCTCCCGCCGCGCGCGTAGGGGACGATGCAGAAGGCGCAGCGGTGCTGGCAGCCGTCCTGCACCTTGAGGAAGGCCCGGGAGCGTCCCCTGAAGTGGGTCACGGGGCCCACCGGGACCTTCGCGGCCTTCCGGATATCCCCCACCCTCACGACCGGCTTCGCGCGCTTGGTGAGGGAGTCGAGCAGGCTGGCCAGCTCGTACTTCTCCTGGTTGCCCACGATCAGGTCCACGCCGGGGATGCGCGCGATCGCCGCCGCGTCGGTCTGGGCGTAGCAGCCCGCCACCACGATCAGCGCCTCGGCGTTCCGGGCGATCGCCCGGCGGATCATCTGGCGGTCGGAGAAGTCCGCCCGCCCCGTCACGGTGCAGGTGTTGATGACGTACACCTGGGCCGGCTCTTCGAAGGGGACGGCGCGGTAGCCGCGGGAGGCCAGGAGTTCCTCCATCTCCTGGGTCTCGGCCTGGTTGAGCCGGCAGCCGACCGTCGCGAATGCAATGGTTTTGCTCATCGTTCCAGCAATCCTTGCGCGATCTGAAGCTCCTTCAGCTGGCCGCAGGCGGCGCCGATATCTTCACCCTTCGACCAGCGGACGGTGGCGGTGATCCCGTGTTCCTGGAGGGTCGCCTGGAACCCCAGGATGCGCTGGAGGGGCGGCCGCCGAAAGCCCGAGCCCTCCCAGTCGTTGAACGGGATCACGTTGACCTTGGCGCGGATTCCCTTGAGGAGGCGGGTCAATAATATCGCATCCTCAGGCGAATCGTTGACACCGTCGAGCAGCACGTACTCGAAGGTCATCCGCTGGCGCACGGGGAGCGGGAAGCGGCGGCAGGCCGCCAGGAGATCCTCCAGCGACCAGCTGCGGTTCACCGGCATGAGCCGCTCCCGGACCTCATCCGTCGTGGCGTGAAGCGAGATCGCCAGATTGACCTTGAGGTTTTCCTTCGCGAGCTTCTTGATCCCGCTGACCAGCCCCACGGTGGAGACCGTGATCCTCCGGGGGGAGTAGCCGAAGGCGTCAGGATGGGTCAGGAGCCTGACCGCCTTGACGGTGGCGTCGTAGTTGGCCAGCGGCTCACCCATTCCCATGAAGACCAGGTGGGTCACGCGCGCTTCAGGCTCGAGGGTCTGGCGCACGGCCGCCAGCTGGCCCACGATCTCCCCTGCCGTCAGGTTGCGCTCGAGGCCCATGGTCCCGGTGAAGCAGAACGCGCAGGCGAACCCGCACCCCACCTGGGTCGAGAGGCAGAGAGTGAGCCGATCGCGGTCCGGCATGAGGACTGACTGAACGCGGGCGCCGTCGGCCAGGCGAAAGACAACCTTCTGGCTCCCGTCCTGAGAGCGCGTCACTCGCTCCACCTCTGGAACCCCGACGAACGCCTCCTCCCCGAGCCGCACCCTGAACTCCTTGGGGAGGTTCGACATGGCCTGGGGGTCGTAGACGCCCTTCTTGAAGAGCCAGGCGGCGAGCTGGCGGCCGCGATAGGGGTCGGCACCGAGGCGGCGGGCCAGCGCTTCGAGCTCGTCGGGCAGAAGGGAAAGGAGGTCGAGCCGGCTCATTGCCGACCTACCCATTGCGCCGGGCCGAGAATCGAGCAGGCCAAGGCCCGAGGAAGGAGCCGACCGGAACGTACGCAGTTGTACGTGAGGATCGGCGACGACCGAGAACGCAGGGATGCGACGGTTATCGGCACGGCGCTAGGATAGCACAGGAGTTTTCCACATTTCCTGTGCGCCCCCGGTGGAAAACCCTGTGGGTTTCGGCACTGGGCTTTCGTGAAATCACACCTTCAGAGCGTTTCGCCTATCGGGAAGGCAGCGGGCCGACCAGCAGGAGGTAGAGGTCCAAGAGGTTCGTGTTGGTGGGGCCGGTCTTGACCAGATCGCCCAGGCCCGAGAAGAAGCGATACGAATCATTGGCTTCGAGCGAAGCCTGAGCGTCGAGATTCCGACGTTGAGCCCTTGTGATCGCGTTCCCATCCGCGACGGCTCCCGCCGCGTCGGTGGGGCCGTCGGTACCGTCGGTGCCGGCCGCCAAGACCAGCACGTCCTCCATCCCCTGAATGGCGAGCGCCGCGGCCAGAGCGAACTCCTGGCAGCGTCCCCCCCTCCCTTTCCCCTTGACGGTGACCGTGGTCTCTCCCCCGGCGATCAGACACGCCGGCGGAGCCGCCGGCTTGCCGGATCTCCTGATCTCCTGGGCCAATCTGACGAACTCCTTTGCCGTCTCTCGCGCCTCGCCTCGAAGCGACCTGGTCAGAACGTGGGTATGAAACCCGAGGCCTTCCGCCTCCCGGACAGCGGCCTGGACGACGAGGCTGTTGTTCCCTATTACGATGTTCTGGACGTTCCGAAAGAGAGGGTTGTCAGCCTTAGGAGTCTCGGGGATCCCTCCCCTGGCTCCTCGCTCCAGGTGCTCGACGACAGCTCTGGGCGCTTTGGCTCGAAGGCCGAAGCGATCGAGGATCGCCAGGGCCTCGCTGTAGGTGGTCTGGTCAGGAGCGGTAGGCCCGGAGGCGATGACGTCGAGGGGGTCACCGATCACATCCGAGAGGATGAGCGCCAGGACCGGCGCCGGGCTGGCTGCCTGGGCCAGGCGCCCGCCCTTGAAGAGCGAGCAGTGCTTGCGCACGGCGTTCAGCTCGTTGATGGTGGACGCGGCCGCCAGGAAGAGCCGAGTCAGGGCTTGCTTTTCTCGGAGGGTGATGGGCGGGGCGGGGCACGGGGTGAGGGCTGACCCCCCGCCGGAGATGAGCACGATCACCAGATCGTCGGCGCCTGCCGAGCCGGCCAGGGTGAGGATCTCGCTCGCGGCGCTGAGCCCCCGCTCGTCGGGGATGGGATGGCCGGCCTCCACGAGCTTGATCCTCCTGGTGGGCGCCGTGTAGCCGTCCTTGACCACCACGAGACCGTCGGAGATCCGATCGCCCAGCACCCCCTCGAGGGCGCGCGCCATGGCGCCTGACGCCTTCCCCGCCCCGACCACCAGGACCCGCCGGTGGCGCGAAAGGTCAACGGACCCGAGGGCGCGGGTGACGAGGGGGCCGGCGTCCCCGGCCCGGAGCGCCGCCCGAAAGATCTGAAGCCCCGTCTCCCTCAGCGTCACGCCTGCTTCAGGTTCTGCAGGCGGCGGCCGGCCTCTTGGAGCATGGGGTCGGTCTTCGGAAAGCAGAAACGGATCTTGGTCTTGCCCAGCTCCGGGTGGGCGTAGAAGGAAGAGCCCGGCACCGTCGTGACCCCGACTTCCTTCACCAGGTACATAGCGAAGGCGGTGTCGTCGGCGCAGTTGAAGCGCCGGAGGAAGTGGGCGACGTCGGTAAGGATGTAGTAGGCGCCCCGGGGCTTGTAGGCGACGAACCCGGCGGCCTCGATGAGTTCCAGCAGCAGGTCCCGCTTGGCCTGGTACATCTCGCGCAGCCAGACGTAGTAAGAGTCCGGCAGTGTAAGCGCCGTCACCGCAGCCTCCTGGAGCGGATGGGGAGCGCCCACGGTCACGAAGTCGTGGGCCCGCCGGATGCCGAGGGAAATCTCGGGTGACGCCACGGCGTACCCGACCCGCCAGCCGGTGACCGAGTAGGACTTGGAGATCCCCGAGATCGTGACGGTCCGCTCCGCCATCCCGGGCAGCGTGGCAATGGGCGTGTGAGTCTGGCCGTCGAAGATGATGTGCTCGTAAATCTCGTCGGTGATCGCCAGGAGGTCGTACTCCAGGCAGAGGTCGGCGATGATCTGGAGCTCCCGGCGGGTGAAGACCTTCCCCGTGGGGTTGTTCGGACTGTTGAAGATGATGGCCTTCGTCCGGTGGCCCACGGCCTTGGCCAGCCGGTCGGGGTCAAACGAGAAGTCGGGCGGCTCCAGCGGGACGAAGACCGGCTCAGCCCCCGAGATGATGCAGCCAGGACCGTAGTTCTCGTAGAACGGCTCGAAGATGATCACCTCGTCGCCGGGGTTCAGGACGGCCAGCAGGGTGGAGAGCATCGTCTCAGTGGAGCCGCAGCAGACCGTGACGTGGCGGTCCGGATCCAGCTCCATGCCGTAGAACTTCTGGTACTTGTCGGCGATCGTCTGGCGGAGCCGGGGCGTGCCCCAGGTGATCGCGTACTGGTGGAAGTCTCCGTCAATGGCGCGGTGGGCGGCCGCCAAGAGCTCCTTGGGCGGGGGGAAATTGGGCATCCCCTGGGCGAGGTTGACGCCCCCGTACTGGTTGTTGACCCGGGTCATCTCCCGGATCACCGATTCGGTGAATCCCTGGACCCGCTTGGAGATCATGGAGGGAAGGCCGGGACCTACTTCTTGAAGCGGATCACGACCCCGGTGATCTCTTTCTCGTGGACCTGGATCGTGACCTCCTCGGTCCGCCCGGTCTGGGTGGGGAGGGTGGCGACGCCGCCCCCGCCTGGGGCTCCGGAGGTCCCGATGGGCTGCTGGGAACCGGCGGCCGGGCGTTGGATCTTCTGCTCGGTCACCACGCCTTTGACGACCATCACGACGCCGGTGGCCCCGATCTTGGCGGCTTCTTCCTTCAAGGCGGCTTCGACCCGGTCCATCGGGGTATTGGCAGAGACCCGGGTCCGCACCTCCCCGATCACCTCGTACTCAGCGGCGGGAGGATTCGTGTAAATCGTGACCGCCTTCGCATCTGTGGCCGGATAGTTGAACTTGGGATCACGCACGACGGTGGGGGTGATGACGGGAGCCGCGCAGCCAGCGGCGAGCACGACGGCGAGGGCACTAGCAAGCGCGAAGCGCAAGTGATTAGTTGGCACGGCACTACGGGACGATGACGTCCCGCTCAATAGGGTCCACCTTGACTCCCTTGCCCTTGAGCCAGGCGATGCCGCGCTCCAGGGTCTCCTCCTTGGCCTCGAGCTCCAGGATCACCCACCCGTGGTCGGCCGTGACGTCCGCCCGCCGGATGTTGGTCACGATGTCGAAGTCCTTCACCAGGTGGTAGATGACGGGCTCCTGGATGCGCTCGGGCGGGAACGTCAGCCGGACGCGCATTCGCGCCATGGCGGCGCCGCGCTAGCGGCCTCCGGCGATGGCGGGGACGATGGACACATGGTCGCCTTCCTTCAGCGACGTCTTCTTCCCCTGGAGGAAGCGGATGTCCTCCTCGTTGACGTAGATATTGATGAACCGGCGGAGCTCGCCGCCCTCCTCGACCAGGCGCTCCCGGAGCCCCGGGAACTGCCGGTCGAGGTCCTCGATCAGGTCGCCCACGGTGTCGCCCTTGGCCTGCACCTCTCCCGCGCCCTTGGTGACCGCTCTGAGGGGGGTGGGGATTCGCACCAGAACTGGCATCGTGTCCTCTCCTCTATGACCGCGCCTGGGACTTCAGATCCGCCAGCGCCCGGTCGAAGGCCGACAGCGACGGGCGGATCGTGACATGGGTTTCCAACCGCTCGTACAGCACGTCCGGCGTCTTGAGGCCGTTGCCGGTGATGCAGATCACCACCGACTCGTCCCGCGGGATCACGCCCCTCTCGAGTAATTTCTTCGTGACCGCCACGGTGACGCCGCCGGCGGTCTCGGTGAAAATCCCCTCCGTGCGGGCCAGCAGCAGCATCCCCTCCACAATCTCCTCGTCGGTGGCGTGCTCGCCATAGCCGCCGGAGTCCTTGACGGACCGGTAAGCGTAGTAGCCGTCGGCGGGGTTGCCGATAGCCAGTGATTTGGCGATGGTGTTGGGCCGGACCGGCGTCAGGATGTCGGTGTCGTTCTTCACCATGGTGACGATCGGGCCGCAACCGACGGCCTGGGCGGCATGCATCTTGGTGGCCGGCCGGTCGATCAACCCGAGCGTGGCGCACTCCCGGATCGCCTTCCAGATCTTCGTGATCAGCGACCCGCCGGCGCAGGGCACGACGATGTGACCCGGCGCCCGCCAGCCAAGCTGCTCCAGGATCTCGTAGCCGTAGGTCTTGGAGCCCTCCGAGTAGTACGGCCGGATGTTGATGTTGACGAAGGCCCAGCGGTACTTGTCCGAGACCTCCGAGCAGAGGCGGTTGACCTCATCGTAGGTCCCCTCCACCGCGACGAGCGTGGGCTGGTAGACCAGGGTGGCGACGATTTTGCCTTGTTCCAGGTCGGCAGGGATGAAGATGTAGCTCTTCATGCGCGCTTCGGCAGCATGGGCGGCCACCGAGTTGGCCAGGTTCCCGGTGGAGGCGCAGGCTACGGTGTCGAAGCCGAACTCCTTGGCCTTGGTCACCGCCACGGACACGACCCGGTCCTTGAAGGACCAGGTGGGATGGCAGACCGAGTCGTTCTTGATCCAGAGCTCCCGCACCCCCAGCTCTTCGGCCAGGTTCTGGGAGCGGATGAGCGGCGTGAAGCCGACGTGATGGCCGACGGCGACGTCGCCCTCGATGGGGAGCAGCTCCTTGTAGCGCCAGATGCTGGGAGGACCGGCGGCGATGGACTGGCGGGTGATGGTCCCCTTCAAGGCGTCGTAATCGTAGTCCACCTCGAGGGGGCCGAAGCAGAACTCGCAGATGTGGACGGGCGAGGACGGGTACCTGCGCCCGCACTCCCTGCACTTCAGGCCTTTCAGCTTCCCCATAACGATTTTCACTACTTAACACTCCTTTTCGAGAAATGTCAATCCCGAATGCCGTATCATAGCGCGGCCCAGCCGAACGCGCGAGCGGAGCGAGCAACCTCTACGGGCACCCACCCCTTGCGGGTGGGTCGCAGCACCTCGACGCGCTGGCCATGGCGATCCTCATGGTCTGGTCGCCATCAAGATCAGCAACACAGGGATCACCCCGATTCTGGGCGCGGGGCTCCGCTCGCTGGTGGCAACGCTGTTCTTGCTGGCGTGGTGCGCGGTGCGGGGCGTCCGGCTCTTCGAGCGCGACGGGACCCTCGGCCACGGGACTCTGATCGGGCTCCTCTTCGCCGGGGAGTTCGTCTTCCTCTACTGGGGGCTCGTCCTCACCACCGCGTCCCACAGCGTGATCTTCCTCTATACGGCGCCCTTCTTCGTCGCCCTGGGCGCCCACCTCTTCCTCCCCGACGAGCCGCTCAGCCCGAGGAAAGTGGTGGGTCTCGCCCTGGCGTTCGCCGGGCTCTGGCTCGCGGTCTTCGACAGCCTCACCTTCCCCACGCCGCGCGAGCTCCTGGGCGATCTGCTGGAGCTGATCGCCGCCTTCATGTGGGGCGCGACGACGGTGGTCATCAAGCGGCGAACCGACCTCCGCCCCCTGGTGATCGCGGCGTTCCTCTACCAGAGTGTGCTCGTCGCCTTCATCTCCTACCTCACGTGGTTCTGGCTGTTGGCCCACTACCCGGCGTCCAACCTGGCGGCCTTTTCCTTCTGGACACCGGTCTTCGGCGTCTTCGCGGGGGGGCTCCTCCTCGGCGAGAGGATCTCCCCGCTCCTCTGGGGAGCAGTGGCCCTGGTTGCGCTGGGGATCTTCCTCCTCAACCGCCCTCACCCGATGCCCCGTACCTCTTCTCCTCTCCCCCGGGGGGAGAGGTAGGGTGAGGGGCTACTACTCCGGTCCGATCGTGTGGGTGAATCGGACCGCGCCGGTCACGTCGACGATGCGGACCGTGAGGCCCACCGAGTCGATGGCGATCTCGCCGAAGTTGTCAATCTCCCCCAGGCCGTAAAGCGAGCGCGGATTCAGCCCCTGGTCCAGCGGCCGCGGGCGCCCGCGGGTGGCCGAGAGAGGCCCGGCGATGAACTCGTGGAAGGCGAACTCCGGCCAGGGAGCATGCCGGATCAGCTCGGCGTGGTGGACGTCGGCGACGAGCCAGACGAGGTTTTTCACCTTCCGGTCGCGGAGCCTTCGCAGAATGAGGTCCCGCTCCACCGCGAATCCCGTCGCGTTCTCCTCCGGGACGCCGAAGACGGTGGCGTTGGACCAGGAGTCCCGCCCGGTGCGGCCGGTGGGGACGGAGAGCGGCACGCTCGAGACGATGGCCTTCCAGACGGCGGTGGACGTCGAGACGTTGTCGATCAGCCAGCGGCGCTGCGCCGGCCCCAGCATCGTCTTGGCGGGGCCGTCCGGGTCGGTATTGGGGCTGCGGTACTGGCGCGTGTCGAGGATGAACACCTCCAGGAACTTCCCCCAGCGGAACTTGCGGTAGAGGCGGGTCGGCTCGTCGAGCGGCGGCTGGATCGGCCAGTACTCGATGAAGGCCCTCCGGCCCAGCGGCATCAGCGGCTCGCTCGATCCCGAGAAGTCGTTCTTGACCTCGTGGTCATCCCAGATCGCATAGACGGACGTGGAGCGGAAGAACTCCTGGACGCCGGGGTCGGCGCGGTTGTAGCGGTGCTTCTCCCGGAACCCGTCCACGTTGGTGGCGACGAAGTCATAGCCCGGCACCCGGTCGGGGCCGCCGCAGCGGACATCGGCGTAGGTCGTGTCCCCCACGAACAGGAAGAAGTCGGGCTTGCGCTGCGCCAGGGGCCGGAAGATGGGGTAGCCGTCCTGGATGTGGCGGCAGTTCTGGCGACCGCCTCCGAGGTCGCCGCTCCAGAGAAAGGTGACGGGACGGGCCTGATCCCGAGCCGGCGCGGTGACGAAGCTCCCTTCGACGCTCTCCCCTGCGTGCCGGACGCGGTAGGTGTAGCGGGTCGCCGGGGTAAGCCCGGTCAGCGCGACCTTTCCCGCGAGGTCGGCGTTCCGGGTCAGCGTCACCGAAGCGACGGCGGGCGCGCCGCCCGCCGCGGGGGCGTACTCCACCGTGAGGGGACGCTCCTCGAAGCCGCGCGCCCAGACGACCGCGCCGGTGGCCGTCACCTCCCCTACCGTGATCAGGAGCGGCGAGTCGGCGGACGCGGGAAGGACCGCGAGGCAGAGGCCGAGCGCGAGGGCCCGGAGGACGACTACTGCTGCTGCTCGCGCCACTGCTGCTCGAAGCGCTCGTCGTTGGCGGTGTTGAAGACCCAGCACGAGTCGGCGAGCCGGGGCATCGCGCCGAGGGCGAACTTGCGTTTCTCCAGGGGCTGGTCGAGGAGCTTCGCCAGGTCGGGGGTTTCCAGGGCGCGCTTCCTGAGGTTTGCCATGTGGATCTGGAACGCCGCGCGGCCGATGTCGGTGATGACCTCCATGAGATGCGGGCAGCCGTAGCGGTTCTCGGCGTGGAGGACCCTCATGGACGGGTACTCGATGGTCAGCGACGCTCGGATGTGATGGAAGTCGTCGGCCAGCCGCACGATGCGCACCTCCTTGTGACGGAGAAAGAACGGCTCCTGCATGTCGGCCCCCCCGAATGTCTAGCGTAACACAGGAGGCGTGTGGTAGGGTGTGGGCCATGGAGTTCGCGTTCACCGAAGAGCAGCTGCTCCTCCAGAAAACGCTCCGCCAGTACGCCAAGACCGAGCTCCTGCCCAACTATCATCGGTGGGACCGCGGCGAGAAGTTCCCGCGCGAGAAGATTCTAGAAATGGGCCAGCTCGGCTTGCTCGGCCTCAGGGTGCCCGAGCGTTACGGCGGGCAGGACGCGGCGTTCGTCACGGGTGGGATCGCCTCCGAGGAGCTGGCGCGCGGAGACTTCAACTACGGCGCCTTCATCCAGCTCTCCTGCATACCGGCGGAACTCCTCCGCCACAGGGCGACGGCCGAGGTCCAGGCCGAGTGGCTACCGCGCCTGGCCCGGGGGGAGGCCGTGATCGCCTTCGGCCTGACCGAGCCCGCCGTGGGCTCCGACGCGGCGAACCTCGTGACCCGCGCCGTCAAGCAGGGGGACGAGTACGTCATCACGGGCGAGAAGGCTTCGGTCACGTTCGGCGGATACGCGGATGCTTGCATCGTCTTCGCCCGGACGGGCGAGACCGGATCAGGCGGTATCTCGGCGTTCCTGGTGCCCCTCGATCGTCCCGGAATCACCCGCGCCGTGTACCAGAGCCCGGGGGAGCGGCTGACGGCACGCGGATCGCTCTTCTTCGACGGGACGCGCATCCCAGCCGGTTTCCGGCTCGGAGCCGAGGGGGAGGGGTTCGCGGGGGCAATGGTCTCCTTCGACTTCAACCGCGCCTTCATCGCGCTGTCAGCCGTCGGCACGGCGCTCCAGTCTGTGGAAGAGACCATCGAGTACACGAAGACCCGCCACGCCTTCGGCCGTCCGCTGGCCAAGTTCGAGGGGGTAGCCTTCCAGGTGGGCGAGCACCTGACGGTGCTCGAAGGGGCGCGGCTGATCGCCTACAAGTGTCTCTGGCTCAAGGATCAGGGCCTTCCCCACACCAAGGAGTCGGCGATGTCCAAGTGGCTCGGCCCCAAGGCCGCGGTGGAAGCCATCCACGCCTGCCTCATCCTCCACGGCCATTACGGCTACAACCAGGAGTCCCCGCTGGAGCAGCGCCTCAGGGATGTCATCGGGCTGGAGATCGGCGACGGCACTCCCGAGATCATGAAGGGGATCGTCGCGCGCGAGGTCTACGGCCGCGAGTTCATGTCCTACCGCTAGACATTCGGAGGGGGGCTTCGCCCCCCTTCCGATGCCTCCCCCCAGAACCAAGCTTGCGCGGGCAAAGCCCGCGCTCGAAACCGAGCGACGCCCTTGCCCCTAGGCAAACTTGGGCTTTCGCTTCTCCACGAAGGCTGAGAGCCCTTCGCGGGCGTCTGCCGAGCTCATGTGCCGGGCAACGCCGCGGATCTCGAGTTCGAGACCCTCGGTCAGGGGAAGGTCCAGCCCCCGGTTCGCGAGCATCTTCATCGTCCGGTTGGCTGACCCGCTCAGGCCCGCGAGCTGGGCCGCCAGCTCGTTCAGCTTGCCCCTGAGCTGACCAGTCGGAACTATCCGGTTTATAAGGCCCCACTCAAGGGCCTCCCGCGCCGAGAGCCAGTGCCCCAGGAGCATCAGCTCCTTGGCGCGCCGAAGCCCGATGAGGCGGGGCAGGCGCTGGGTCCCGCCCCCGCCGGCCACCAGCCCGAAGTTGGCGTGCTGATCACCCAGCCTGGCCTCCTCGTCGACGATGACAAGGTCGGCCACCATGGTCAGCTCGAGCCCGCCCGCGAGCGCCATGCCGTGCACTCCTGCAATGACCGGCACGGGCAAGGCCTCGATCCGGTTGAAGACGCGGTGCCAGAGCCGGATGAACTCCTCCCACTTGTTAGGATCGGGCGACTGTTCCTGAACCGTGCGCAAGTCAGCCCCGGCGCAGAAGGCCCGCCCCTCCCCCGTCAGCGTGACGACCTTGATGGAAGGATCGCCCTCGATCGTCTCGCAGGCGGCCCAGAGGTCCTCGAGCATTTGGTAGTTGATGGCGTTGAGCTGGGCCGGCCTGTTCAGTATGAGGTGGACGATGGAGCCGTCCCGTTCCAGCCTGAGCGTTTCGAATCCCGCCACAATCCGCCTCAGCGGGCGACGACGGCGCGGCAGGCCTCGAGCTGGGCCAGGTGCTCGATGTCGTGATCCACGATGTGGGTGGCGTACTGCGCCAGAGTGACGGGCCCGAAGAACCCCGAGAGGCCGATCCGGTCGGCGGCGGCCGGCGCCAGGCCCTTGAGAAAGGCCACGGTCTCCGCGCGCGCCCCGGCGAACTCGCGCCAGTCGGCCCCGAAGTCGCCCTCGCGGTGGTCGCGCTCGGCCGCCCAGGCGTCGGCATCGAAGGGCTGGAAGCGGGGGCGCTCCTCGGTGACGATGCGCTGGAGCCGCAGCAGGAAGACGTCCCGCTCCACCTTGAGGAAGTGGGCCATCACTTCCTTCATGGACCATTCCCCTTCCCGGGGGCGCTGGCTCAGTTGCGGGGGAGTGAGACCCTGGCGGATCGCCAGGATCTTCTCTGGCACCGGCTGGATCGCGGCGACGATCTCGGCCAGCGGGAGCGCCACGCGGGCTTCGGTCCGCTTGGGGCGGAGGCCGAGGGCGCTGCGGACCTGATGGATCTGCTGGAGGTGCTCCGTGTCATGGGCGGCCATCGTGGCGGCGTAGCCCTCCACGGTGACGGCGCCCCGGCTCGGGCTCACCCCCTGCCGGGCCCACCCGGCGGGCTCGAGGCCCCTCAGGACCCCGACGACGTCGCTCCGCGCCGACTCGAACCCCGCCACGAGGGCGGTGAGGTCGAGGCCGTCGCGGGCCGCCCCGCGATCCTGCGATTCGAAGACCGGGCGCTCCTCGGCCAGCATCCGACGGAGGCGGGGCAGGAACGTGTCGCGCTCTCCCTCGACGAGATGGCGTACCACCTCGGCGACGGACCACTCTCCTGGTTTGGGAGGGCGGACCGCCAGGTCGGCCGACAGGTCGTCGGTCAGAAGCCGGAGTAGGCCCGGCGTCGCCGCCAGGCTGGCGATCAGGAGGTCGCGGTCCATACCAACCTCCGTTCGAGCGCTGGCTTTGCCAGCGCAACCCCTTCTGGGGGGAGGAATCGGAAGGGGGGCGGAGCCCCCCTCTGAGTCAAACGCGGGGGTCGTAGTTGAAGTACTGGCCGGACGTCTCCAGCGGGACCAGGTGCTGGCGAAGCGTGCCCGGGAACATCTTCGCCAGCCGGTCGGGCGTCCACCCCTCGGCGTGGTGGATCGAGCGGATCGGGCGCATGTGGTTGAAGAGCATGATCTCCTTGCCGCGGACGCCGAAGACTTGGCCCGAGATGTCCTTGGCCTCCTCGGTGGCGAGGTACACGGCCATCGGGGCGATGTGGGCGGGCGAGAGCTGCTTCAGTTTCTCCACGCGCGCCTTCTGGGCCTCGGTCTCGGTGGGGATGGTCCCGATCATCCGCGTCCAGGCGAAGGGGGAGATGCAGTTGGCGGTGACGTTGTAGCGCGCCATGTCCAGCGCCACCACCTTCGTGAAGCCGACGATGCCCAGTTTGGCGGCGGCGTAGTTGGCCTGGCCGACGTTGCCGACCAGCCCCGAGGTGGAGGTCATGTTGATGAAGCGCCCCCACTTCTGCTCGCGCATGAGCGGGACCGCCGCGCGGGTCACGGCGAAGGTGCCCTTCAGGTGGGTGTCGAGGACGGCGTCCCACTCGTCTTCGGTCATGTTGAAGATCATCCGATCGCGGAGGATGCCGGCGTTGTTCACCACGATGTCCACGCGGCCGAAGTGGTCGAGGGCGGTCTGGATGATGCTCTTCCCGCCCGCCATGGTGGCGACGGAGTCGTAGTTGGCCGCGGCCTGCCCGTCCTGGGCTTTGATCTCGTTCACGACTTCGTCCGCCGGCGGCCGGGCCGCCCCGGTCCCGTCTTCCTTGCCGCCGTAGTCGTTCACCACGACCTTGGCGCCCTCCTTGGCCATGAGGAGGGCGATCTCGCGGCCGATCCCGCGGGCCGCCCCGGTCACCACCGCCACTTTGTCCTTGAGCATCATGCCGATTATCTCCTCTGTCGGACTAGATCACGCCGCGCTCACGGAGGCTTCGGATCTCGGCGTCCCCGTACCCGGCCTCGCGGAGGACCTGCTCGGTGTGCTCGCCAAGCGCCGGCGCCGGGGTGCGGATCCGACCAGGGCTCTTCGCCAGTTTGACGGGAATCCCGATGGTCTTGAAGCGCCCGGCCTTCGGGTGCTCCTGCTCGACGATCATCCCGGTGGCCAGCACCTGCGGGTCCTTGACCATGTCGGAGTAGTTGTTGACGGGAGCGCAGAGCACGTCCGCCGCCTCCAGGATCTCCATCCACTCCCGCACCGTCTTCCCGCGGACCACCGCCTCCAGGATGGGCACCAGCTCGGTCCGCTGCGCGAGACGATCGGCCTTGGTGGCGAAGCGCGGGTCGGCGGCCAGCCCGGGCTGGCCGATCGCCCCGCAGAACGATCGCCACAGCTTGTCCGTCCTCACGGCGACAAACACCCACCCATCCTGGGCGCGGAAGGCCTGGTACGGGACCAACTCGGGGTGGGCGTTGCCACGCCGTGGCAGGTCCTCGCCGGTCAGGTGGAAGACGGACAGGCGCGCGGCGTGGGCGAGGAGCGCGCCGTCGAGGAGGGAGACATCCACCTTCTGCCCCTCGCCGGTCTTCTCCCGATGGAGCAGCGCGGTGAGAATTCCCTGAGCGGCCAGCAGCGAGCCGATCGTGTCCACCACCGGGGCGCCGCAGAGCGCGGGCCCACCGTCGGGCTCGCCCGTGATGGCCATGAGGCCGCTCATCGCCTGGACCAGGGCGTCGAGGCCCGGCTTCTCCCGCCAGGGGCCCTCCGGCCCGAAGGCGGAGAGGGAGCAGTAGATGAGCCGTGGGTTCACGCGCGCAAGCCGCGCGTAGTCGATCTCGAGACGCTCGGCCACGCCGCCGCGATAGGCTTCGATGACGACGTCGGCCCGCTCGACGAGACGATAGAAGACCTGCCGGCCCTCGCGCGACGAGAGGTCCAGCGCGATCCCCCGCTTGTTGCGGTTCATGGTGAGATAGAGCGGGCCTTCGCCGTTGGCCGTGACGTGATAGACGGAGCGGGAGGCGTCGCCCTTCCCCGGCTCCTCCACCTTGATGACCTCGGCGCCCATGTCCCCGAGGTACATGCCGCAGACCGGGCCCGCGATCAGGTGGGCGACCTCCAGGACCCGGTAGCCCTGGAGCGGAAGGGCGGGGCTCGGAGACGCGGCGCTCATGACGCGCTGAACGATACCATATCGACACGATCCGGGTCACCCCCGGTCAGCTGCGGGCGAAGCCGCCGCGCTCGAGAGCGCCGACGTACTCGGCGCCGAGGACGAAGACGATGGCCGAATAGTACACGAACATCACGAAGGCCACGAGGGCGCCCAGCGGCCCGTAGATCTGATCGTACACGCCCACCTTCACGATGTAGAGGCGGAAGAGCTGCTTGGCCACTTCCCAGAGCACACTGGCGATCAACGCCCCCGCCAGCGCGGCGCCCCGAGGAATGCGCCGGTTCGGCAGGTGCCGGTAGAGGAGGTAGAACATCCACGTCGCCAGGCCGACGCCCAACCCAATGCTCATGTAGTGGACCCATTCCGGGGGCATCTCCGCTGGACGGAAGACGGAGACCTGCAACCAGGCAAACAGGCCGGTGGCGCCGAGGGCCGCCAGGAACAGAACCCCGATCACAAAGATCCAGAGGATGTCGTACAGCATGCCCTTCAAATAGCCGCGACCGCGTTTGACGCCGAGGATCCGGTCCAGCACCACGCGGGCGCCGGCGAAGAGCTGGGTGGAAAACAAAATCAGGATCACGGTCCCGAGGATCCCCGACACGTTGCGCGTGGCGACGATCCGCAGGAGGACCCGGGTGATCTCCTTCTGATAGACGGGAACGATGGGCGAGAGCTGGTTGATGACCTGGCGGGTCGCCGCTTCGCTCGACAGGATGAAGCCGACCAGGGAGATGATCAGGAACAGGAAGGGGATCAGGCAGATCAGAAAGTAGAAGGAGAGCCCCGCAGCCAGGAAGAACCCCTGGTGGGCGAAAAACCCGGAGAAGGCGTCGCGGAAGCCCCGGACCACGCTGGCCGGCTAGACGATGGAGCGGATCAGGCCGCCGTCCACCTGAATCGTCGCGCCCGTCACGTAGGAGGCACGCTCGGACGCCAGGAAGACCACCATGTTGGCGAACTCCTCGGGGCTGCCGATCCGGCCCAGGGGGATCTCCGCGGCCGCCGTCGGCAGGAACTCCTCCAAGGACTTGCCGGCCTCCTTGGCCCGCCTCCCGATGCCCTGGCGGAGGCGGTCGGTGAGGATCCGGCCCGGGCAGACCGTATTAATCAGGATGTTGTCCTTTCCCACCTCCGTGGCCAGCGTCTTGGACAACCCGACCACCCCGGGCCGGATGCCGTTGGAGAGGATCAACCCGTCGATCGGCTGCTTGACCGAGCTCGACTGGATGTTGATGATCCGCCCCCAGCGGTTCTTCCTCATGTGGGGAAGCACCTCGCGGATGAAGCGGATCGTCGAGAGCAGGGTGAGCTCGAAGGCGGCCTGCCACTCGGCGTCCGTCATCTGATCGAAGGTGCCGAGGGGAGGGCCGCCGGCGTTGGCGACGAGGATGTCCACGCCGCCCCAGGCCTCCACGGTCTTCCCGACCACCCGCTGGATGTCGGCGAGCCGCGTCACGTCGGCGGGAACCGCCAGCACCTCGCCCTTCGTCTTCTCCCGGATCTCGTTCGCCGCGGCGATCAGGTCGGCCTCGGTCCGCGCGCACATCGTCACGCGCGCGCCCTCCCCGGCCAACCCTGTGGCCACCGCCTTCCCCATGCCCTTGCTCGCCGCCGCCACGATGGCGACTTTCCCTTTCAGTCCCAGCTCCATGTCTCTGGCCTCCGCGTCACCGTTGCTTGTAGAAATTGGCGCGGTCCGCGGTGAGGATCTCCATCCGCTTCAGCTCGCGGTCCCGCAGGATCTCCAGCAGGATCTTTTCCCCCGGCCCGTGGCGCCAGAGGGAGAGGTAGAGCCCCTTGCGACTCGACACCTCCTCCTGATCCACCGACACGATGAGATCGCCCTCCCGGAGCCCCGAGCGTTCGGCGGGTCCCTCCGGGACGAGCCCGGCCACGACAACGCCTTCCTCCAGGGAGTACGCGAAGAAGCCCAGCCAGGCACGCTTGGGCCGGCTGACCACCCGGCCGTACCGGAGGAACTCCTCCTGGTTCGCCGAATAGTGCTCGATGGGGATGGCCAGGGAGTTCCGGGCGATCTCGTTCAGGTTCAGCGAGACCACGCCGACCATGCGGCCGGCGAGGGTGAAGAGCGCGCCGCCGCCGAAGCCGGGGTTGAAGGCGCTCGACACGATCCCGCGGTCGAGCAGATACTCCCAGTACGCCTCGAACTCACCGAGGTACGTGACGAAGCCGCCAGAGACCCGCCGCTCCTGGGGCTGCGTCGAGGCCAGGACGAACACGGGGTCGCCGCATTCGATCTCCTCGGAGGCCCCCCCTTCGGCGGCTTGAAGCCCCTGGCGCTTCACCTTCAGGAGCGCCAGGCCGACGTCGAAATCTTGAGCGACGATCTCAGCCTTGGCGCGCCGCCCCTGGACGAACGACACCTGGATGTTCTCGCCTCCCATCACGACGTAATTGACGGTCAGGATCAGCCCCGAGGGGTCGATCACCGTGCCCGACCCGAACCGCTCTTCTCCGAGAATCCGGGCGGACGGGTGCTCCGCGGGAACCTCCGTATGAACGTGGACCACCGTCGGACGAAGGTGTCTGACCAGCTCGACCGATGCGTCCACGGTGGGTCGTCACCTGGCCCGGGCTGCGCGCAGGCGCCCGAGCCCGGGGATGGCGGCGATTTTCTCATCGGGAAGATACTCCAAGCACTCCTCCTCGCGCAGCTTGGGCACCTCCAGGAGCCGCCAGGTCGCTTCCCTGAGGTCCTGCTTCGACGTCATGGGAGCCTCGGGGACGGCGGCACGCCCCTCAGATGCCGGCTCAGGAACGCCTCCACCTCGGCGAACGCCGCGGCGGCGGCTTCGGGCTGGTAGCCCACCGACGCCCCGCAGCAGCCGCCGGGCTTGTTCCGGTTCTCCACGTCGGGGAACACCTGGAGCGCGTAGTCCACGTTGTCGAAGTAGTGGTAGGCGCCCGGGTAGATCTTGATGGTCGCGTCGGCCCCTTTGGCGCGCATGGCGGTGACCATCTCCTCGCACGTGCTGGCGAGGGTCCAGTCGTCGGCGCCGCCGATCTGCACCAGCAGGGGGGCGATAACGACTTCCTTGACGAGCGAGAAGCAGCCACCGGGGTAGAGTCCGATCCCCAGGCGGAACCCCACGGAGGGCAGCGTCACGCCCCGCTTTCGCGCGCGCTCGAGGCTGGGGCCGTTGACGACGGCCATGGCGAAGACTCCGCCATTGGACCACCCCATGGCCCCGATCCGGGCCGGGTCCACAAACGGCCGCGACTGGAGGTAGCGGAGCGCACCGAAGGCGTCGTCGAAGCGGTCGGTGTTCTCGACGTCGGGCGTGCCCTTGGAGCAGTTCTCGACAATGCCGCGCGACCCCCAGCTGTCCACCACGAGCGCCACGTACCCCCGCTCGTTCAGCCAATTCGCCCAGCGCGCGTGGTGGGGCTCGGAGCCGCCGCATCCATGGAGGAGCACCATCGCGGGAAAGGGGCCGGGCCCGGGCGGCCGATAGAGCTCGCCCCGGACCTCGATAGGCTTCCCGGGCGTGATGTTCGGGAACGTCACCACCCCGCCGGCGCAGCCGGTGAGAAGGGCAGCGCAGACCAACGCGGCGATCCGCATGAGGCGCACCACCTAAGAATACCCGAACCCCCACGCGGCGCAACGGTCCTTCGTTGACCCCCTCCCTCCCCGGGGGTAGAATCCCCCCAAGAGTCCCGCCCATGAGCGACGTCCTTCGCATCACGGAATACTCCGACTACCTCTGACCCTGGTGCTATCCGGCGGCCGTGCGCCTCCAGCGGATCCAGCAGGAGATGGGAGCGCGGCTCGTCCTCGAGTGGAAAGCCTTTCCACTGCGCCCCGTGCCCGACCCGTCGGCGACCTTCAAGGGCACCTACCGCGAAGAGGGCTGGAAGCGCTGCGCGGCGATGGCCGAGGCCGACGGCGTCGTCTTCACCATGTGGGGCCGCGACGACTATCCGACCTGGAGCCTGCCCGCCCTGGAAGCCGCCAAGTGCGTCGCCCTCCAGGGCGAGGACCTTTTCCGGCGCCTCCACCTCAGGCTTTACGAGGCCTTCTTCACCCGCGGGAAGAACATCGCCCTCCCCGACGAAGTGGTCGAGATCGTCAGCGAATCGGGGGCCGACATGACGCGCTTCCTCGCCGACTACGAGAGCGGCAAGGCCCGCGAGTGGGTGCTGCAGGATTACGAAGAGGCGATCACCCGGGGCGGGGTCCGGGCCATCCCCACGGTCGTGGTGGACGGCGGTCAGCGCGTCGTGGGCCTGGTGTCCGGGGTCGAGTACCGGAGAATGCTCGAAGCCGCGGCGCCGAGGTAGCAGGCGTGGCGGAAGATCGGGGGCCGGAGCAGGCCCTGAGCTACTTCCAGAAGGGCTACGAAGCCCAGATGCAGGGCGACCTCGACGCGGCCATCGAGTTCTATACCAAGTCCATCGAGATCATACCGACCGCCGAGGCCCACACCTTCCGCGCCTGGGCCTACAGCTTTCAGGGCGATTACGAGCGGGCCATCGCCGAGTGCCACCGGGCCATCGAGGTGGATCCCGACTTCGGCAACCCCTATAACGACATCGGCGCCTACCTCATCGAGCTCGGCCGGCACGGGGAAGCCATCCCCTGGCTCCAGAAGGCCATGACCGCCAGGCGCTACGAGCCCCGCCACTATCCCCACTTCAACCTGAGCCGCGTGTACGTCAAGCAGTGGAAGATCCAGGAGGCGATCCGCGAGGTCAAGGCCGCGCTCGAGTTGGAGCCGGGCTACGTCCTTGCGCGCAAGGAACTCCACCGGCTGCTGGGCATGCTGAACTAGGATGGCACGCGCGGCTCGAATGCCTCTGGGGGGAGGCAGCCCCCGAAGCCGCGAGCGAAGCGAGTCGGTCTCACCCTGGCCGCATGCGCGAGCGAAGGCGAGCCACATCTGCGGCCACCCGACCCTTGGGGTCGGGTCGCGGGGCCAAGCCCCCCTCCGAGGATAGTAGTGGCGCTCCCGGCCCTCCGGTTCCAAGAAAACGCCCTCCTCTTCGGCCACGACCAGACCCTCGGCCTCCTTGCCTTCGAGCTGGACGGCGGGGACAAGATCCGCGTGTACCGGCGCCAGGACGGCCGCCTGGCCTCCCACACCGAGCCGTTTTCGCCGTTCCTCCTCCTCGCCGACCCGGACCTCCTGAAGACCTGGAAGGGCGAAGCGGAGGTCACGCCCCTCGACGGACCGGGAACCTACCGCTGGCTGGCCCGCTTTCCCGCTTGGGCTCTTGCCGGGAAAGCGCGGGACCATTGCCAAAAAACTTCGGGCAAAGGGTCCACCGCCCCCGATGCTCGGTACCGGTTCTTCAACGACGCCGTCCACCAGTTCCTCCTGCTCACGGGGAAGACCTCGTTCCTGGGCCTGGCGTTCTCCGACCTCCGCCGGATGGCGCTGGACATCGAGGTCTTCACCGCGGAGGGCTTCGAGTTCCCCCACGCCGCGCGCCCGTCGGACCGCATCATCGCCATCGCGATGGCCGACTCCACTGGATGGGAACACGTGATCTCGGGTCAGAACAGAACCGAGGCCGAGATGCTGGAGGAGTGCTCCCGGCTGATCCGCGAGCGCGACCCCGACGTCATCGAGGGGCACAACATCTTCCGCTTCGACCTCGAGTACATGGAGGCGCGCGCCAAGCAGTGTGGGGTGGAGCTCCGGTGGGGACGCGACGGCTCGGCGCTCCGGGGCCACGCCTCCCGGATGCAGGTGGCCGAGCGCGCCATTTCCTACCGCCGCTACCAGATCACCGGCCGGCACATCGTGGACACGTGGATTCTCGTCCAGCACTATGACGTCGGCGCCCGCGACCTGGAGTCCTACGGGCTGAAAGAAGTGGCTCGGCATTTCGGCCTGGCGGCACCCGATCGGACTTACCTCCCGGCCAACGAGATTCCGCGCATCTTCAAGGAGGACCCCGAGCGGCTCATGGCTTACGCCCTCGACGACGTGCGGGAAACGCTCGGCGTCGGGCGGGTTCTCTCCCAGTCGTACTTCGTCCAGGCCCAGATGTTCCCCTTCGACTACCAGGGCGTGATCCTCAAGGGCAACGCGACGAAGATCGACGCCCTCCTCCTGCGGGAGCACCTCCGCCAGCGCCGCGCGGTTCCCACGCCCTCGGCCGGCGCGGCGGTCGCCGGCGGCTACACGGCCGTCTTCTATCAAGGCGTGGCCCACCGGGTGCTCCACGTGGACGTGGCGTCCCTCTATCCCTCGCTCATGCTGACGTTCACCATCTTCCCGGCGAAAGACGAATTAGGAATCCTTCCGCTGCTCCTCCGGGACCTCCGCGAGTTCAGGCTCGCCGCCAAGGCCCTCGCACGCGAAGCGCCCACCGAGGAGGAGCGGGCCTACGCCGGCGCGCTTCAGCAGACCTTCAAGATCCTGATCAACTCCTTCTACGGCTACCTCGGCTTCTCGATGGGGCACTGGAACGACTTCGACGCCGCCAACCGGGTGACAGCAGAGGGACGGAAGCTGATCCGGCAGGTCGTGGACGCGCTCAGGGAGCGGGGAGCGACGGTGATCGAGATTGATACCGACGGCATCTACTTCGTCGCCCCGCTCCCGGTGACCGGACAGTCAGCCGAGGAGACGCTGGTCGCCGACATCTCCCGCGGCCTGCCGCCGGGGATCAGCCTCGAGCTCGACGGCCGCTATCCGGCCATGTTCAGCTACAAGATGAAGAACTACGTGCTCCTGGACGGGCGCGACCGGCTGACGGTCAAGGGGTCGGCCCTCCGCTCCCGCGGGCTCGAGCTCTTCCAGCGGAGGTGGATGGAGGAGATGTTCCGGCTGCTCCTGACGGGGCGCCGCGCCGAGATCCCCGCGCTCGTCCAGCGCTACCTCGACGACTTCGCGGCCCACCGGATGCCGGTCAAGCAGTTCATGAAGACCGAGACCCTTCAGGATTCGCTGGAGACCTACAAGGAAAAGGTGCGGGGGGAAAAGCGGAATCCCGCGGCTCCGTACGAGCTAGCGCTCGGATCCGAGCGGCCGTACCAGCCCGGAGACCAGGTCTCCTACTACGTCACCGGCCAGGGGCTGAAGGCGAAGGTCAACGAGGCCGCCAAACTCGCCACCCAGTGGGATCCCGCCGCGCCCGACGAGAACGTCGAGTACTACCAGGCGAAGCTGCGCGAGCTCTGGGAGCGCTTCCGCCCGCTCATCGAGCCCGAGGGCCTGATCCCGATCCAGGAAGAGGCCGAGGAGACCACCCCCACCCAGCTCACGCTCACCGACGACTAAGCCGGCTTCCGGGCGTGGATGTTCAACCCCTCGAGCTCATACTTGTCAGCCTTGCGCTGGCCCGAGGCGCCGGCGAAGGGCTTGCCGCGCCACGTGATCTCGACGTCCACGAACCCCGCGTTCTTGATCTTGGCGATGTACTCTGCCTCCAGCAGAGCGCCGCCAATTCAGGCAGTCCAGATCGCGACGTCTTCCCTACCCGCCGGCGGGATGTCCTTGTGGACCACGATGTCGCCGATCTGGAGGCGGCCGTCGGGCTTCAGGACGCGGAAGGCCTCGCGGAAGACGACGTCCTTCTCGGGCGAGAGGTTGATGACCCCGTTGGAGATCACGAGATCGACGGAAGCGCTTTCAACAGGCAGGGACTCGGCGAGCCCCTTGCGGTACTCGATCTGCGTCATACCCGTCAGCGCCACATTCTCGCGACCCCGCTCGAGCATCGCCTCGGTCATGTCTACAGCGATGACCCGCCCCGACTTGCCGACGGCCTTGGCGGCAAGGAACGTGTCCATCCCGCTGCCGGCGCCGATGTCTACCACCGTCTCCCCCGGCCGCGGTTGTCCCATGGACAGCGGGTTGCCGACCCCCGCAAACGGCGCCGTCACCGAATCCGGGAGCTCGGCGAGGGCCGCCCGCGAATAACCGAGCAGGTCGGCAGCGTACTCAGGGCCGGTGTGAAAGTGATATCCCTTCTTCGGGTCGCGAACCACCTCGCTGTAGACCTTCTGGATTTCGCTGCGAAGAAGCGTGGTATCTAAGGCCATGATCTCCCCCCTCCCCGGTACCCCTTAGTGCGTTTTCAGTAGTAGGACAGAAGACTCTTCAAAGGTCAAGTCAAGGAAAGGGAGAGCTGGCGGGCTCGGCGGGGCGGCGTCCGATATGCCAGGTCCTTGGAGCCCTGGCAGCGGTCGGCCCTGAGGTCGGGGTTCTTGCAGCGGCAGAGGATCGGGACGATCCCGTGCTCGCGTGCCGCCTGCCGGATGTTATAGAAGCTCCGCACCCTGATCTCCGGCGGCAGGAGCTGGGTGTGCGATGAGGCCGCCACCTCCTCGATGGGGCCGCGCCTGAACTGGCTGAGGAGCGGGCGCGACACCTCCGGCGGTAGCTCTGCCCTCAGGAGCTGGGCAATGCCGGGACGGATGTAGAGATATCCCACGTCCACGCTGGTGATCCCTTCCTTCCGGACGGCCGCGAAGAGGCGATCGAGCGCCTCCGGTTTGTCGGTCACGCCTGGAATGACGGGATCGTGGCGGACTCCTGCCATGATCCCCGCCAAACGCAATCGCCTGAGGTTCTCCAGCCTGACCTCGGGCGGGGCCGTCCCCGGCTCAAAGGTCCGGTGGTAGCGCGGATCGAGCGAGAGGAGGCCGATGCGGGCCCTCACGAGATCAGGAAAGCGCGCGAAGAGGGCGACGAATTCATCCGGAATAAACCCCTTGGTCAGGAAGGTGACGGAGATTCCCCGATTGAGCAGCATCTGGGCCGCCTGATACGTGACGGCGAGCAGCGAGGGGAACGGCTGGAAGGGATCTGTCGCCGTGCAGAGGCTCACCGCGCGGGGGCGCCGGCGCATCCGGGCCAGCTCGGCTTCGAGGCGGGCCGGGAGATTCTCGTACACCATCAGTTGGCCGCGGGGCGGGGCTTCGGGATACGCCCGAGCGTAGCAATAGACGCAGGCGTGAGCGCAGCCCCGCGTCACGTTCAGGGCAAGGACTCCTTGCATACACGGGATGGCGAACGGGTGGAGGATCTGGCTCCGCCGCTCGGTCGAGATCGGGAGGAACTCGTAAGCGAGTTGGCCCCACATGTATCAACTCCTGTTTAGTGTTTGTGAACAGGAAAAAACCCGGAGGGCAGGCGCCCTCCGGGTCTAGACCGCTAGCGCCGCCAGCCGCCTCCGCCGCCGCCGGGGCCGGGGCCTCGGGGACCCCGATCGCCCCGCGGACCGCCGCTCCCGCGCTGTGGCTGGGGCCGCGCCTCATCCACGACGAGGTTGCGGTCCCGGAAGAGCCGGCCGTTCAGCATCTCGATCGCCTTGGTGGCTTCCTCCTTCGTGGACATCTCCACGAAGCCGAAGCCGCGCGGCCTGCCCGTGAACTGGTCGGTCACGATCCTGACCGACTCCACGGTTCCCGCCTGCTGGAAGAGCTCGCGGAGATCCTCTTCCGTGGCCTGGAAGGAAAGGTTACCGATAAACAACTTTGCGGGCATCAGATCCTCCGTGCCGCGAACAGGACCGAGTCCGGAACTCCGCCTCGGCTCACAGGCGGCGGTGGGGGGCTTTCACCCCCTGCTGCAAAAAAGCCCTCAAAGAGTCGCGGTCTTTGAGGGCACTCCCCAGAATGCCGCAAAGGTCCGAACCCTTTGCGCGTTGACTAACCCTACTGCCCCCTGCGCCACCCTGTCAAGATTTTCTTAGGGAGAATGTTATTTATTTCACGAACTTGAGGCGGTAAAGTCAGCCATCACCTTGAGGAACTCCCAGGGCTTTTCCAGGTGGGGAATGTGACCGCTCCCCCGGATGACCACAAGCTGGGCGTTGGGGATCGTCCGCGCCAAGTATTCGGAGTGGTAGGGGGGGGTCAGCCGGTCCTCGCTGCCGACGACCACCAGGGTCGGCACCTTGATCTCCGCCTGCCTCCCGCGCATGTCGTGGGTGATGCAGGCATCCACGGCGGCGCGGATGGAGTCCGGGTTGAGCGTCGCCACCCGCGCGCGGTAATCGGCCATGGCCTGAGGGTTCGCGGCGATGAAGGCCGGTGAATAGACCTGGGGAATGGCCTCATCGGCGTAGGCCGCCAGGTCCCCCGAGGCCAGCCGCTCCAGGCGCTTGCGGAGCAGCGCCAGGAAGTCCGGGTGGGGAAAGGCCCACGTGTCCACCAGCACCTGCGACCTCACGCGCTGGGGATGTTCCAAGGCCAACCGCATCGCGATCGCCCCGCCCATGGAGAGGCCGACCAGGTGCGCGCGGTCCACCTTGAGGGCGTCCATGAGCGCAAGCCAGTCCTGGCAGAAGAGGGAGATCGTGTATGACCCCCGGGGCTTGTCCGAGGCGCCGTGGCCGCGGTGATCCGCCGTGATGACCCGGCGGGACTTGGCCAGCTCGGGCACGATGGGCAGCCACATCTCGTGGGAGCCGCCCACGCCGTGGAGCAGGAGGAGCGCGCTCCCCTGCCCCGACTCCACATAGTGCATTCCGACGTTGTTGACGGCGAGGCGCGGCATGGCGCTACTCGATCACCCCCAGCTTCCCGCTGTGGCTCCCCATATACCAGAGCCGCCCCTGGGCGTCCACCGCCATCTTCCGGACGCCGGCGTTGGCCGTGGGGATCTTGAAGACGCGCATCTCTCCGGTCCGCGGGTCGAGGCGCACGATCGTGTCGGCGGAGAACTCGTTGACCCAGACGGCGCCGGCCCCGTCCACGGTGACGGCGTATGGCCCCGCGCCGGAGCCGGCGGGGAGGGCGTGCTCCTTCATCTCGAGCGTCGCGGGATCCACGCGGAGGAGTTTTCCGCTGCCGTAGAGCGTGACCCAGATCATGCCGTCAGGGGCCGTGGCCATCCGGCGCGGCGTGGACCCGCGGGGGAGCCCGATCTCGGTGACCTTCCCCGTCTTCGGGTCGAGCCTTCCAAGTTTGTTCCCGCCGAAGGCGCAGTACCAGACGTTCCCCTGCGTGTCGAGGGTGATGCCGTACGGGCTGCCTACCGCTTTGTACTCCGTGATCTGACCGGTCCGGGGATCGAGGCGGCCGATCCGGTCGCCCCGCAGCACCGTGAACCAGATGATCCCTTGTCCGTCCTGGACCAGGGTGTGCGGATCGCCGCCGGAAGGCGCGGCATATTCGGTGATTTTCCCCGTCGCGGGATCGAGCCGCCCCATCTTGCCGTTGCCGTGGCCCGTGTACCAGACCTGGCCCTCCCGATCCACGAGCGCGCCGTGGGGCCGTGAGCCGCGCGGCAGGTCGTACTCCTTGAACTGCCTCGTGGCGGGGTCAAAGCGGGCCAGCCTGTCGGCGTTCATCACGGTGATCCAGATGCTCCCGTCGGGAGCCGGCGCCGGATCCCGCGCGAACTGCGGCGTCGGCACACTCCACTCGGTGATCCTGCCCTCCACCTGGGGCCGCGCCCCTGGCTGGATCCCGTAGAACGAGCCCCCCGCCTCCGCCGAGGCGGCCAGCAGCACCAACAGGCCGAGCGTGAGGCCGCTAACTCTTCTGTCCATAGCGCGCCACCAGGTCGTCGAAACTCCCAACCGGGAGGGACTCGGCCCAGTCCCGGGCTTCGGAATCCTTGCCATAGTACTCTCCCATATACACGATGGCCTCGTCCTTGGCCCTGAACAGGCGCCAGACGTGGGCGGCCTGGCCGCCGGGGCGGCGGAGGTAGAAGATCGGGTCGGCCGGCGAGGCCGGCTCGTATTTCGTCCGCTCGCCGAGCTGGTCGAAGGTGATCCACGCCACGCCGATCGCGTGGGCCGAGAGCGCGCGGCTCTTCAGCGACTCCTCGCTCGGCAGCGACTCCACGTCGCAGAGGCGTGGCCCGTAGTAGACCGAGACCGCCTCGGGATCGAGAATGCTCTTCGTCGCAAGCGGCGGCCCTGCGCCGTCCAGGTATCCCTTGGTCTGTTCGCCCATCCAGAAATGGCCCGCGTCGTAGAGGTCGCCCCACACCTCGACGAGGACCCCCGGCGCCACGAGCTTCCGGCGGCGGGCGACCTCGGCACCGTCGGTCACGAGATAAAGTCTGCCCATCTCACGCTCCGAACTCGATCTCGCGGCCAATCGACTTGGCGCGCGCTAAATCCAGCAGGCGGGCGCCCACCGCGACGTCCTGCATGGCGAGCCCCTGGGACTCGAAGAGCGTGATGGCCTCGGGTGACAGCCGACCAGGGCGCTTGCCGGCGACGATTTCCCCGAGCTCGTGCACCCGCTCCCACGTGATGATGCCCTGCTTCACGGGTTCGACCAGGTCGCCGCACTCGATCTGCGCCTGCTCCCGGGAATCGGCCACAACGAGCGCGGCGCGGCGGACGGCTTCCACGTCCAGCTCGGCGCGGTCGAGGGCGTTTGAGCCGGCGGCGTTGATGTGGGCGCCGGGCTCGACCCAGATCCCCTGGAGCACCGGCGTCTTCGAATTGGTGATCGTCACGAGAATGAGGGCCCCGCGCGCCGCCGCCTCCGGCCGCTCCACGGCCACCACCGGCAGCTTCAGGCGCTCCTCCATGGTGCGGACGAACCGCTGACGGCGCTCGGGGTCCCGGCCATAGACCTGGATCCGCCGGATCTTTCTTACGGAAGAGATCGCCTCGAGCTGGGTCTCGGCCTGGTAGCCCGTGCCGTAGCAGCCCACCACGTCGGCGTCGGGGCGCGCCAGGTGCTTCGTCGCCACGCCACTGGCCGCCCCGGTGCGGACCTGGCCGAGGCGATCCGCCTCCAAGATCCCGATCGCCTCGCCCGTCTCGGTGCTGAAGAGGAGCACCACGAAGCGCACGCGCCCCGCGACCACGGTGTACGCCTTGAGCCCCATGGCCCCGACCTCCGGCACCACCGCGGGCATCACCTGGAGAAGCCCCTTGGGAGCGCGGAGCCTCACCCGCGGCTTGTTCACGGTCTGGCCGGCCGTCTGCCAGCGGAAGACCGACTCCACCGTCTCCAGCGCCAGCGACATCGTCAGCAGCGTCGCCACCTCTGATTCCGTCAGCAGACGCACGCGGCCCATCTCAGCCTCCGCGCGGGAAGCGGGGAAATACTGCAAAGGCCACGGCGACACGGACGGCGCGGGCGAAGCCGCTCAGATCCCGCCCCTCGAGCCGCTTCCCCTCTGCCTTCGCGCTCCCTTCCTCTAAGAGCATCCGCGCTCCTTCGAGGTTCCCGTTCACGAGATGCTGGAACCCGACGGCGATCTGGATGAGCCCCTGAAGCGCCTCGCGCGTGGCGCCCCCCGCCCGCATCCAGTAAGGCTCCAGCAACTCGTGCACCTCGAAGTAGAGCCCCGCGTCGAAGAGATCGGTCGCCTGATCCAGCGCTGCGGGGAGCCCGGGGTCGGACGCCGCCAGCGGCCGGTCCCGCACGACGCCCCAGGCGCGCAGCGTCCGCTCGCAGAGCTCCTTTCTGAACCGATGGTGCTCCCGCCTGAGGGCCGCTGGGAATTCGGCGACGACCTCGGGCGGCGCCGGGGCGTCTTCGGGCTCGCCGCAGAAGCGGGCGAGCGCCCCGAGCGCGCTCCGGGCCTTGGGGTCGTGCAGGGAGTCCAGGATCAATTCGGCCAGGCGGTTTCGAAGTGGGAGCGGCAGCGCCACCGCCCGGAGTATAGCACGGCGGGCGATCAGCGGATGTAGGTGACCCGGCTCCCGGCCACGAGATCGTGGAGGGCCCGCTTGTCGGATCTGAGGCCGGCCATGATGTAGCCGATGAAGAGAATAAGCGCCGAGAGCACGCTGCCGATCCAGCGGAGGAAGGCGCCACCGTAGCCCAAGGGGCTCCCGTCCACGCGCACGACCTTCATGCCGAGCGCCATCTTGCCGAGGGTCTGCCCCCACTTGCCGTGCATCCAGATGCCGTAGCCGATCACGAATGCCACGAGAAACAGCGCCGAGGTGATGACGGCCGCGGCCCCTGCCGTCCGCCTCCCCGTCGCAACCGACAGGGGAATGACGATGGCCGCGACGATCCCGACCGGCACCGCCAGCAGAGACAGCGCTTGCCAGTCGATTCCCAGGGCCGCAAACCGCATCCAGAAGCCGGCGGGCTTCCCCTCCAGCCACGGACGGCTGACCTTCATCACCCGCGTTCCGGCCACGAGATCGTGGAGGGAGCGCTTGTCGGAGCGGACCCCCGCCATGAGGTAGCCGATGCCCAGCGTGATGGTGGACAGGAACAAGCCGAGCCAGCGACCCAGGGCGCGCCCGTAGCCGATCGGTTCCCCGTTCACCTGGACCACTTTCACCCCGGTCGCTATCTTGCCGAGGGTTTGCCCGTACTTCCCGTGCATCCACACGGCGTAACCCGCGGAGACCGCGATCGCGACCACGAAGTACCCCGCGTTCACCGCGATGAGCCGAGCCGGGTCGGGCCCCCGACCGATGCCGCCGGCCAGCAGCGTCGGGTAGTAGATCAGGAGCTGAAAGGGCAGAAACACCGCCTGGAGGACGAACGAGTCAACAACCAGCGCCGCGGCGCGGATCCAGAAGCCGGCCGGGCTTCCTTCGGGCCAGATCCCGCCAGCCACCGGAGGTGGCGGCGGCGCGGCCCCGGGGCTCGGCGGCGGCGCCGGCGGCCCAGGCGCTGCCGGCTGCTGGCCGAGTTTGTCGAGGTAGGCGCGGTACCGCGAGACGATGACGCGGCAGCGCGGGCACTCGTCCGCCTCCACCTGGGCGTAACCGCACTTCGGACAGGTCTGAGCCATAGCTCAACTAGGACGCACTATAGCAGAGGCCTCCGCGCACACCAAAAACCGCTGGGGTATAATGACGCCATGATCTCGGTCGGGGAGGGGCAAGCCCACATCCTGGCCCAGGTCACCTCGGTCACCTCTCCGGAACTCATCCCCGTCGCTCAGGCGCTGGGCCGGGTTCTGGCCGACGACCTCAGGGCGCCGTTCGACGTGCCGCCCGCCGACAACTCGGCCGTGGACGGCTACGCTGTGGCGGGCTCAGACATTCCGGCCGCGGGTACTGCCACCCTCCACGTCATCGCCGACCTCCCCGCCGGCTCGGTCTTCGACGGCACGGTCAAGCCGGGACAGGCGGTCCGCATCATGACGGGGGCGCCGGTGCCGGCGGGCACCGGCGCCGTGGTCCCCCAGGAACTGGTCGAGCGCGCCGGCGACCAGGTCAAAGTGCCGGCGATCGCCCGGGGCGCGAACGTCCGCCTCAGCGGCGAGGACGTTCGGGCCGGCGCGGTCGTCATCAGCGCCGGCACCGTCCTCCGCCCTCAGGAGTTGGGGGTCATCGCCTCGCTTGGCTTCCCCCAAGTCCTCGTGCGACAGAAGGTGCGCGTGGCGATCCTCTCGACGGGCGACGAGGTGGCGGAGCCCGGCGAGCCCCGCAAGCCCGGCCAGATTTACGACTCGAACCGGTTCTCGCTCCGGGGTCTCGTCGAGCAGGCCGGCGGTGCGGCGATGGATTTCGGCATCGTCCCCGACGTGCGCGATGAGCTCCGGGCGAGGCTCCTCGAGGCCGGCCGCGCGGCCGACCTCGTGCTGACCTCGGGCGGTGTCTCGGTCGGGATCTACGATCTCGTCAAGGACGTGCTCGGCGAGATCGGGGGCATCGACTTCTGGCAGGTGGCCATGCAGCCCGGGCGGCCGCTGGCCGTCGGCCGGATCGGCGAGGCGCTCTTCTTCGGCCTGCCGGGCAACCCCGTGGCCTCCATGCTGACCTTTCTCCTCTTCGTCCGCCCGGCGCTCTGGAAGCTGGCCGGCCGCCGCGAGATTTTCCCGACCCAGTTCCGCGCGCTGGCGGCCGAGCCCATGAGGAAGAAACCGGGGCGGCGGGAGTTCAAGCGCGGCATTCTGACGTTCGGGCCCCGGGGCTGGGAAGTCAGGACCACGGGCCCCCAGGGTTCGGGCATCCTCACTTCGATGGTGGCGGGGAACTGTCTCATCGTCATCGAGGAAGAGCGTGGCGACGTGAAACCCGGCGAGATCGTCCTGGTCGAGCCATTCGGAGACCCGCATGCCTAAGAAGATCACTATCGCCCTCATCGACGATGTCAAAGAGATGGTTCGCCACCTCGCCACCGTCCATTCCCGAAGCCTGGCCCACCTCCGCTACTGCGACGTCAGGCTCGAAGTGGCGGAGGGCAAAGCGGCGGCCGCCGAGAACGGCGCCAGCAAGTTCTCGGGCGAGGATTACGGCTTCTCTTTCGGGATCCGCGTCCTGGCCGGCGAGCGCATGGTGGGGCCCGGCTACTTCGGCCAATCCCTCGGCGCCGCCGACCTGGATTCGCTCGAGAAGACCTTGAAGGGAGGCATCGAAAGGGCCTACCGCCGCGCCATGGCCAACGGCGAGCTGAAGGCGACGGTCAGGGAGAAGTTCGGAAGCCTCGGCGACTCGCTGACGGACACGCGCCTCCACCCGATCCAGGTGAGGCAGGACGTTGTTCCGGCGGAATATGAGGTTGATCCCCGTTCGGTGAGCCTCGCCGAGATGGTGAGATACACGACCGACGTCTCGCGACAGGTGGGCGGCATCCACGACCACGTGAAGTACAACTTCATCTCCACCATGACCCAGCTCTCCCGCGAGCTCTTCGCCTCTTCCGAGGGGGCGCTGATCGACCAGGGCTTCGCCCTGACCCAGGGCATGTGCTACGTCGTCGCCGTCTCGAACGGGACGAGCCAGGAGCTCTACGACGTCCTGGGCCACCAGCGCGGGTGGGAGATCCTCGACCGCGGGGTGAACGAGCCGTTCATGACGTTCCCGCCCTTCGTCCGGTTTTCGCTCGACCTGGCGCGGGAGGCCGTGGAGCTGGCCAACGCCCCCGCCCTTCCCTCTACCGACCGGGAGGTGGTGGTGGTGACGGACCCGCACTACAACACGCTCGTCTCCCACGAGATCATCGGCCACCCCGTGGAGTTGGATCGCGTCCTCAAAATGGAGACGGCCTACGCCGGCCGCTCCTGGCTGCTGCGGACCCTCGACGAGCATCAGATCGGCAAGCCCGTCGCCTCTCCCCTGGTCACCGCGTACTCGGACCCCTCGCTGCCCGGCTACGGCCACTACACGTACGACCACGAGGGCACGCCGGCCAAGCGCGTGGTCCACATCGACCGAGGGATCTTCAAGGGATTCATGAACAGCCGGCAGACGGCAGCGATCTTCGGGGGCGACCCGAACGGCCATTGGAAGGCCACCGACTCCTCCCTGGTCCCGCTGATCCGCATGTCCAACACGGTCTTCGACCGGGGCGACCGCCACGCGCGCGACATCCTCGCGGAGGTGGATCACGGCTACTACCTCGTGGGGCACCGGATCCCCTCCATCGCCGAGAGCCGCGAGAACTTCCGCATCTCCGCGCGCAAGGTCTACGAGATCCGCAACGGCCAGCTCGGCCAGCTCTACCGGGACGGCGGCATCATGGCCGACACGAAAGACTACCTGATGAAGGTGGACGCGGTGGGGTCGGACTTCCGCCTCTACCCCATCCCCAACTGCGGCAAGGGCCAGCCCATGCAGACCAAGAAGCTGGGCAACGGCGGCCCGACGATGCGGAGCCGCGCGCGGCTCACGGGCCCCGTTGTCGGCGCAATGGATTGAGAGGAAGGAGCCTCGTCCCATGAAAGTCCTGGTCGAAAAGGACGGTCCCGTCACCACGGTCATCATCAACCGACCCGAGGCGCGGAACGCGGTGGACCCCGAGACTGCGGCTGCGCTGCGCGAGGCGTTCCGGGCATCCGAGGCGGATGGCGACGCGCTGGCGGTGGTGCTCTGCGGCGCCGGCGGCTGCTTCTGCGCAGGGTATGACCTGAAGGCTCTCGCGGCCCGTGGCCTCCGCGATCCATCCGAGCTCGAGGGAGACGGGCCAATGGGCCCCAGCCGGATGCTCTTGAGCAAGCCCGTCATCGCGGCCGTGGACGGCTACGCGGTTGCCGGGGGCCTGGAGCTGGCGCTCTGGTGCGACCTCCGGGTCATGGAGGAGGACGCTCAGTTCGGCGTCTTCTGCCGGCGCTGGGGGGTGCCGCTCATTGATGGCGGCACCATCCGCCTCCCGCGGCTGATCGGCTTGAGCCGCGCGCTCGACATGATCCTTACCGGCCGACCCGTGGGCGCGGCGGAGGCGCTTCAATGGGGGCTCGCCAACCGCGTGGTCCCCAAGGGCCAGGCGCGCGCCGAGGCCCAGAAGCTCGCGCGCGAGATCGCGCGCTTCCCCCAGATCTGCCTCCGGGCCGACCGGATGTCCGCCCACCGCCAATGGGACTTCGACCTGGCGGAGGCGCTGAGGCTCGAGGGCCGCGGGGGGTATCGCCCCCTCGTGGAGGAGGCGCGGGCTGGCGCCACCCGCTTCGCCACGGGGGCCGGCCGTCACGGATCCTTCGAGCGCATCTAGATGCTGAAGCGGCTGTCAGCCATCGCCCTCGTCATCGGCGCCGCGCTCTGGGTGAGCGCGGCCCCCGC
>JACPCF010000153.1 GCA_016179965.1 Candidatus Rokuibacteriota bacterium | reverse complement strand
CGCCGCCCCTACTGAGGGGTCAGGTCTTGCATTGCGACATCTACGGAATGTGTGATTGCAAGACCTGACCCCCGCTCCCGCTCGAGACGCGGGGCCAGAAGAACGGCGGCACCGCCTGGTAGGTGATCGAGCAGTCGGGGCCGAGGGTGCGCTCCGCCTCGGCGATGGCCTCCTCCACCGTCGAAAACGGCTCGAAGCCGAGCCGCCGCGCCACCGCGGGGTCGTCGGGGCAGGCCAGGAAGACGCGCGAGAGGTGCTTCAACTGATAGACCCCCTGGCCGTAGAGGATCAGCGGATGGCTTCCGTGAAAGCCATAGGCGGTGCGGTAGCGGTGCACGTACTCGGGCCGGTGGGCGAACTCCTCGGCGTACTTGTCCCAGATCTCGAAGGGGTCGCGCATCCGCGACAGGACCTTGTCGAACAGCTCGACGTAGGAGGGATGGTTCTGGGCGCTCCACTGGCGGTGGCAGGGATTGGCGAAGATCGCGATCCCCCCCGCGCGGGCCAGCGGCATGCCCTGGTAGCTCCCCGCCGCGTAGGAGAGCGCGAGGTTGCGGAGGAGGATCGGGTTAAAGACCGAGTAGCGCGAGTAGTAGTCGTTGTTGGGGAGGCCGTACACGACCACGTCGGCCTGCCCCGTCACCGGCAGCGCGAACTGCCGGTCCAGGAGCGCGAGCGAGGCCTTGTGAGCGTCCTCGATGGAGCCGGCGAAGACCCCGCAGATCTCGGGCGGGATCGCCGAGTTCACGATTCCCTCCACCTGGAGGATCCGCGTCCCCCGTGGGGCCAGCGCGGCCTCGATCACCTCGCCCATTTCCCGCATCAGCTTGTGGAAGCTCGAGCGCTCGTGGTCCTGGGTGGAGATCCCCCGGGCCTGGGGGAACGGTCGGTGATGGTGGCGGATGGACCGCCAGGACGACAGGCCCACGGCCATGGACTTCCAGCCGCCGTTGAACGGGGTGGCGGGGACGCCCACGTAGATCACGAGGTCCGAGTCCACCACCGCCCGGTTCACTTCCACCTCCATCCCCCGCGCCGTTGCGCCGAGGAGGACGAGGCGATCCGGGTCCTCGGCGTCGTGGCACCGGAGGCGCGACGTCCCGAAGGCCCGAACAAGTTTCGCCCCGAGGATCCGGGTGAGTTCGCTGCGGGTCCACTGGCGGTGGAGCGCGTTGGCGCAGAGCAGGCGAACCCGGTGCCGCCCCACCCCCGCCCGTTCCAGCTCCTCGAGGATGATGGGAATCGCCAGTTCCCTGAAGTCGCCCCCCTTGATCGGATAGAGGGGCTTCGCCGGGTCGTCGAAGGCGATCGTGACCCGCGCCTTGGGTCCCACGAGTCTCGTGAGGGGGTCCATGCCTCGCGGGACCGCGAGGGCCTCGCGCAGGGTCTTGGGGGGGTCCGGAAGCGCAGGGAGCGGGTCGGGAGCGCGGATGACCCGCGTGCGCTCGGGGAGATTCACTTTGATCTGGCGATCGCCGCAGACGATGCGGGTGGGGATCATGGACGGACGCGAGTGAGCGGGCGGCTCACGGCGCGGCTGAAGGTGCAATTGGGGACGACGGCCGAGTGCTTGCCCGCGCCCCCCGCGACGATCACGAAGATCTCCTTGGGCGAAGCCACGATGGGCAAGAGTGTGCGGTCATCCGTGACAGCCATCATCCAGCGCGGCCAGTCCTGGATCCCCCACATCCCACCGAGCTTGAGCGTGCCGAGCGGCAGGCGCGCGTGCTCGAAGACGAACGCCCTGACGTCGTCCTTCCCAAAGTTGTCCCCGGCGATGGTGGCGGCGTGCTCGGGCCCCAGGACGACCAGCAGCTGGCTCTGGGAGAGGTACCACTTGACGTTGGAGCCGAGCGTCGCCGCCGTGTCGGACACCGTATTCAGGATGCCGGAGGCCGTCGCAGAGACATGGTCGTTGACGTTGTGGGGCGCTTCGCCCCCGAACACGGTGACGACCGACTCGTCGGGCCCAAACCCCAGCTCGACGTGGAGCGGCTGCCAGGGGTTCGTCGCCTCGTTCTCGGCGATGGCGTAGGAGAACTTGGCCGGGCTCCCGTGGGTGGCCATGTCGTGGCGTCCGGGCCAGCCGCCGCCGACGTTCATCAGGATGAGCCGGATCGCCCTGCCGATGGTTGCGTTCGCTCTGAACCCGGGGCCAAAGCACCCCGCGCCGCCGTGCATTCCGATGGCCCGCGCGTACGGGCCGTTGAGGATCAGGAGCGGCGCCACCGGGTGGGTGGTGGCCTGCACGCCGTAGAGGTTGAAGGCGGGGTCCAGCATCGCCTCCACCGCCGCCACGACCACCGGGAAGTGCTCCGGCAGGCACCCGGCCATCACGGCGTTCACCGCGAGCTTCTCTAGCGTGGCCTCCCGCCACAGGGGCGGAAGCGGTCCGAGGGATTCCCCGGGATCGCCGGTGACGGCCGCGAGCATGGCTTCGACCCGCTCGGGAGTCGGGGGGATGATCGGCAGGCCGTCGCACCACTCCCGCTCGCAGAAGGCCTCGTAAACGGCGTCGGGAGAGTCGGAGAGCTCCAGAACCTCAGAGCGAAGCGTCATCGGGAAGCGCCGAGGAGGGCGGCCAGCTCTTCCACCGCCTGGTGGGCCCGGCGCAGCACCCCTTCGGGCTTCTCGCCCCCCAGCGGATGATCAATGACCAGCAGCGGAAGGCCGCCCATTCCGAGCGCCTGGAGCTCGCTCACGGCCAGCGGCTGGAAGGTGGCGGTCGCGATCAGTCCGGCTGGAGTGCCCCCCTTGGCCAGCTCCACCGCGTCGTGGAGACTCCACGACGTGCAGGACCCTCAGTCCGCCGAGCCGGCGAAGACCAGGTCGCAGGCCTTGGCCAGCTCCTCCAGGATCTCTCTCGCTGCCGGGGTGGCCGCGTTCGCCTTCTTCCGGTGGACGACGGCCTTCACGCCGAAGCGCTCCCGGAGGAGTCCGCTCATGTCGGCGACGAGCCGATCGAAGTTCGTCTTGGTGTTGTCGAGGAAGCCGATCGTCTTCCCCTTCAAATCCGACGGGAGCGGCGGCGCCGTGAGGACGTGGCGCTTCACCTCCCCCACCGGGCTCAACACGCGGATGTGCGGCATGGCAAGACCTCCAATTGGCCCGTTCATTCTACGTCGGGGACCTGCCGAACCTCAAGAGGCCAGGCTCAGCGCGGCGGCGGGGTGAAGCGGGTCGAGCGCGCGAGCAGCCGACTGAGGTTGCTGCGGAGCTCGGACAGGATGGACCGCTTCACGCGGATCTGGACCGCTTCCACCGGCTCAGCGCTGCCGAGGGGATGAATGAGCAACGTCCCCGTGAACTCCTCAGCGCTCTCGTCCGTCGCCGCCAAGCCCCTCACGCCCAGCAGTTCCCACTGCTTCTGGCTCGTGACTGCTCCCCGATCTAAAGATCGGGGCTTCTCAGGAGGAGGCATGCTCGACCTGACGCGAGCCCAGTCCGGCCCGCGTGGCGACGTTCCAGGCGCCGACGAGATCGGCGTCAAACGCGCCGTGTGTTGCGCAGATGACCGTGTCCTGCCGAGGGCGCGCCATGCGGCCTCCGCACTCGAGACACGTGACGCTCGTGTGCCGGGGGTCGACGATCCGGATCTCGCGGCCAGCCTCTTCCGCTTTGCTCGCGAGGATGCCCAGGAATTGCCCCCAGCCGGCGTCCAGAATCGATCGGTTCAGGCCGCTCTTCGCGGCGACGTTGGTGCCCGGCTCCTCCAGAGTGCCGCGGGCCGAGTGGGTCATGTTCGTGATGCGGAGGTCCTCGACGGCGATGACATCGTAATCGCGGACCAAGGCGCGTGCCACCTTGTGGTGGAAGTCGGCCCGCTGGCGCCGGATCGTGCGGTGGATCGCTGCGACGCGCGCCCGAGCTCGTCGGGAATTGTGGCTTGTGCGCTTTGCGCGCGAGAGTCGCTGTTGCGCCTCGGTCAGTTCTGCGCGCGAGGCGGCAAGATGGCGCGGGTTATCGATGACAATGCCGTCGGTGAGCGTCGCGAACCGGGCCACGCCGAGATCAAGCCCCACGCTGTAGCCACTCGGCGGCAGCGGGCATTTCGGCACCTCGTCGCAGGACAGCACCACGGACCATGCGCGGCCCTCGCGCGTAACCTGGAGTGTCTTGATCACGCCCTCGAGGGCGCGGTGCTGGCGCACCTTCACGTGGCCGATGCCCTGGAGGTAGACTCGCCCTGGCTCGCGCTGCCAGCCGCAGCCGTCCCCGTCGACCGGCCAGAGCACGGAGTCGAACCGGTCGCGGCCCTTGAAGCGCGGGTACCCGGGCCTCTCACCATGCTTCACGCGGCGGAAGAAGGCCCGGAACGCACCGTCCAGTCGCCGCAACGTCGCCTGCTGCGAGGAGTAGGACCAGCGCGCCTGCTCGGAGTCATCGGCCCGGATCTCGGTCAGCTCGGACGCTTGGGAAGTGTAGCTGATCGGGGCACGTGCGCGCTGCCACGCCGTGCGGCGGTGCTCCAGGGCCGCGTTGTAGAGTCGGCGGTGGTCGCGCAAGCACTCGTTGAGACGACGCGCCTGGCCTCGAGTAGGAGCCAAGCGGAAGACGTACGCGCGCCACATCTTACTTATTATATCAGAACAGAACAGGAGGCGCAGCGGCTCCTCCCCGGCCTGAAGGCCGGGGTTCCCGCCGCCGTATAGGTTTATGGTGCTATGGTACTCCTTCCCCACGGATTTTCTGGACAGAGTGCCGGTCAGAGCGTAGAGATTGCCTATGACCGTCATCCCGCCGACACGGGCCGAGCCCCCCCTGATCCTGGCTCTGGACGCGGGGACGTCCTCGACGCGGGCCCTCCTGTTCGACCGCCGCGGCCGGGCCCTGGCAGGGGTCATGGCGCAAGTCCCTTACGCGCCGCGCACGACCCCCGACGGCGGCGCGGAACTGGACCCCCGGCGCCTCTTCGCCGCCGTGTGCCGCGTGCTGGATGGGTGCCTCCACCGCGCCGGGGCACGGGCGAAGGAGATCCGGGGCGTGGCCACCTCGATGTTCTGGCACAGCCTCCTCGGGATGAACCGCGACGGGACGCCGCTGACCCCGTGCTACACGTGGGCCGACATGCGGAGCGACGACGCCGCTCGCGAGCTCCGGGAAAAACTCGACGAGCGGGCGGTGCATGCCCGGACCGGCTGCCCGATTCACCCCACCTTTTTCCCGGCCCGCCTTCGCTGGCTCCGCGCGGCGCACCCTGAGACCGTCAAGCGCGTTGCCACGTGGGGCGGCTTCTGGGAGTATCTTGCGCTCCGCCTCTTCGGCCGCGCGGCGGCGAGCCTCTCACTGGCGTCCGGCACCGGCTTCCTGGATCAGGCGCGGTGCGCGTGGGACGCCGAGCTCCTCGAAGCCGCCATGACCACCGAAGATCGCCTGTTTCCCCTGGCCGCAGCGGACGCGCCGCTCCAGGGGCTCCGAAACGCTTTTGCCCGGCGCTGGCCGCCGCTGGCCGAGGTGCCGTGGTTTCCGGCCGTCGGAGACGGAGCCTGCGCCAACATCGGCTCGGGTTGCGGATCCCCTGAACGCGTCGCCCTCACGCTTGGGACGTCGGGCGCGATGCGGATCGTTACGGCGGCGGAGCCCGGAACGCTTCCGTGGGGGCTCTGGCGTTACCGCGTGGACCGCCGGCGCTCGGTGGTGGGCGGCGCCCTCTCGGAGGGAGGCAACGTGGTGGCCTGGTGCCGCGAGACCTTGAGGCTCCCCGACGCGCGAACCACCGAGCGCAAGATCGCCCACCTGCCCGCCGAGAGCCACGGCCTGACCGTCCTCCCGTTCTTCGCCGGGGAGCGCAGCCCCGGCTGGAGCGGACGGGCGCGCGCGGCGATCGTGGGACTCTCGCTCGACCACCGCCCGGCGCACATTCTGAAAGCCGCCATGGAAGCGATCGCCTATCGCTTCGCGCTGCTCTACGAGCTGCTCCGGGGCTTCGCCGCGGAGCCCCACGAGATCGTCGCCTCGGGCGGGGCGCTCGTCGCCTCCCCCGCCTGGTGCCAGATTCTGAGCGATGTCCTGGGACGGCCGATCAGGCTGTCGCCCCAGGTGGAAGCTTCCAGCCGGGGCGCGGCGCTCCTGGGGCTGGAGGCCCTCGGGGTCATAACCAGCCTCAGCACCCAACCGACGGGGGGAGGCCGCACGTTCAACCCCAATCCCCGGCGGCACGAGGAGTACGGCGAGGCCCGGACGCGCCAGTCGCGCCTGTACGATCAGATTGTCGGATCGCCCCGCTTCCTGACATACTAGAAGGCTCAGAGGGAGACTGACTGATGCGCCTGGCCTTCGGCTGCGACCATGCGGGCCATCCGCTCAAGGAGCCGATCATAGCGGCCCTGGAGCAGGACGGCCACCACGTCCTGGACCTGGGCACCTTCTCGTCCGACCCGGTGGATTATCCGGATTTCGCCCGCGCCGTCGGCAACGCGGTGCGAAACGGCTTCGTGGATCTGGGGATCCTCGTCTGCGGGAGCGGCGTCGGCGCGGCCATCGCGGCCAACAAGATCAAAGGCGTCCGGGCGGCGCTCTGCCACGACCTCTTCACGGCGCGCCAGAGCCGGGCGGACGACGACGCCAACGTCCTCTGCCTGGGCGCGCGCGTGCTCGACGCGGAGACCGCGATGGAGATCATCCTCGAGTGGCTCGCGACCGAGTTCTCGGGCGAGGAGCGCCATGTGCGCCGGGTCCAGAAGATCGCCCAGCTCGAGCAGGGATTTCCCGGGCCGGCCGTCGAGAAAACGGTTCGCCGGGAGGTCGCCGCTCGACCGGCCCCGCTCCGCGAGGAGGAACCCCCGCCCCGCGCCAGGCCCGCGGCCCGCCCGGCCTCGACCGTCGAGGAGCCGCCCCCGCGCCCGGCCGCGCGGCCCGCGCCTGAGCGCCCGGCTGCCCCCGCTCGGCCCGCGGCGCGCGACCGCGTCTCCCTCGAGCCCTCGCTGGCGGACGAGATGTCGAAGGTCATCCAGGAGTTCGACCGGGAGGCCGGTGTCGTCGAGGCGCCCCCGCGGGTGCCGGCCCGTCCGGCACCAAAGCCCCCCCGCGGCGCCCCCGCCACCTCCGCCCCCACCTCCACCACCGCCCCGCCCTCCGCCCCCGACGCCAGCCGAGCGATTCGCCCGGATGGCAGCCGAGGCGGTGAGGACGCTGGAGGATCGCGGGTTCATCGAGAGTCTCTGGATTAAGGACGCGTCCGTCTGGACCGACGACGGCGCCCAGCAGGCGCTGATCCGCAATCGGCTCGGCTGGCTGACCTCCCCGACGCTGATGCGACAGCACGCCGACGATCTGAAAGAGTTCGCCGACGACATCCGCCGGGCCCACTACACCCACGTCTTGCTACTCGGGATGGGCGGAGCCACGCTCTGCCCGGAGGTCCTCTCGCTCACGTTCGGCCCGAAGATGGGCTTCCCGGACCTCGTGGTCCTGGACTCGACCGACCCGGCGGCCGTCAAGGCGGCGACGAACAAGATCAACCTGCCCCGCACGCTCATCGTCGTCTCATCGAAGTCCGGTCTCACCGCCGAAACGATGGCGTTCTACGCCTTTTTCCGGGAGCAGATCGAGAAGGGATCGCGCGGCAAGCCGGGGCTCCAGTTCGTGGCGATCACCGACGGCGGGACGCCGCTGGAGAAGCTGGCGAAGAGCCAGGGTTTCCGCAAGGTCTTCCTCAACCCGCCGACGATCGGCGGCCGCTACTCGGCCCTCTCGTACTTCGGCCTCCTGCCGGGCGCCCTCGTCGGCGTGGACGTGGCGGGGATCCTCGACCGGGCCGTGGCCGCGGTGGAAGAGGCCGGCGACTCGGTGCCGATCCGGGACAACCCCGGCGTCACGCTCGGCGCCAGGCTCGCCTCGCTGGCCAAGGCGGGACGCGACAAGGTCACGTTCGTCTTCTCCCCGGGCATCACCCCCTTCGGCCCGTGGTTCGAGCAGCTCCTCGCTGAGAGCCTCGGCAAGAACGGGCGCGGTCTCATTCCCGTGGATGGCGAGCCGCTGGGAGCCCCGGCGGTGTACGGCCCCGACCGGGTGTTCGTGGCCATGACGCTGGCCGACGAGGCCGTCGCGCTGGAGTCGAGCCTGGCCGCTCTGGAGGAGGCCGGCCACCCCGTGATCAGGATCCGGCTCCGAGACTCCTTGGACATCGGCACCGAGTTCTACCGCTGGGAGATCGCGACCGCCACGATCGGGGCGCTCCTCCAGGTGAACCCCTTCGACGAGCCCAACGTCCAGGAGTCGAAGGACATCACCGCCAGGCTCCTGACGGCATACCGCACGAGCCGCCGGTTGCCGGAGTGGTCGGTTGATCGCGAAGAAGACGGTATCGCGCTCATGACGGGCGCGGGCACGAAGCCCCTGACCGTCGCGGAGGGGCTCGGCGCCCACATGGCGCTGGCGAAGCCGGGGGATTACCTGGCCTTCCAGGCTTACCTGCCGCTCAAGCCCGAACTCCTCGAGGCGGTTCAGGAGCTCCGTCGGGTCATGCGCGACAAGACCAAGCTCGCCGTCACGGTGGGGATGGGCCCGCGCTACCTGCACTCCACGGGGCAACTCCACAAGGGCGGCCCGCCCAGTGGCCTCTTCATTCAGCTGACGGCGGACGACGCTCACGATCTGGCGATCCCGGGCGAGGCCTACAGCTTCGCGGTGCTGAAGAACGCCCAGGCCCTGGGCGACCTCCAGGCCCTCCGGAACAAGGGGCGCCGCGTGATCCGCGTCCACCTGGGAGGCAAAGACCCGGTGGACACCCTCAAGAAGTTCACGGCGATGCTGGCCCGCGTCGTCCCCGCCCACTAAACGCCGTCCCCTCAGGGTTCGATGCAACTCGGATTCGTTGGCCTCGGCCGGATGGGAGCCGGCATGGTGGAGCGCCTCCTGGGCGGGGGGCATGCGGTCGTGGCCTACGATCTCTCAGCCCAAGCGCGGCGCGCGCTGGCGCTGAAGGGCGCCACGGAAGCGACCTCGCTCGACGACCTCGTCCGCGCCCTCGCCCCGCCGCGCGCCGTCTGGCTCATGGTGCCGGCCGGCGCCCCCACCGAAGAAGCCATCCGGGCGCTGGCGCCGCTGCTGGCCCACAACGACGCGATCATCGACGGCGGAAACTCGTATTACAAGGACGATCTGCGACGCGCCGGCGAGCTCACGCCGCGGGGGATCCACTACCTGGACGTGGGAACGAGCGGGGGCGTCTGGGGGCTCAAGCACGGCTACTGCCTGATGATCGGCGGCGAGCGGCCGGTCTTCGAGCGGCTGGAGCCGGCCTTCAGGACGCTCGCGCCGCCCGACGGCTATGCCTGGGTGGGCGGCCACGGCGCCGGCCACTACGTCAAGATGATCCACAATGGGATCGAGTACGGGCTGATGCAGGCCTACGCCGAGGGGTTCGAGCTGCTCCACGCCTCGGAGTTCCAGCTGGACCTGGCTGCCATCGCCCACCTCTGGAACCAGGGGAGCGTCGTCCGCTCCTGGCTCCTCGAGCTCGCCGAGCTCGCCCTCAGGGCCGACCCGCAGCTCGAGGGCATCAAGGGGTACGTGGAGGACTCCGGAGAGGGGCGCTGGACGGTTCAGGACGCTCTGGACAAGGACGTGCCCGCCTCGATCCTCGCGCTCTCGCTCTTCAGGCGCTTTCGCTCCCGCCAGAGCGACCCGTTCTCCGACCGGATGCTGGCCGCCCTCCGCCACGCCTTCGGCGGTCATCCCGTGCGGCGCAGCGACCCTCGGGCCTGAGAGCTGCCCATGCCCTGGGACGAGCCGTTCGCGCTGATCATCTTCGGGGCCTCGGGCGACCTGACGAAGCGGAAGCTCGTCCCCGCCCTCTGGAGCCTCTTCCAGGGGCGCGTGCTGCCCGAGCCGTTCCTCATCGTCGGCGTGGCGCGGTCGGAGATCTCCCACGACGACTTCCGCCGCCGGATGCGGGAGGCGATAGGCGAGTTCGCGCGAGTCCAGCCCCCCGCGGCCCACGTCTGGGACCGCTTCGCGTCCTCCCTCTACTACTGCCCGGGGGATCCCGCCGATCCCGCGCTCTACGAGCGGCTCGGCGCCCTCCTGAGGCAACTGGAGACCGACAAAGGCAGCGGCGGCAACCGGCTCTTTTACTGCTCCACGCCGCCGAGCCTCTACCCGGCGATCGTCACCCGGATGGGCGCCTCCGGCCTCCACCGGGGAACCAACGGCTGGACGCGCATCATCATCGAGAAACCCTTCGGCCGCGACCTGGCGAGCGCGCGGGACCTGAACCGGATCGTCTCCCAGGTCTTCACGGAAGATCAGGTCTACCGCATCGACCACTACCTGGGAAAGGAGACGGTCCAAAACCTCCTGGTCTTCCGCTTCGCCAACGGCATCTTCGAGCCCCTCTGGAACCGGAACCACGTCAATAACGTCCAGATCACCGTGGCAGAGAGCCTCGGCGTGGAGGGGCGCGGCGCCTACTACGAGGAAGCCGGCGCCTTGCGGGACATGATCCAGAACCACATTCTCCAGCTGCTCTGCCTGGTGGCCATGGAGCCGCCGGTCTCCTTCGACGCCGATCCCGTCCGCGACGAGAAGACCAAGGTGCTGCGCGCCATCCGCCCCATCCCGCCCGACACGGTGGACCAGGCGGCCGTCCGCGGCCAGTACGGCCCCGGCTTCCTGGAGGCCCAGCGCGTGCCGGGGTACCGAAGCGAGAAGGGCGTGGCGCCGGATTCGACGACCGAGACCTTCGCCGCGCTCAAGCTCTTCGTGGACAACTGGCGCTGGGCGGGCGTGCCGTTTTACCTCCGGACGGGCAAGCGCCTGCCCAAGCGGGCGAGCGAGATCGCCATCCAGTTCTGGGGCACCCCGCATCTCCTCTTCCGACGGCCTGACCCCGCGGACCGGATCGACCCGAACCTCCTGGTCGTGCGGATCCAGCCCGACGAGGGGATCGCGCTGACGTTCGGGGCGAAACTCCCCGGCCCCGAGATCGACATCCGCCAGGTCACCATGGACTTCCGCTACGGCGCCTCCTTCGGCGGGGAACCGCCGGAGGCCTACGAGCGCCTTCTGCTGGACGCCATCCACGGCGACGCGACGCTCTACGCGCGTGGGGACTGGGTGGACGTGGCCTGGCAGGTCCTGACGCCGGTGCTGGAAGCGTGGGCCGGCGGGCCGGCGGCGAAGTTCCCGAACTACGAGGCGGGCGCCTGGGGGCCGGCGGAGGCGGACGCCTTCATCGAGCGCGACGGACGGCGATGGCATCGCCCGTAGCGGATGTCCTAGTTGTCGCGACGGCGGCGGCGCTGGCCGAAGAGGCCGCCAACCACTTCGTCGAGGTTGCGGCCAAAGCGCTAACCGAATTGGGAACGTTCCGCGTCGCCCTCTCGGGCGGCGCCACCCCGCGAAGCCTTTACGCTCGCCTCGCCTCCGAACCCTTCCTGTCTCGCGTGGATTGGGGGCGGGTTCAGGTGTTCTGGGGTGATGAGCGCTGCGTCCCGCCCGACCACCCCGACTCCAACTACCGCCTCGCCCACGAGCTGCTCCTCTCCAAGGTCCCGGTCCGCCCCGAGAACGTGTACCGGATGCGGGGGGAGGCGGCCGACCCGGACCTCGCGGCGGCCGAGTACGCGGGCGAGCTTCAGACCGCGTTCGGGCTGAAGCGGGGCGAGCGCCCGCGGTTCGATTTGATCCTGCTGGGCCTGGGGACCGACGGCCACACCGCCTCGCTCTTCCCCCACTCGCCGGCGCTCCGGGAAGTGACCCGCCTCGCGGTGGCCGCCTATGTGGAAGCGGTGAAGGGCTACCGGATCACGCTGACCCTGCCGGTGCTGAACAGCGCGGCGTCGGTGCTCTTCCTGGTCAGCGGGGGGGACAAAGCCGAGCGGCTCCGGGGCGTGCTGGGGGGGAAACCGTCCCACGCGGCGCCGGCCTCCATGGTGCGGCCCGAGCGCGGCACGCTCCAATGGATCGTGGACCGGGCCGCCGCCACCGGCCTCGCCCACACGCGAGGAAACGCTTAACGCGTGGTAGAAGTGGGGGCGGAGAGGACGCGGGTGGTCGTCACTTCCACGAGGGTGTTCCACCAGCCCTCGTAGATCTGGACCTGGAGCGAGTTGCCACCCTTCTCGTAGACCTGGGTCGTCCCCTTGCCCGGCGCGCTGGTGGAGGTGATGTGGCGCCAGCCGTTGGCCTCGAGGTTCGTGCGAAAGGCGGTGGCGAGGCTCTCGGGCTCGATGCGTCCCGCGTACACCTGGCGCGCCGCCTTGACGCTCGGTGACTCGATGATCGTGGACTTGTCGGCCTTGAACTCGAGGCCCTTCGGGACCGGGATGTCCTCGAAGCCGCTCTGCACCGGCCGTGGCGGCGCCGAGGCGCAGCCGAGGGCGGTGAGCAGGACGATCGCGATGATGGCCTGACGCATGCTTGCTCCTCCCTTCATGAGGGTTCACCGTGAGCCTACCACGGCGGGTGGGGCG
>JACPCF010000152.1 GCA_016179965.1 Candidatus Rokuibacteriota bacterium | reverse complement strand
GAGCTCGTCCCAGCGGTGGTCGGGGATGTTGCGCATGTTCTTCTCGATGCCGGCCCGGACCTCCCGGGCCCCGACGTAGCGGGCGCCCCAGGGCGCCTCCCCGAAGGACGGCTCGAAGACCACGTCGTCGGTCATCTGGGCCATGATCCCGTCCACGTCGTGGTCGTTCCACACCCGCATGAACTCTTTGACGTCGAACTCCATGGTGTTACCTCCGGATGCCGATCTTCCCGGCCATGTCGGTGTAGCCCTCGACCTCCTTCTCGACGAAGGCGCGCATCTCGGCGGCGGGGAGGAAGTCGATGTTCATGCTGATCCGCTCGGCGCCGGCCAGGAACGCGGGGTCCTTCACCATCTCGGCGACGGCCGACTCCCACTTCTTCACGATGGGGTCGGGAGTCGCGGCGGGGAACGCCACGGAGGCCCACCACTGGACGCGCACGCCCCTCATCACGCCCTGTTCCTCGGCCGTCGGCACGTCGGGGATGTACTTGATGCGCGAGGGCGAGAGCACGGCCAGGAGCCGGATCTTCCCGGCCTTCAGCATGGCGTTGGCCTCGGCCACCGAGTGGATCGCCATCACGACGTGTCCGCCGGCCAGCTTGGCGAAGGAATCCCCCGCCCCTTCGGTGATGACCATTTTCGTCTTCACGGGGTCCACGCCGATCTGGGTGAACCAGTCGTAGGCGGTGTAGCGGGACGGGCCGGAGGGGCCGACGCTGGACCAGACGAGCTGGTCGGGGTTGGCCTTCACCCAGTCGGAGAACTCCTTGAAGTTCTTCCACGGCGCGTCGGCCTTCACCGCGAAGACCATGGGGTCACGCACGACCCGCGCCGCGTACTTCCGGTCGGCCAGGGTGAGCTGGGGCGTCTTCCAGGCGCCGATATGCATGGAGGAGGTCGTGTGGATGTCGATGAGGACCGTGTAGCCGTCGGGCCGCGCATCCTTGAGCGCCGCTCGGGCTCCGATGATCCCACCGCCGCCGGGCTTGTTCACGACGAGGATGGGCTGGCCCCACTTCTTCCCCATGTAGTCGGCGACCAGCCGCGCGATCAGGTCCGTCCCCCCGCCCGGGACGAAGGGCACCACGATCTCGATGGGCTTGGTCGGGTACTCCTGCCCCCACGCTCCCGCGGGGCTCCAGAGCAGCGAGAGCGTCAACAGTGCGACCACCACAGTCTCGATGCGAGGCCATCTCATGGCGTCGGTTCCTCCTTGTCGTTGATAGATGCGCTACAGCGCCAGTTCCTCCGCGGTCTCTTCCTTCACCCGCCGGCTCGTGTAGCGCACGAGCGCGAGGGAGGTCAACAGCAACAGGGCCGCGCCCACGATCAGCGCGAGCGAGATCCCGCGCTGGAAGAAGATCAGGAGGCTCCCGCCGCTCATGGAGAGGGATTGGATCAGATACTTCTCGAGGAGCGGGCCCAGGATGAAGGCCAGGAGCAGGGGCGCGAGCGGCCACTGGTGCCTCCGGAGGAAGAAGCCCATCGCGCCGCACACGAGACTCACCCCCACGTCGAACAAGCTGTTCCGCACCGAGTAGGCGCCGATGAACGCCAGCAGCAGGATCACCGGCCCCAGAATGCCGTACGGAATCCGGGTGAGCCACACCCACATGCCGATCAGGGGAAGGTTCAGGATCAGCAGGATCACGTTCCCGACGTAGAGGCTCGCGATGACGGTCCAGACGAAGTCGGGGTTCTTCTGGAAGAGGAGAGGCCCCGGCTGGAGGCCGTACACCAGGAGCCCGCCGAGCAGAACGGCCAGCGGCGCCGAGGCCGGGATGCCCAGGGCCAGGAGGGGGATGAATCCGGCCGAGGAGGTCGCGTTGTTGGCCGACTCGGGCGAGGCCACGCCCTCGATGGCGCCTTTGCCGAAGCGCTCGGGATGCTTCGAGAGCTTCTTCTCGGCGTCGTAGGCCATGAAGACGGTCACGCCGGGGGCGCAGCCGGGCAGGAGCCCCAGGAAGAAGCCGATGCCCGTCCCTCTCAGGATCGCGGGAAAGGCTGCCCGGAGGTCGGCGAGGCGCGGGAAGACGTTCCGGATTTTCTGCGTGATGGCCACGCGCGCCTCCTCGAGCCCGATGAAGACCTCGGAGATAGCGTAGAGGCCGACGATGAGGGCGATCAGGTCCACGCCGCTCATGAGCGGCCCCCAGTTGAAGGTGAAGCGCGGCTCCGCCGTGGACGGCCCCAGCCCGACCAGCGAGATGAAGTAGCCGAGGAAGGCCATGGCGAAGCCCTTGACGAGCGAGCCGCCCGAGAGCGAGGCGATGACCGTGAAGGCGAGAACCATGAGGCCGAAGTACTCGGGCGGGCCGAACCTGAGCGCCTGATCCGCGAGGAACGGCGCGAAGAAGGTAAGCGCCACCACCCCCAGGGTGCCCGCGAAGAAGGAACCGATGGCGGAGATCCCGAGGGCGACCCCGCCCCGCCCCTGCTGGGCCATCGGGTAGCCGTCGAGGCAGGTCGGGACCGACGCCACCTCGCCCGGGATGTTGAGGAGGATCGCCGTCGTGGAGCCGCCGTACATGGCGCCGTAGTAGATTCCCGCGAGCATGATGATGGCAGGAACGGGCGGGAGGACGGTGGTCAGCGGGAAGAGGATCGCAATCGCCGCCGTCGGGCCGAGCCCCGGCAGGACGCCGACCAGCGTCCCCAGGAGGGAGCCGAGGAGGGCCATCAGGAGGTTGGTCGGGGTCAGCGCCGCCGCGAACCCGCTCGCGAGGTGGCTCAGGACGTCCATCAGAGTCCCAGGAGGCCCGTCGGGAGAGGCTGGAGGAGCCACACCCGGAACAGGAGGTAGAGCAGGCCGGTCGTCACGCCCCCGAACAGGAGCGCAAGCGGCCAGCGGTAGCCGCCCATCGCGCGGAAGAGCCCGGTGGAGGCGAGGGCGGTGCTCCCCGTGTAGCCGAGGTAGGGAAGGATCACCCAGTAGGCCGCCAGGACGCCCGCCCCCAGGATCATCCGCATGCGGGGCTCCCCGTACGGCCGGGCGACCTTCACCTGCGGCAGCCTGGCCACGAAGAGGATGCTCGCCCCCAGGAGGAGCATCGCGACCCCGACGATCAGCGGGAAGGTGTCGTCCCCCACGACGGCGCCGGCCACCATCTCGGTCCTCAGCGCGTAAAGCCGGCGACCCTCCCAGAGGGAGAGGATCCCCAGGAGGACGAGCGTCCCGCCCACCACCCGGTTGGGGTCAGGCATGAGTAATTGACTTAATCGCCGACCTCAACGGTGAGCGGCTCCGGCCGCTCCACCTCGGGGCGAACCCGGGTGAAGCGGACGGGCTTGGTCCTCACGCGGGCCCCCTTGCCCTCTGCCTGCGCCAGCACGTTGACGAGCCAGCGGGGGTCGGACTCCGGAAAGTCCCGGCGGAAGTGAGAGCCCCGGCTCTCCGTCCTCTCGAGCGCGCTTCGCGCGATCAGCCCCGCCGCCGTCGTCATGTTTGTTAGATTGAGCCAGTCCTGCCAGGCAAGGTTATACTCCGGCCCGCCCGGAACGGCAACCGCCGCGCCGCGCTGCTCGATCTCCTCGATCTCGACGAGGGCGGACTCGAGCCCAGCCCCGTCCCGGATGAGCCCCACCCGCTCCCACATGAGCAAGCGGAGCCGCGCCAGCAGGGAGTAGAGCGCTGCGCCGTCAACGCCGCCGAGCGGCGCCGACAGTCGCCCGGAGATCTCCCCTGCGCGCGCGGTCGAGACCGCTGGGAGCGGGCGGCCTACCACCCAGTCGGCCATCACGTCGCCGGCGATGCCGCCAAAGACCGTGGAGTCGGCGACGCCGTTCCCCCCGAGGCGGTTGGAGCCGTGCACGCCGCCGGCATCCTCCCCGGCCGCGAAGAGCCCTTCGAGCGCCGTGTGGCAGGTCGAATCGATGACCACGCCCCCCATCAGGAAGTGCGCCGTCGGCCCCACCTCCACGGGCTCCCGGGCCAGGTCCTTCCCGAAGTCGCGGCACCGCCTGACCATCCCCCTGAAGTTCTCCTCCACGAACCTGGCGCCCAGATGGGAGACGTCGATCCAGACCGCGCCGTTGGGCGTTCCGCGTCCTTCCTGGACTTCGGTGAAGGCGGCCCGCGAGACGAGGTCGCGCGTCGAACGCTCCAGGCGGGCGGGATCGTAGCGGGCCATGAAGCGTTCGCCGGGCCCGTTCAGGAGCCGTCCCCCGGCGCCGCGGAGGCCTTCCTCCAGGAGCGCCCCCGTCATCAGCGAATTGGGGATCACGAGGCCCGTGGGGTGGAACTGGACCATCTCCATGTCCTTGAGCGGCGCCCCGCGCGGTAGGCGAGCGCGATCCCGTCGGCGGCCTTGTCGGCCGAGCACGCGATCACCTTGTACATCGTGGGGCCGCCGCCCATGGCCAGGAGCGTGGCCCGGCTCCGGGCGAGGACGAAGGACCCACGCCTCATGTCGAGGAGGAGCGCGCCGCCGACGCGGCCGGCGTCATCCTGGAGGAGCTCGACGGCCCGGTGTTCCTCGAGGGCGCGGATGGAGGGCCGCGCCCAGACCTGCTCGGTCAAGCGGTTCATGATCTCGATGCCTGTCAGGTCGCCCTTGTGGATCGTCCGGTCGTGAGATTGCCCAGCAAAAGGCTTTTGATGGATCCTTCCGTCGTCCGTGCGGTCGAAGAAACAGCCGTAGCGCGCCTCCAACTCGAGGACACGCCGCGGCGCCTCGTTGACCAGCGTCCAAACCAGCTCCTGGTCGTTGATCCAGGCGCCGCCCCGGAGCGTGTCCAGGAAGTGGGCCTCCAGGGAGTCGGGCGGCGTGAGGACGGCGTTGTAGCCGCCCTGCACCATCCGCGTGCAGCCGGCGCGGCCCAGCAGTCCTTTCACGGCCACGGTGATCGCCAGGCCGGGCGCTCGATCGGCGGCGTGGAGCGCGGCGCAGAGCCCCGCCCCACCCGCGCCGAGGATCAAAAGATCCGCCTCAACGGTCTCCATGTGCTCGGCGGACGGCGAAGAGGCGCCACTCCCCCGGAATGCCTTTGAGGGTGTGTGTCCCGCGGTCTTCGAACTCAAGCCCCGACCCGGCCACCAGGTCTTTGACGGTGCTCGAGACGAGCACCTCGCCGGGAGCGGCCATTGCCGCCACCCGGGCGCCGATGTGCACCGCGATGCCGCCGATCCGGTCTCCCATGATCTCGCACTCGCCGGTATGCAGGCCGGCTCGGATCTCGATGCCGAGCTGCCTCACGGCGTCGCTGATAGCGCCGGCGCAGCGGATGGCCCGGGCGGGGCCGTCAAAGGTCGCCAGGAAGCCGTCGCCGGCCGTGTCGATTTCGCGCCCGCGAAACCGGGCCAGTTCTCTGCGGACCAGGGCGTGATGGCTCTGAAGGAGATCCCGCCACCCGCGATCGCCCAGCTCGGCGGCTCGCTCCGTCGAGCCCACGATGTCGGTGAAGAGCACTGTGGCCAGGACCCGGTCCGGCTCGGCCCGGTGACGAACTCCGGTGAGAAACTCCTCCACCTCATCCAGGATCGGGTCCCCGTCCACATAGGGCGTGTGATCGATCCCGGGCAGCTCCACAAGGTTGGCCCCCACGATGTGCTCGGCCATGTATCGCGCCTGCTCGACATGCGTGAGCCGGTCGCCGGTGCGGTGGATTACGAGTGTCGGCACGCGAATCGCAGGCAGGATATGCCGGACGTCAATCTCCATGTTCATTCGTATGATCGCTACTGCCGCCCCCGGGCTTGCGGCAAGCCGCAGGTAGTTCGCTCGCAACTGGGTGAAGCGCTCGTCCGCGAGCTTGCTGGGTGCCCATATGTCAATGGCCGCCCCACCACCCCAGTCTCGCTCGAGGGCTTCCAGGACACGATCCATCTCCGCCGCCGTTTTTCCGAACGGATGGTCAGGCGCCCAGGCCCGCCTGGCATACGAGCCGTAGAGGATCAGGGCGGAAGTCCGCTGGGGATAGGTCGCAGCGAACAGGAGCGACATGGGCCCCCCTTCTGAGATCCCGAGGAGCGCAGCCTTCTCGGAGCCCACTGCGTCCATGACTGTCCTCACGTCGTCCATGCGCTGTTCCAGGGTTGGAACCCCCGGGGGGCGGTCGGACAGCCCGGTTCCACGCTTGTCGAACCTGATGAGCCGCGAAAAGGAAGCCAGCCGTTGAAGGAAGCGCGCTATGCCGGGCACTTCCCAGTCGAATTCCAGATGGGACACGAAGCCCGGTACGAACACGAGATCCAGCGGGCCCTCCCCGACAACCTGATAGGCCACGTGAACGTCGCCGCTCTTCGCGTAGCGCGTTTTCGGAACATCCATCAAGGGGCGCGTCTCCTCTCCCGGAGGCAGCGCCAGAACTGGAAGCGGTTCTCCAGGAGCGTCAGGTCCATGTGGTACGACGAGGGCGCCACGGCCTCCACCTTGGTCACGATCGTCGTCAGCGTGTGGCTCGCCAGGGCCTCCGACACGGCGAGCTTGAAATCGGCGACGGTCCTCGCTTCCAGCACGCGCGGGGTCCCGGATGCCCGGGCGACGCCGGCCAGGTCGGTGCCCGTGGCCGTGGCGGTGGGAAAGCCGCCAACCGACAGGAGGCTCTCGTTGTCGAGGACGATGTGGAGCAGGTTGCCCGGCTTGTAGCGGGCCATGGTGCTGAGGGTGCCCAGGTTCATCAGGAGCGAGCCGTCGCCGTCCAGCACGATAACCTGCTCCGCCGGCAGCGCCAGCGCGATGCCCAGCCCCATGGAGGAGGCGAGCCCCATGGAGTGCTCGAGGTAGAAGAAGTTCGGGCGGTGGCCGAGGGCGTAGAGCTCCGACGCCGTCGCGCCCATGATCGTCACGATGATCCGGCGCTCCAGCTCGGGATAGATCGCACGGAGAGCCTCGGAGGTTCGCACCTACGCCTCCTCCCACATCAGCTCGCGCGGCAAGAGGACCGCAACAGGCGTCAGGGAGGCGTGAGCGAGCGTCTGGGCCTCCTTGAGCCGCCGGGGGATGTCGTGGGGGATCGTGAGCGTCGAGGTGGGGATGCCCAGGGCCCGTAAGACCGGCTCGGTAACGAGGCCGCCCTGGGTCTGCCAGGGGTCTTTCTCACCCATATGTCCGCGGTAGCTGATCAGCATAAGGAGCGGGATCTTGTAGAGGAACGCCAGGGAGACGATGGGGTTGATGGCCGCCAGGAAGCCGTGGTTCTGCATGAGGAGGGCCGCGTTGACGCCGGCCAGGTGGGCGCCGGCGGCGATGCCGATCGCCTCTTCTTCGCGCGCGACGCGCACCAGGGTCATCGCGCGGTCCTCATCCGCCATGCGGATCAGGTGGACGAGCCAGGTTTCCGGCAGGGCGGCGATGAGCTTGACGTCGCAGGCCTTAAGCCCGTCGTAGATGAGCTTGGAATTGGTGATCGAAACGGACATCAGGGCCGGGCGGTCACCGAGACCTTCGCGTCAACCAGGCGCTCCATCAGCTTCTGGGCCCGCTCGCGGACCACCCTCACGTTCCCGAGCTTGATCTCTTCGTAGCCGCGAATGCCGTCGGGGAGCTGGGCGACCTCCACGACCAGGGGATAGGTGTCGCGGTCGAGGTGGCCGAGGGCCGCCTCGACGAGCGCCGTGTACCACGGGATCAGGCGGCGCTCTTCCCGGCGCACGGCGGCGTAGCCAAACACGTCCCAGGGCGTCCCGCGGAGGCGGCGCATCGCCCGGAGCAGCCGCAGCACCGGGGTGAACCACGGGCCGAGCGCGAGCTTCCGCTTGAGCCCCAGCGCCCGCAGCAGGGGCGGGTGAAAGTGGTGCACGAGGCGGCGCGGGGCGGTGAAGAGGCCCAGCGTCTCAGCGCGGAACGCCGGCTTCAAGTGGAGGCGGGCGACCTCGTACTCGTCCTTGTAGGCCATCAGCTTGTAGAGGGAGCGGATCACCGCGTGGGTGATCGCCGACCGGCCCTCCGCGGCCCTCCGCTCGCACGCGGCCACCCAGAGCACGAACTCGACGTACTGCTCGGGATACCGGGCGCCCTGGTAGTCGATGAGCTCGCCGATGCGGATCGCCAGCAGCCGGCGCGACTCCTCGTCCAGGTGGGCGCAGCGATCCAGGAGCGAGACGTAGGCGCGGGCCTCCGCGCCGGAGAGACGCGCCAGCACGCCGGCCTGCTCGTCCTCGAACGTGCGCCGGGGAGGCTCGGCCAGGACGCTCATCCGCTTGGAGTCGGCGACGTAGAGCCGTCCGTACCGGAACGCCTGGAGGTTCTGCTCCACCTGCACCCGGTTCAGCCGGATCGCGCCCTCGATGCTCTCCACCGTGAGCGGCAGGAGCCCCGCCTGATACGCGACGCCCAGGGCGAAGAGGTTGGTGGTCATGTAGTCGCCGAACAGGGCCTCGGCCAGACGCCGCGCCTCCACCGAGACGTTCAGCTCGGCCCGGGTGAAGCGCGCGATCGCCTCCCTCATCGCCTCGACCGGCGGAGAAAAGGTGACCTGCCGGACCATCTCCCCGCTCGGAAGGAGCGTGGTATTGATCACGGCGGCCGTCCGGCGCGGATCGCAACGGTCCAGGTTCACGCGGCCGGCGGCGGCCATCAGGTCGAAGGCGAGGTAGAGGTCGGCCTTGCCGGCGCCGACCTTGTTCGCCGCCAGGGGCTGGCCGGGGGCAGCGAGCACGAGGCTCGAGAGGACGGGGCCCCACTTCTGGGCCGCGCCGGTCTGGTCGTAACTGAGAACGCATCGCCCGTCCATGAGCGCTGCATAACAGAGGAGAGCGTTGATGGTGATGACGCCGGTTCCCCCGACGCCGGGGATATAGACGTGGTAAGGACGCTCGAGCCCCACTTTGTCGGCCGGCTCCGGGACCGCGTCGATGTCCAGCAATGGCGGCATCGGCCGGCGGTAACCCGTTCCCTCCTGGGTCTCCACGGTCACGAAGGAGGGGCAGTCGCCCCCGAGACAGGAGTAGTCCTGGTTGCAGGAAGAGGTGTGGATCTGGGTCTTCGGCCCGAACTCGGTCTCCACCTTGTGGAGCGACATGCAGTTGGTCAGGGCGCCGCAGTGGCCGCAGTTCTCGCAGACCTCTTCATTGATCACCACGAACTTGTTCGGGATCGGCAGCAGGCCGCGCTTCTGACGCCGCCGCCGCTCGTTGGCGCACGTCCCGTCGTAGATGAGGACGGTGACGCCCGGTGTCTCGGCCAACTCCTTCAGGACGCGCTCCTGCTCCTCCACCGGGTAGACGCGGGCCGTCGAGGCCAGCCCGGCGGTCCGATAGGCCCCGGGGTCCTGGGTCAGGACGGCGAGGCGCCGGACCCCTTCGGTTTCGAGGAGGCGCGTCAGCTCGGGGATCGGCTTGCCGCCGACCATCTCCTGGGCGCCCGTGTTGGCCACGTAGCCGTTGTAGAGGATCTTGAACGTGATGTTGGCCCCCGCGGCCACGCAGAAGCGGATGTTCAGGTAGCTCGAGTGGAAGAGCGACCCGTCGCCCACGTTCTGGACGATGTGGGGGCGGTCGGTGAACGGCGCGAGTCCGATCCACGGGACCCCCTCGCCGCCCAGCTGGGTCATCGAGACGATGTGGCGCTCCGGCTGCTCGATGATGGAGGCGAAGGAGTGGCAGCCGGGGCTCCCCCACGCCAGCTCGCCCTCCAGCAGGCGGGTCGAGATGTTGTGGGGGCAGCCCGAGCAGTAATTCGGGGTGCGCCCCGGGAGCGTCTCGTACTGGCGAGTGCGGATCACCCGCAGCTCCGCCAGGCGGCCGAGGATTCCCGCGTGATCCGGGGCGTGCGTCAGGAGGCGAGGGCCGAGGCGCTCGGCTACGAGGTCGCTGTCCATCCCGCCCTGGATGGGGAAGAGCGGGGCGCCGCTCGCATCGAATTTCCCCACGACCCGGACGCCGCGCGGGAGCCCGCAGAGCGCCTCTTTGACCTGGGCTTCGAGAAAGCCTCGCTTCTCCTCGACGACGATGACTTCTTCAAGGTCCCGGGCGAAGTCTCGGACGAGGTCGGCGTCGAGGGGGTAGATCAGGCCGACGCGGAGGAGCCGGACGCCGAGGCTCTGGAGCGTCGCGCGGTCGAGGCCGAAATCCCCCAGCGCCTGCAGCGTGTCGGCGTAGCTCTTGCCAGCGGTGATGATACCGAGGCTGTCGCGTGCCGAGCGCACCATAACGCGATCTAGGCCATTCGCCCGCGCGTAGGCGAGGACGGCCCGGTGGCGCTCGTAGAAGAGCTGGCGCTCCGTCTCGATGTTCAGCCCCGGGAAGAAGGTGAAGTCCGTGGACTTCGTGAAGGGCCGGCCGTCAATCGTGAGCTCGGGGATCACAATAGATGGCCGGTCCGGCCCGATCTCCACGGTCTCGCCGCCGTCGGCGAGAGCCCCCACGAGCTTCATCGCCACCCAGCAGCCGCTCAGGCGCGACATCGCGATCGCGTGGAGGCCAAGCGTCAGGAACTCGCCCGTGGACGCCGGGTAGAGGATGGGGATGCCGGCGGAGAGGAACGCGTAGTCGTCCTGGTACGGCATCGTGGAGCTCTTGGCCTCGTGGTCCTCGCCGCTCAGGACGACGACGGCGCCGTGCCGGCTGGTCCCGGCGAAATTCCCGTGCTTCAGGGCGTCGCCGCTCCGATCCACCCCGGGCCCCTTGCCGTACCAGAGCGCGACCACGCCGTCCACGCGGGAGTGCGGGTAGGTGTCCAGCATCTGGGTCCCGCTGATGGCCGTGGCCGCCAGCTCCTCGTTGGCGCCGGGCACGTGGACGATGTCGTGGCGCTCGAGGAGGGGGCGCGCCTGCTGGAGGGCTAAATCGTAGCCGCCGAGAGGAGAGCCCGGATAGCCGCTGATGAAAGTGCCGATGCTGAGCCCTGCGCGGCGATCCCGGCGGCTCTGATCCAGCGGCAGGCGCACGAGCGCCTGGAGGCCGCTCAGGTACACCACGCCCTCCTCGCGGGCGTAGCGGTCGTCGAGCGTGACGTCCATCGCCGTCCGACGGGTCATCGCCCCACGACTATAGCCTCATCCCATCGCCCCAGGCAATTAGGGCCTCGCGACGAGCTGCCCGTAGGCCCGGAGGTAGAAGACCGCGTCCTCCACCCGGGCGACCGCCCCCACGTCCTCCTCCTCGGACACGAGGGCCCGGGCGGCCCCGCCCAGCGCGGCCAGCACCCGCGTCGCGACCTCCCGATACTCGGCGCGCCCGGTGAGCCCGTGGGCCCGAAGGAGCGCTTCGGCCATGACGCCGTTGGCGTCGAGGGGGAATCGAACGGGCCCGGTCGCGGCTGGGTCGTCGGGGTTTCGCCCCTCGACAAAGGCGCGCACGCCGCGGTCGAAGAGGTCGGCGATGGCATAGGCAAGCACCCGCTCGGCTGCTTGGCGGTACGCATCGGCGCGGAGGACGCGAGCGCCTTCGAGGAAGGCCAGGGCGGCCCACGCGTTGGCCTCGAGCTGGCCGCGCAGGTGGCCCCGGCCGGCCCGGATCTGGTAGAAGTGGAACACCCCCTTGTCCGTGAGGGCGCTCCGCCGGAGGAACTCGAGCGTCCGGCTGGCCACCTCTGCCAGGTCTCTCCGCCCCGAAGACTCGCTCAACTGGAGGAAAGCCAGGGCCGCTTCGGCGTTCCAGGCCGTCACCTTATCGCGGTTGATCGGCGGCTTCGGGGTCGTGCGTCGCTCCGGGGGAGATAGCTGGTAGTACGCCGGGTCCGCGGTCTGGCTGCTATAAAACCCGCCACCGCGCGGATCGTAGAGGGTGCGCAGCAGGTAGTCGACCGTTGCGCGGGCGGCTCCCTGGTAGCGGGGGTTCCGGGTCAGCTGGTGCGTCCGGTCGAACACCGCGGCCAGCGAGGCGTTCAGGTGCACGAGCTTCTCGTAATGGGGCTGGCGCCACTCGCGGCCCTCGGCATAGCGGAAGAACCCGCCGTCCACGGGGTCGTAGATCCCCCGCAGGATCCCGTCCAGGCTCTTCTCCACCATCGCCAGAAAGCGCGCGTCCCCCGTTGCGCGGTGACGCTCCAGGAGGTAGGCGAGTAGCCGGGGGTGGGGGTGCTTGTCGCCCGTGCCGAACCCGCCGTGGACCGCGTCCAGCTGCTCGTTCAGCACGAGCAGCAGCCGCTCGCGGAGCTCCCGTTCCGTTTCAGGCGTGACCGGAACGGGGGCCGGCGTGACGACCCTCTCCCCCGGGGGTCCTGGCGGTCCCTTGGCGGGGTCCCGTGCCTCTGCCTCCACGCGCCTGAGGACGCTGAGGAAGTCTTCCCTCTTGAGGGCGCCGGCGAAGGATTGCCGGACCCGGCCGGACGGGTCGAAGAGGACAACCATGGGCAACCCGCGCACGTACCTGCGGGCGAGGTCCATCCGCCGGTCGTGATCCACGAAGATGCTCACGTAGTGCCGGTTCAGGTAGGCGGCGACCTCGGCGGTCTCCAGGGTCTCCCGCTCGAAGTACTTGCACCAGTAGCACCAGACCGCACTGACCAGAAGGAAGACCGGCTTGCCCTCGCGCCGCGCGGTCTCGAAGGCCTGGGGGGAATGCTCGACGAAGCGGACCTTGGAGGCGTGGTGGGTGTAGGCCCA
>JACPCF010000151.1 GCA_016179965.1 Candidatus Rokuibacteriota bacterium | reverse complement strand
GGGATCGGTGACGGTCACCTCGGAGGAGTGCTCGGCCCGGACCTGGGTGATCTTGATCTGCGGGCCGAACGGGGTCACCGTCCCGCCCTTGTGGAAGCGGACGGCCTGCTCCGGCCTCACCCAACCGAGCTCCATCATGGTCGAGAGGAGGTCTCCGGGGCCGAACACCTTGGCCCCCGTCCGGGCGGCCAGGTCCTTCACGTCGCCCGTGTGGTCGCCGTGGCCGTGCGTCACGAGGATGACATCCACTTTCCCCAGCGCGTCGAGGTTTTTGTACTGGGCGGGCGTCTTGGGGTTGTGGGTCAGGAACGGGTCGATGACGATCACCTTCCCCGTGGGCGTGGTGATCTTGGTCGCCGCCTGGCCGAGCCAGAGGATCTCCACTTTCTGATCCTGGGCGAAGGTCTTGCCCGCAGCCAGTGCGAAGGTCATGGCGCCGGTGAGCTTGAGCATGCTCCGTCTATCCATGGGCCCCTCCTCCCTTAGGAACGTTCATGGTCCCCGCAGAGTTCCCGCGTGCGCGCCCAACCATATTGGAGGCGCCATAGGATGTCAAGCGCCCACACAGGAGCTTCGATGGACCGGAATTAGGGCTTGTCCTTGATGGATTCGAGCAGCGCGCGGGCCTGCTTGGAATCCTTCATCATCCAGTCGGCCAGATTCCACGGCTCCTTTTCGTCCAGCACGGCCTGGAGTTCCCGCCGGGCCTCGGCGATCCGCCCCTTCTTGATCAGCGTCTTGGCGAGCCCGACGCGCATGCCGGTATATTTCGGGTCCAGCTCGAGCCCCTTCCTGAACATCTCCTCCGATTTGTTCAGATCGCCGCCCAGAAGGCCCGGCACCTCGTAATACACGTTCCCGGCCAGCGAGTAGACGGCCGCAAACTTCGGGTCCAGGCTGAGGACCGCCTGGATCTCCTCCTGGACCGTCGAAAGGAGGAAGAGCGAGCGGAGCACGCCCTTCGTCTGCCCCCACCGGCCGGTGTTGGTGCCGTACCAGAAGTGGGCCGCCGCGCTCTTCGGGTCCAACTCGATGGCCTTCTTGGCCGCCTCGCGCCCCTGGTCGTAGGCCTCCAGCTTCTGGTCGCGGTCGGCGGCGCGGATGTCGCCCCAGATGAAGCAGACGCGGGCCAGCGCCACCAGGTTCTCCACGCGCGGCTCCGCCTTCACGGCCTGCGCCAACCCCTCCCGGAGCTTGTCGAGCCGCGGAGGGTCCTCGTGGTAGCGGGTGGCGAAGCTCTCGAGCTCGGCGACGAGCGGCGATTGGGCCCACGAGGGGTTCACGGGCCCGAGGAGGAGCGCGGCGATCAGGAGTCCGCGGAAGATCATGGCGGTCACCTCCCCGGCAGGAGCTCAGAGGCGACCTGCGCCGCCCCGAGCAGCGGCGCTCGAGGGTTGAGGACCAGGCGAAGCGGGATGGATCCCAGGAGCGAAGCATACCGTCCCTTGTCGCAGAAGGCGGCGAGAAAATTTCCGTCGACGAGTTTGGCGCGGATCTTCGGAGCAATTCCACCCCCAACATACACGCCACCAACCGCTAGAGCCTTGAGGGCCAGATTGCCGGCTTCGGCCCCGTAGATCGAGACGAAGAGCTCGAGGGCCGTGACGCAGAGCGGGTGGCCGCCGGCCAGCCCCACCTCGGACACGACGGCGCTCGGATCGCCGCTCCGAAGCCGGTCGCCCAGCCACGGGGGCTCGGGCGCGTGCCCGGTGTCCCTGAGAAACCGGTAGATGTTGTGGAGCCCCGGCCCGGACAGCACCCGCTCGTAGCTCACGTGGCCGAACTCCTTCTGGAGGAAACGCAGGAGGTCCATCTCGAGGTCGTTCCGCGGGGCGAAATCGGCGTGCCCGCCCTCGGACGGGATGACCCGATGGCGCGCGCCGTCCCAGACGAGGATGGCCTCTCCGAGGCCGGTGCCGGCGGCGATCAGGACCATGTTCCCCTTCCGCGCTTTGCCCACTTGAAGTGGCTCCACCTCTCGGGGCGGCAGGGTCAGCACGCCGTAGGCCGCCGCCTCGAGGTCGTTCAAGAGCCTGACCCGTGGGGCGGGAATGGCCTTGGCGAGACCCCCCTCGTCCACTTGCCACGGGAGGTTCGTGGTGACGCAGCGCCCGTCCACCACGGGTCCCGCCACGCCGAAGCAGGCGGCCGCGATCCTGACGGACGGCCCCTCTTCCAGAAATCGGCTAACGACGGCCTCGAGGCTCTTGAACTCCGGGCTGGGGAAGACAGCCTCCCGCACCAGGCGCGGGCCGGACGCGCGCGCCTCGAAGAGGGCGACCACCGTCTTCGTCCCGCCGACGTCCCCCGCGAGGAGGAGGTGGCTACTCGCTTCCCTCATGACCCGTCCTTAGTATACCGCCCTCGATTTCGAGCCAGGCCCTCAGCGTCTCGGCGACGCTCCAGGCCTGAGCGATGCACCCTCGCGGGGTGAAGGGCGGCTCGCCGTCGAAGATCTCCGCGATGCTCCCGACCCCGTAGTCATTCAGATGATCGGCCATCGGCAGGAGAAAAGCCTGGGCCGCCGCGGGGTCCCGGTACACGCGGAGGTGAGCGAGGGCGAACGGCCCCAGGAGCCCCCCCCACACCGTGCCCTGATGATAGGCGCCGTCGCGCTCCCTGGGTCCGCCCTCGCAGCGCCCACGATACTGAGGATGTCCTGGCGCCAGGCTCCTCAGACCGAAGGGGGTCAGGAGGTGCCGGGCGCAGGCGTCCACCACCTGTCGCTGGCGCTCTGGCGATAGGGGGCTCTCGGGAAGCGACACGGCGAAGATCTGGTTGGGGCGGAGCGCGGGGTCGTTCCCGTCGGGGCCGTCGAGGACATCGAAGCAGTAGCCGGCCGCCTCATTCCAGAAGCGCGCGAATCCCACTCCCGCCCGGTCGGCGAGCTTCTCCCAGCGGTCAGCCGGCTTGCCCAAGCGCCGCGCGAAGTTCGCCATGGACCGGAGGGCGTTGTACCAGAGGGCGTTGACCTCCACCGCCTTGCCCGTCCTCGGCGTCACGACCCAGTCGCCGACCTTGGCGTCCATCCAGGTGAGCTGAACTCCAGGCTCCCCGGAGCGGAGCAGTGCGTCGGCCGCATCCTCCCTGATTCCGTAGCGGGTGCCGTCGCGGTGACAGCGGACGATCTCCTCGAGAACCGGGAAGAGCTGCTTCAAGAGCGCGTCGTCACCCATCGCCCCGTGGTAAGCCCGGATCGCCTCGAAGTACCAGAGGGTGGCGTCCACCGTGTTGTACTCGGGCGCCTCCCCGGCCTCGAGAAAGCGATTCGGGAGCATTCCGCGATCCACGAAGCGGCTGAACGTTGTGAGAACCCGAGCCGCCACCTCGGGGCGTCCCGTGGCGATCGCCAGCCCCGGCAGGCTGACCATGGTGTCGCGCCCCCAGTCTCCGAACCAGTGGTACCCCGCGATGACGGACATCCCCGCCGGGTCGTCGGGGAGCGGGCGGCGGACGACGAACTGGTCGGCGGCGAGAACGAGGTGCCGCATCCAATGGGGCGCAGCGGCGGCAGCAGGCTGGGCGTGGCGCCAGGCTGACAAGAGCCCATCCTCGTGACGCCGGCGACGCTCCCAGGCCGCCTCGCCGTCGAGGGAGGGCGCCGGTTCAGCGGACACCACCAGCGTAACCATCCCGCCCGGAGAGAGCGTCACCTTGAAGGTCCCGGCGTGAAGATGGTCCTCGCGCGCCTCGAGGCCGCGCTCCTGCTCAAGCGCCAGGTGGAAGCCGCGGTACCAGTCGTGGGCCGGCTGGACCTCGGCGCCCTTGGCAAGCAGGACGAACGGCCGCGCGCCGTTGAAGGCTGCCACCCTGAGGCCCTCCGGGACCCGCTCGATCCTCATCTGCCAGCCGTCGCCGCGGGTCGTCGCGTGGTAGTCGCGGTAGTTCACGAGCGCCTTCAGCGTGAGCCCGATAGGGCCGCCCGCGCGAAGCAGGCGGTACTGGAGGTACGTTGTGTTCTGGCCGTGCTCCATCCAGATCCGCTTTTCCAACAGCGCATCGGCGCAGGCGTAGGTCCAGACCGGCGTCGTCCCGTCGAGCCGGAAGCGCTCGATCTGGCGGTAGCCGTGGGGATCCACCGCGCCGTCGGCCCAGCGGTTGGTGAAGAGCGGACGCGTGACGCCGCCGTACTCCGCGCTCTCGTCAACCTTCGCGACGAGGAGCGTCCGCCCCAGGGGCGGTGCGAGCGCGGCGACGAGCAGGCCGTGATAGCGGCGAGTGAGGAGGCCGGCCACAGTGCCCGAGGCGAACCCCCCGAGGCCGTTGGCGCAGAGCCACTCCCGCGACTCGGCCGACTGGAGGTGACCACAGATCTCCCGGGCCCAGTCCATCAGACTCAAGAATTTCCCCTTGACAAAGGTATTCTACATAAATACATTGTAGGAGTGTAACGAAGTATTTTACCCGGATAGGCGGGGTACCCAATGCCTGCGGCCGTCAAGCGTCCCCTAAAGGTTGCCGATGAAACCTGGATTGCCGCCGCCTTGCTTCATCAGGAGAATCCCTCCCGCCAGGATTTCACGGTCCAAGAGATAGTGGACCGGGCCGCCAGGGAAGCCATCACCGGCGAACTGCGCCCCGGCGTCTACGTGCATGCACTCCAGCACTGCGTGGCAAACCGCCTCCCCAACCCAGCGAGATACCGCATGCTGTTCGCCACGGGCAAGACCACCCGTCGCCTTTTCCGTCCGGGAGATGCCTACCACCCGGCTCGAGACGGCTCCAAAGTAGTTCCAGCAAAGGAAGACATTCCGGAGGAGTACCGCCATCTCGTGGACTGGTATCTGACAGAGTACGTTTCGAAGCGAACCGACGCAGAAAAGACGGATCCGATTCTTCAACTCCGCGGCCTGGGCAAAGAGATCTGGGCAGGAGAGGATCCGGACCGCTACGTGCGCCGTGTGCGTGAGGGTTGGGAATGAGCCGGATCTTCTGGGACACCAACCTCTTCATCTACCTGATCGAGGACCACGGCCAACTGTCCGAACGTGTAGCGGCCCTGCGTAAGCGGATGCTGACCCGCAATGACCAGCTCTACACGTCGGCGCTCACGCTCGGGGAGGTCCTGGTAAAGCCGACCGAAGCGGGAAGCGAGCATCTCAAGCAGAAATACGAAGCTGCTCTGGTCGCTGGGTCGATCTTGATCCCGTTCAATGTGGAGGCCGCTCGAATCTACGCTACCATTCGCCAGGACCGGAACATACGGCCCCCGGATGCGATTCAACTTGCCTGTGCGGCGCATGCCCGAGTGGATCTTTTCATAACGAACGATGACCGGCTGAGCGGCAGGACAACACCTGGCATCCAGTTTGTCACATCCCTATCAAAATCCTTTCTCTAAAGCGCGGACCAAAGGAAGGCTTATCCGGCGAACTTGTACCCCTGGCCGTGGACCGTCAGGATCCAGGCGGGATGCTCCGGGTCCTTCTCGAACTTCTGGCGCAGGCGCAGGATGTGGGTGTCCACGGTCCGCGTGGTGGGGAACTGCTCGTAGCCCCAGACCTCGTCGAGCAGGCGGTCGCGCGTGACGACCTCGCCCCGGTGCTCCACCAGGTAGCGCAGCAGGTCGAACTCCTTCCGCGTCAGCCGGATCTCCTGGCCCGCCTTGAAGACCTGGCGGCCGCGCAGGTGAATACGCACGTCGCCGAAGGCGAACTCCTCGAACTTTCGCCGGGGGCCCGGCCGGCGGAGTACCGCCCTCACCCGCGCCAAGAGCTCGCGCAGTGAAAACGGCTTGGTCACGTAGTCATCGGCGCCCAGCTCCAGCCCCAAGACGCGATCCACTTCCTCTCCGCGGGCCGACAGCATGATGACGGGGACGTCCAGGCCCCTCTGGCGGAGCGCCCGGAGGACGTCCCAGCCGCTCATCTCGGGCATCATGATGTCGAGCAGGATGAGGTCGGGGGTCTCGCGGAGGGCGAGGGCGAGGCCGTCCTTGCCGGTGGTCGCCGCGAGGGTCTGGTACCCCTCGAAGCGGAAGTTGTCTTCCAACCCGCGCACCATCTCCGGCTCGTCGTCCACGATCAGGATCCTGGGCATGCGCCGCCTCAGCGGGCCCCGGGCCGGAGAGGAAACCGGAGGGTGAAGCGGGTCCCCTCCCCAGGCCGGCTCGCCACCGTCACCCGGCCCCCGTGGGCCTGGACCACGTGGCGGACGAGGGCGAGCCCCACGCCGCTGCCGCGCCGGCCCTGGGTCTCGCTCCGCCCCACCCGGTAGAACTTGTCGAAGATCTTCGGCTGCTCCTCGGGAGGAATGCCGATGCCCGCGTCGGCCACCGAGATGGCCAGCGCGTCGCCCTCGATCCGCGCATCGATCTTGAGCGTCTTCACCTCGCCCGAGTACTTGATGGCGTTGTCCACCAGGTTGGCCAGGGCCTGGCCCACCGCGTCGGCGTCCAGGGCCACTTCGGGGAGGTCGGGCGCCACCGACACCTCCAGCTTGAAGCCCTGCTGGCCCAGGACATAGTCGAAGGCCTCGAGGGTCCCCCGGATCACCGGCTCCACGGCCGTGGGGACGATCTCATACTCCCGCCGCCCGTCCTCGAGCCGGGAGAAGTCCAGGACGTTGTCGATCAGGCGCGACAGGCGCTCGCTCTCCCGGGTGATGATGCGGTAGTACTCGTGCCGCGCCGCCTCGTCGGTCACGCGCCCGAGCTGCAGCGTCTCGCCGAACATCCGGATCAGCGAGAGCGGGGTCTTGAGGTCGTGGGACACGTTGGCGACGAAGTCGGCCTTGAGCCGGGCCATCTCCGTCTCCCGCTGGACCAGCCGATACGTCGCGACGAGGCCCGCCACGATGACGACGAGGAGCAGCCCGAACACAACGGTGAACACCGTCACCTGGCGCCGGACCACCTGCCGCGGCGACATCCCCTGAGGCTGGTAGAGGGCCACGCGCCAGGTGGGAAGCGCCGCGCCAAAGGGGACCGTCGCGATCCGCTCGGCCCAATCCAGCGGCGCGCGGCTGTACACGGGACGATCCCGATCGTCGAGGACGGCCACGATCGTGGGCCCTTCCAGGCCTCCGAGCGTCTTCCCCAGGATTTCCCGCCGGACCACCTCGGGATTCCGGGAGAGGGCCGCGAGCATGGACGCGCCGCCGGACGTCCTGAGAACGGCGGCGAGGATGACCTGGTCGCCGATGAGGAGGTGGCGCCGGCCGCCGCGCTCCCAGAACCCCGGGGGGATCTCCACCAGGAGTCCCCGGAACACCCCGGCATCCTCACCCGTCACCCTCGCGGGAGAGAGGAGGCGCCCCTGGCGATCGACGAGGTAGAGCCGTGCGATGAATGGAACGCTCGCGGGCACTTCGCGGAGGGCGTCGGGCGTGAAGTCAGGCCGCCAGAGGATCGTCTGGATGCGGCTCAGGATCTCGTCCTCGGTCTGCATGAGGGCCACCTCCACCTTCGCCGTGGCCATCGAGGCGACATCCCGCGCCTGCTCCTTGAAGAGCAATTCCGCGGAAGCCTCCCACTGCCGAAGGGAGAGGTAGCCGAGGACCGCGAGGATGACGGCGGGAAGCACGACGGCCAGGAGTCCGAAGGCGGAGAAGCGGACCAGGGGGGAGGTCGGACGGAGGGTCATCCGGCTTCGGCCAGCAGGCGCCGGATCACGGACTCCGTCTCGTCGTAGGCACCCTCGCCGATATGCTGGTAGCGGACGATCCCCTTCTTGTCAACAAGCACCGTCGTCGGCCACGCCCAAATGCCGAAGCGCTTCCAGATGGCGGAGTCGTTGTCCTGCACGACGACCTCCGCATCGTACTTCTCGTGCCACGCCCGCAACTGCGGGATCACGTTCCAGAATTCAACCAGCACGACCCGTCCTTTGAGACCGCCCATCGTGAGGGGCGCACTGTTGATCCAGGGGCCCCCCGCAATGTCCGGAGCGGGCTGGCCGCGCCTGAGCGCCTGCCCTCCCGCCGGCCAGACCGCCCAGCCCATGACCCCGATCGCGAGCACGATGAACAGGACGAGACCGCGCCGCGGCGTCAGTCGCAGGCCCTCCGGGGCGGTCGCGGCCGCCCAGCGCTTCCTCGCCACCCGGCGCGCCCAGTCCAGGAGGCGCACGCCCAGCAGGACGACGAGCACGCCGGCGTACACAAAGGGCTCATCCCGCCCCTTCTTGGCCAGCCAGAGGAAATGCAGCGCGCCGAGGATGCCGGCGACATACACCAGCCGATGGAGCCGCCGCCAGTTGGCCGCGCCGAGCCGCTTCACCATCCCCGCCGTGGACGTGGCGGCGAGCGGGATCAAGAGCGTCAGGGTCAGGACTCCGACCGTGATGAAGGGGCGCTTCATGACGTCGGCGCCCAGCTGGCCCCAGTCGAAGAAGTGGTCCAGCACGATCCACACGGAAAAGTGCAGGCACACGTAGAAGAACGCGAAGAGCCCGAGCAGGCGCCGGAGGCTCAGGGGCCAGGAGAGCCCGAACAGGATACGGAGGGGGGTCATGGCGAGGCTCGCCAGCAGGATCCGGAGCGTCCAGTTCCCGAGCGTGCGGGTGACGTAATCGATGGGATTGGCGCCCAGGTCGTCAGCCTGGAATTGATAGAGGAGCAGCGCGAGCGGGTAGAGGCACACCGCCCAGACCGCCGCCTTCAGCGCAATCCTCGCGCGTCGCGACATATCCCTAGCAGGGTGAGGGGCTAGTAGAACTTCCTCAGGTCCATCCCCGTATAGAGCGAGGCGACCTGGTCGGCGTAGCCGTTGAACGGGAGCGTCTTGCGCCGCCGGAACTCCCCGATCCGGCGCTCCGTGGCCTGGCTCCAGCGCGGGTGGTCCACGGTCGGGTTCACGTTGGAGTAAAAGCCGTATTCCTGCGGCGCCGCCTTCTCCCAGGCGGTCTTGGGCTGCTCGCCCACGAAGCGGATCCGTACGATGGACTTGGCGCTCTTGAAGCCGTACTTCCACGGCACCACCACGCGCACCGGGGCCCCGTTCTGGTTCGGCAGCACCTGCCCGTACAGGCCGACCGTTAGCAGGGTCAGCGGGTGGAGCGCCTCGTCGAGCCGCAGGCCCTCGACGTACGGCCAATCGAGGCCCGAGAAGCTGAAGAGCCCCTTCCGCTGCCCGGGAAACTGCTCCGGATCGAGCAGCGTCGTGAACTCGACGAACTTCGCCTGGCTGGTCGGCTCGACCCGTTTGATCAGCGAAGCCAGCGGGAAGCCGATCCACGGGATCACCATGGACCACCCCTCGACGCAGCGGAGGCGGTAGACGCGCTCCTCGAGCGGGAAGAGCCGGATCAGCTCGTCAATATCGTACGTCTTGGGGCGCAGCACGTGCCCGCCCACCTCTACCGTCCAGGGCCGCGGCCTGAGCGTGTGGGCGAGCCGAGCGGGGTCGTCCTTGTTCACGCCGAACTCGTAGAAATTGTTGTAGGTCGCGACGCTCTCGAACTTGGTCGGGGGGTCCTCCACCGCGAACCCGGGGTTGCGTGCGGCCTTGAGGGGCTGGCCGGATGGCGGCGCCGCGGCGGCCGCGCGGGAGGGGGCGAGGGCCAGCGCCGCCGCCCCGGCCAAGAAGGCCCGCCGGTTCAGGTAGAGCTTGTCGTCGGTGATCTCCGACGACTTGATGTCCGATGCGCGACGGACCAGCATGTGGCAATTATACCCCCCCTTGCTGCGAAAAACCCTGGGGCGCGAGCCGGAAGGCCTTCGCGAACTTGCTGGCGAAGGTCTGGTACCCGACGATGAAGGTCAGCTCGACGATCTCAGGCTCGGAAAAGTGCTCACGGAGCCTGGCAACACACGCGTCCGAGACCTCCTGGTCGTCCCGGGTGATCTGCTCGGAGAATTCGAGGGCGGTTTTCTCGCGCTCCGTGAAGTGCGGACTTTCCCTGTACTCCACCAGGGCCGCGAGCTCCTCCTCGGGAATCCCTACCTTCACGCCGACGGCGTGCCGGATGTCCATTCAGTACGGGCTTCCGTACAGGGCGGCCACCTGGACGTTGAGAAGCGCGCGGAGGCGGGCGTCGATCTTCCCGAACCACTCGATGGCGCTGTAGAGCCCCCCGAGCCCCAGCATCAGGGGGAGCCGATGGGCCATCAGCCGTTCGGGTGTGGGCACCTTGCCGAACATGCGTTCCCCGATCTTGTAGAACGTCCGAACCGCAATCCCTGGGCGTTCGATCTCCGAGACTCGTCCCATGCGCGTTATCTCCTTTCCTACTTCTTGTCCATCGAGCCCTTGTCGTCCTTCATCATGGTGCCTTCCTTCTTCATCATCCCGTCGTCCTTCTTCATCATCTCCTTGTCGCTCATCATGCTCCCGGCGCAGCCCGCGACCAGCAGGACCGACCCCATCGCGAGCGCCACGGCACCTCTCCTCAACCGCTCCCCCATTCGACGCATCTGCCTTCCTCCTTTCGTGAGAACCCTCAAGGGTTCTACGGGCAGTCTGCTCTTATGACGGCACGGGGTGTCACGCGGATGTCAAATGTTTGTCACGAAGGCTCCCCTGGATCGAAGAAGTAGTCCATGGCCAACCAGAGGCTCTTGCTGTAGCGATAGAACCACAGCGGGAAGATGACGCAGAAAGCGCCCCAGAGGAGCAACTGCCGGCCCAGCGAGAGACCGGCCCAGTGATCCAGAACGAAGTACCCGGGAAGCGCGAGGAGCACGGTGGCGGCGTAATTGACGTACATCGCGCCCACGAAGTATCCCGGCTCCCGCTCGAACGCGAGCCCGCACAGGGGGCAGCGCGCCAGGAGCACGAACCACCCCCGGAAGATCGGCGCGTGACCGCAGCGGGGACAGCGGAGGCGGATCCCCCGGAGGAGACTCTGCGCGATCCGCCCCGGCTCGAACACGGCGCGGCTCAGGCGGGGCGGTAGAGGTGGTAGAGCAGCCAGTACACGACGACGCCGGTGACCGACACGTACAGCCAGATGGGGAGCGTCCAGCGGGCGATCCTGTGGGCGAGGATCTTCCGCCCCCGGATGCAGAGGTAGCCCGCCACCAGGAGGAGGGCGCAGGTGGCGTTGAGGGCGGGAAGGGCCGAAAGTGGAAGGGGGCTCGTGATCAGCGGGGCCCGGCAGCCGGCGCGACCTTCACCGAGTCGGCGGTCTTGTGCGGGACCGCGGAGTGGTCCGGAACCAGGAGGAACACGAGGAGCGTCCCGAGAAAGAGCGGCGTGATCGCGATCAGCCCCAGGGTCAGGCGCTCGAACCGGAGGTGCATGAAGTACATCGCCACGAGCGACGCCTTGGAGACCGCCAGCGAGATCAGCAGGATCGCGATGACCAGTTTGGCGATAGGCGTAAAGATGACCCCGACCTCGATGATGGTCAGGACGAACAGCCACCAGAAGATCGTCATGTAGCTCGGACCCGCGTGCGTGGCAGCCATCGCTTCCCTCTCTCCCGGTTACAGCAGGTACACGAAGGTGAACACCATGATCCACACCAGGTCCACGAAGTGCCAGTAGAGCCCGGCGACCTCGGTGAGCATGTAATTCCGCGCGGTGTTGTGGCTCCGCCCGACCACGGCCAGGATCGTGGAGAGGTAGATGACGCCGCCGGTCACGTGGGCCCCGTGAAATCCCGTGATGATGAAAAACGTGGTGCCGAAGAGCGAAGCGCCCCAGGGGTTCCCGTAGATCTTCAACCCTTCGGTAATCAGCTTGGTCCACTCGAACGCCTGCAGGCCCAGGAACGTGGCGCCTCCCAGGATCGTCAGGCCCAGGAACAGCTTCACGTTCCGGGGCCGCTCCAGCTTGATGGCCTCCAGCGCCTTCACCATCGTCACGCTGCTGCAGATGAGCAGGAACGTCATGAAGGCGGTGAGGCTGATCCCGAGGTGGCTGTAGGGGTTGGGCCAGTCGGCGCTGCCGTAGCGCATCGCGCCGTAGCCCGCCAGCAGGGTGCCGAACCCCATGGCGTCCCCGACGAGGAAGATCCACATCCCCAGCTTTCCCCAGCTCTCGGGGGTGAGGGGCGACTCCGCGGGCTCCACGCCCGGATGCATGGTGGCGACCTGGCTCACTGTCCGCTCTCCTTTTCCGAAACGATGAGATGTGGGGTCGTCGCCCCGGCGCGGCCGTGTCCCGCCGCGCGCCGGTGGGAATAGTAGAGCCACCCTCCGATGAGCCCCGCCATGGCGATCGGGAGGACCATCAGGAAGAGCGCGCTCCAGAGGAAGCCCCAGTCGCGCTTCGTCAGGCTGATGCACACCGCGCACGCCAGCGCCTCGGCGGGCCGAAGCGCTCCCGCGAGGATCGCCAGGGACCAGCCGAGCCGGCAGCGGAGCGGCCTCACAGCCTTCACCGCAGGTAGACCAGCAGGTAGAGGATCGGCCAGACGAACACCACGAAGAACCAGTACATGCCGCAGGCCACCACGGGCGTGTGGGCCCGCGGTGTGAAGCTGCCGCGTGACGCGCGGATCAGAACAGTCGAAAGCCAGACCAGCGCAGCGCGCCGAGGACGTGGACGGCGTGGGTCCCGATGAGCGTGTAGAACGTGGCGCCATAGGCCCCCGAGGCAACCGTGAGGCCGAACTGCACCAGCCGGACCCACTCGGACCCCTGCACCGCCAGGAAGATCGCCCCCAGCACCGCGGTCAGGGCGAGCCCGCGGGCGAGCTCCGCCTGCTTGCCCCGGCGGATGGCCCTCAGGGCGCGCGCCATCGTGAGGCTGCTCAGCAGCAGGACGGCCGTGTTGACGCCGGTGACCTCGACGGGCAGCCGCGGCTGGAACGGCGGGGGCCAGACAACGGCGCCGTAGCGCAGGACCAGGAACCCGGCGATGAGGCCCGCGAACAACATCGTCTCCGCCCCGAGGAAGACGAGCATCCCCAGAACGGCGTTGGGGACGAACGGGGTCCGCTCCGGCTCCCCGAACGGGCGCTCGCCGTCACCCCCGTCCCCCGGCGGGGGGGCCGGCGGGATCCGTCCGATCTCCGCCAGGAGCTCATCGACGATGCCAGCATCGTCGCGGGCGGGCGGCTTGAGGATGGCTGGCGTCACGGCTTGCCTCTCACCGGAGCACGCCCACGATGATCGAGACGATCGCCAGCCCCACGATCCACCCGATCAGGAGCCGGGCCGTCCGGCGGTTCCGCTGTCTGAGGGCGTCGGGAGCCTCCATCGCTAGATCTTGTCGAAGGCCATGAGGGCCAGCAGCGTCGGCAGATACAGGAGCGAGGCGAAGAGCAAACGGCGCGCGGCCGGTACGGTCCGCGAGACGGCCTGCGCCATCCCGCAGCCGAGGAAGCCCACCCCCAGGCTGAGCGCGCCGAAGAAGTACACGGGGCCGGTGAGGCCGATCAGCGTGGGTAGGAGCCCGACCGCCAGGAGCGCGGAGCAGCCGGTCACGATCTGGCGCTCGGTGCTCGTCCCGTCGGGATCCACCACGGGGAGGAGGCGGATCCCGGCCCGCGCGTAGTCCTCGCGGTAGAGGCGCGCAATGGCCAAGGTGTGAGGAAGCTGCCAGAGAAAGAGGATGCCGAAGAGGACCCACGCCCCGACCCCCAGCTCTCCCTGCGCGGCCACCCAGCCCGTCACGGGCGGCAGCGCCCCCGGGATGGCCCCGACCACCACGCAGAGCGGGGTCTTGAGCTTGAGGGGGGTGTAGGCGAAGAGGTAGAGGGCGACGGTGGCCGCCGTCACCAGGCCGCACAGCAATCCCACCACGAGGGCGAGGTAGAGGACGCCGGCGGTGGTGATCAGCGCGCCGAAAACCAGCGCCTCGATGGGCTGGAGGCGGCCGTCTGGCAAGGGCCGGAGCCGGGTGCGCTCCATCAGCGCGTCCACCTCGCGCTCGAGGAACTGGTTGAGGGCGAGAGTTCCAGCGGCGGCGAGGGCTGTGCCGATCAGGGTGTGAAGCAGCCGCAGGTAGTCAGCCGCTCCCGCCGAGCCCAGGTAGTAGCCGACGACCGTCGTCACCAGGACCATGACGACGACGCGGGGCTTGGTCAGGGCGAGAAAGTCCGAGGCCCGCACCCGCGCCTCGGGTACCCGGGCCGAAGGCCTGGGTGCGCCGGTAGCCATCTCCCGGGTGAGCGCCACGTCCACGATCCCGGCACTCACGCCGTCACCTCCTCCGAGACCAAGTCGCGCGCGATCCCGCGCTCGGGCGGCACCAGCAAGCGGTGGCAGCGAAGCGCCAGCACGAGGCTCGCGGCCAGGAGAAGCCCGCCGACGAGGCGATGGGTGACAGGGAAGGCCAGGCCGGTGAACGGGGCCAGGGGGAGGACTAGGTCCGTGAACCGCCCGGCGTACGCCCCGACGCCCAGCAAGAGCTGGAGGAGCAGGAGCCCCAGGAGCAAGCGAACCGGGCGAACGAGGGCCGGCAAGTCTCCGCACCCCCGCCGGATCTTGAGCACCAGCGCCGGGATGAGAACCGCCAGCGCTGCCGCGCCCAGGAGATGGCCGTCGAGCCGCGCGCCGAAATGAGTCAGGAAGGCCCCGAAGACGATCTGGAGGTAGAGGACACCCGTCGTCAGGAGGGCCAGGCGCCGCAGGGGCAGGGCGTCGGCTAACGGGGTGCGCGGCGCAGTGGCAGTCCAGGACCGAGAAGTGAACAGCGCCAGACAGACCGCGAGACCGAAGAACGCCTGGGCGAGGGCGCCGTGGACGATCGCGATCGCGTCTTCCACCAGGACGACCCGCAGGCCGCCCAGGACGCCCTGGAGGGAGACGGCCAGAACGGCCATCACGCCGAGCCAGCGGAGCCAGCGCCGCCCCTCCGAGAGCCAGAGCGTCGCCGCAAGCGCCACCGTCAGGAGGCCGACGGCCGCGCCGAGGAGCCGGTGGCTGTGTTCGTAGAGGATCCCGCCCACCATCTCGGACGGGGGAAACAGGAACATGCTGTAGCCGAACGTCGTAGGCCAGTCGGGCACCGCCAGTGCCGCGCCCGTGTTGGTGACGAGCCCGCCGACGAAAATCAGGACGAGCGTGGCGGCGCAGAGCGCCAGCGCCAGGCGGTGAGCCATCTGTCTCACACCTCGGCGGGGGGCCACCCGGGCCCCCCCACGCCTCCGGCGTGGAAGCCCGGGTACCCGCCCCTTCCGATGCCTCCCCCCGAGGGTTGCGCGGGCAAAGCCCGCGCTCGAACAGCCGCGGAGACGTGCCTCGGCATTCCGGTGGTTGACACAGGGGGGCTCAATGACGCGCCGCGGCCCTCGCGGGCAACGAGCGATTCTGGGGAAACCAATCCTCCGCCACCTCCGGCGAACTGTACTCGTAGGGCCCGCGATAGACCGTCGGGATCCGATCGCCCCAGTTGAGGTGGGGCGGCGGCGACGGCGCGATCCACTCGAGCGTGTTCGACTGCCACGGGTTCAGGGGAGCCTTTTTGCCGGCGAAGAGGCTCCAGAAGAAGTTGATCACGAAGAAGATCTGCGCCAGGCCGAGGGCGAAGGCGCTCCAGGTGATGAACACGTTCCACCACTGCAGGTGCTGCAGGAACTCGTACTGCATCGGATTATAGATCCGGCGCATCATCCCGCCCACGCCCACGATGTGCTGCGGGAAGAAGGTGAGGTTGAAGAAGACGAAGGTCGGCCAGAAGTGCAGGTGCCCCAGGGTCGGGTTCAGCATGCGGCCGAACATCTTGGGGAACCAGAAGTAGATCGCCGCGAAGGCGCCGAAGATCGAGCCACCGAATACCACGTAGTGGATGTGGGCGACGATGAAGTACGTGTCCTGGATGAAGATGTCAACGGGCGTGGAAGCCATGAAGACACCGCTGAGGCCGCCGATGACGAACATCGCGACGAAGGCGAGCGCGTTGAGCATCGGAACGGTGAACCGGATGTTCCCGCCCCAGAGCGTCCCCAGCCAGTTGAACGTCTTGATGGCGGAGGGGACGGCGATGACCATCGTGGTGAGCGTGAAGGCCATGCCGACCCGCGGGTCCATCCCGCTCACGAACATGTGGTGGCCGTACACCATCCACGACAGGAAACAGATGGCCAGCATCGAGTAGACCATGGCCCGGTAGCCGAAGATGGGCTTGCGGGCGAAGACCGGAAGGATCTCCGAGGCCATCCCCATGGCGGGCAGGATCAGGATGTACACCTCGGGGTGGCCGAAGAACCAGAAGAGGTGCTGCCAGAGGAGCGGCTCGCCCCCGCCCTCGGGGAGGAACCAGTGGGTCCCGAGCGTTCGATCGAAGAGGAGCATGGCCGTCGCCGACATCAGCACCGGCAGCGCCAATAGCAGCAGGATCGCGGTGATGAAGAGCGACCAGACGACCAACGGCATCCTGAAGAAGGTCATGCCCGGCGCCCGCATGTTGATGACGGTCGTGATGTAGTTGATCGCCCCCATCAGGGAAGAGATAGTCAGGATGAAGAGGCTGATGAGCCAGAGGTTCTGTCCCCAGTTCACGCCCTGGTACGTGGCCACGGCGCTGAGCGGGGCGTAGGCGGTCCACCCGGAGGCAGCGTGCCCCTGGGGGACGAAGAAACCGGCCAGCATCACCCCGCCCGACAGGAAGGCCGCCCAGATCGAGAGCATGTTGAGGCGGGGAAAGGCCATGTCTCGGGCGCCGATCATCAGCGGGATGCAGAAGTTCCCGAAAGCCCCCGCCAGGATCGGCATGATGACGAAGAAGATCATGATCGTCGCGTGCATCGTGAAGGCCATATTGTAGGCCTCCGGCGGGAGCACGCCCTCGGTCTCCGTGAGGAGCCACCCGAGCCCCGCCACCGGCGTCTCCGGCCAGGCCAGCTGCCAGCGGACCACCATGGCCAGGAGCCCGCCGATCACCATCATGAACAGCCCGAGGAAGAGGAACTGCCGGGCAATCATCTTGTGATCGGTCGAGAAGATATAAGTGCGCACGAAGCCCAGCTCGTGATGCGCCTCGTGTACCGTCGCGTGGGTCGCCGGATTACTCATCTATCGGGTCCTCCGAGTTAAGATGAGGGCCATTGTTCCTTCACCCACTTCTGATAGTCCGCGGGGGTGTGGACGAAGAGCCAGCCCCGCATGCCGGAGTGGCCGAAGCCGCAGAGCTCCGCGCAGGGCATCTCGTACTTCCCCGGCTTCGTCGCCTCGAACCAGGCCAGGATCTCCCGGCCCGGCACGGCGTCCTGCTTGAAGCGGAGGTTCGGCAGGAAGACGCTGTGGATGACGTCCTTGGCCTTGAGGACCAGCACCACGGGCTTGCCGACCGGGACGTGCACTTCGTTGTCGAACGTCTTGTCGTCGTCGGTGCCGAACTTCCCGTCGGGGCCGGGATAAGTAACGATCCAGTTGAACTGCTTGGCCATGACCTCGATCTTGAGGTCGGTCTGCGGCAGCTGCATCTTGATCCGGGCCCAGGTCGGGATGGACAACGCCGTCAGGACGACGAGGATGAGGGTCGGCACGACCGTCCAGACGATCTCCACGGGGGTATTGCCGTGGGTGTACCGGGCCCGCCGCCCCTCCCGGTGGCGGTACATCACGAGGAAGGCGAGCATCGCCACAGCCACGAGGACGAAGACGCCGCCGGTGATCCAGTAGATGAGTTCGAACAAGAAGTCAATCTCCTGCCCGAACGTCGAGACGTTTTCCGGCAGCCACCAGCTCAGCATAGGCGCGCCCCTATCGGTCCGTCTCGGGTGATGGTATTGCTCTACGTCCGTAGAGCGGACGACCTAGTATTGAAAGCGCAGAAGGGTCTGTCAAGTGCCTCCCCGCTATTTTCAGCGTGCCCTGGCTACTTTTTCGCCAGCTCGAAAGTGACCTTCGTGGGGGCGCCGGCCTTCACTTCCACCTCCTTCGTCATCTTCCCCAGGGTCTCGTGCCACACCTCCACCGTGTGCTTCCCCGGCGGCACGTTGTCGAGCTTGAAGGCGCCGGCGGCGTCGGTCACGGCGTGCTGCGGGTGCGCG
>JACPCF010000150.1 GCA_016179965.1 Candidatus Rokuibacteriota bacterium | reverse complement strand
CACGAAGCCGATCCCGCCGGCCCCGACGATCCCCAGCACCGTGGACTCCCGGATGTTGATGTCCCAGCGGTAGATCGTGACTCCCGCGAAGACCGGACGGATCTGGGGCACGATCCCGTAGAGGAGCACCTTGAAGCGCCCCGCGCCGGTCGCCGTGATCGCCTCGACCGGACCGCGGTCGATCTCCTCGATCCCCTCGGCGAAGAGCTTCGACACGAAGCCGATGGAACGCACGGCGACCGCCAGCGCCCCGGCCAGCGAGCCCGGCCCCACCACGATGATGAAGATCAGCGCCCAGATCAGCGAGTCCACGGAGCGGCTGACCGACATCACGAGCCGCCCCAGCGCGTAGGTTGCCCGGTTGAAGGTGGTGTTCCGGGCCGCCAGGAAGGCGACCGGAATCGACAGGAGCACGGCCAGCGTTGTCCCAAGGGTGGCGATGTTGATGGTCTGGATCAGGGGATCGACGATTTCACTCGCGAATTGCCAGTCGGGAGGGAACATTCGGCCGAAAAGGTCGCGCACCTGGGCCGGCGAGTCCGCCACGAACTCCCACCGGATCCCCATTCCGGCGAGGGCCCAGAGGAGGATCGTCGCCGCCGCCAAGCGCCCGGCCAGACGGAGGACGATCTGACGCCGGGAGAACCGCCGCCACTCTCTCACTGAATCCGCTTCCGCGCCACGGCGCTGACCACCTCGCCCAGGAGGACGATGGCGACAATCACGAGCAGGATCGCCAGCGAGAAGTCGTAGTCGTAGCGGGCGAAGGAGTTGTAGAGGGTGGTGCCGATCCCGCCGGCCCCCACGATCCCGATGATCGTGGACTGGCGCAGGTGGACGTCCCACTGATAGATCGTGAGGCCGATGATGCGGGGTAGCACCTGGGGGAGCACCCCGAAGAGCAGCACCGCCCCACGGCCCGCCCCCGTGGCGCGGATTGCCTCCACCTGGCCCCGGTCGATGTTCTCGATCTGCTCCGCCAGGAGCTTGCCGAAGAAGCCGATCGAGCCCCACGTCAGCGTGAGCATCCCGGCGAAGGGCCCGAACCCCACGGCCTTGACGAAGAGGATGGCCACGATGATCTCGTGGAAGGTGCGCCCCAGCGAGATGATCCCCCGCCCGGCGGCGTACACGGGAAGCGGGGCGAAATTGCGCGCCGCCATCACCGCGATGGGGATCCCGATCAGCACGCCCAGGGCGGTGGAGAGGGTGGCCATCTGGAGGCTCTCCACTACCCCCTCGACCAGGAGCTCCCACCGCTCGAAGTCAGGGGGAAAGGCGCGGCCGAAGACGATCCAGGCCCGGGCGAGCCCCCTGGACACCCGGGCCGGGTCCACCTGGAGGCTCACGGCGTTCCAGAGGACGAAGGCTCCCAGCCCCGCCCAGAGCGCGGGCCCCATCCAGCGGGCGGGGAACGCCGACGGCCGGCGCCAGTCCACGGCCAACGAGGCCCCCTCTCCCCGGGAGGGAGAGGGCTGGGGTGAGGGTGTCAGGCGAGTCATGAGCGTTCCGGACTAGGCGAGGGCCGCCGCCAGTTCCTCCCCCGCCCCAAAGACCATCGTCGTATTCCTACGCCCTTTCCCCGGACGAAGGTAGCGCTTCCGAAAGCCGCTTATGCCTTGGCGCTCAGCGGCCGGTGCAGCCGGTCCGCTGAAGGGGCCTGCTAGACAGGGTGCCGATCACTTGCCGATCTGCGGCACCGAAAGGCCGCGCCAAATCTTTTGTGCGAGCCGATTGGCGGCACGGCTTCAACAGCGGCCGTCGTCGGATTGGTCCAAAGCGAATGCGCTCGACCTTCCCGCTTGAGATGACAGCCGTATCGCCCGAGGTGGCGAAGCAGGTCGCCCCGCTTCACCTGACCGTGACCTTCTCACGCACGGCGTCCGGCGGCACACCACGCAGGCCATCCTTGCGCCTGTCCTCAAGGATCAGGGCAATGGCCTCGGCTAAGCTCTTCCGCGCCTCCGCCTTGGTCCGGCCTTAGCCATTCGCCCCTGGGATCTCGGGGCAGTAGGCGATGTACCATTCTCCGTCCCGCTCGATGATCGCCGTGAATTCGTTCTGCATCGTCTTCCCTGTTCATTACCCCCGATGGTAACTTCCGGCAACACCCCGACCCGCCTCCGGGATCTGTCTAACGTATCGTCGATAAGCAGCGGGGCGCGTGGCGCCCTGGCTGTTTCACCGAGATGTTAACCGTCCTCTCGCCTCATGATCGGATCATGGCCTCGCTTAAGGATCAAGACATCGAATGGCGGTCCGACGCAGGGTGATCAGTCTCGCTGCCTCCTCAACCGTCATCGCGTTCCCAGTCATGTTCTTGATGGCGGTAGGCACGTGGTCCCCCTGGGGTCCCTTCCCATACGTCGTGATTCCGATGCCCCAGCGAAGAAATAGCTTCTCTTCCGGCTCTCCGGCCCGCTGTGTGCCCGACTGAAGGTCAAGCACCTGGGCCGCCCGATCGGACACATCACTACGGCATTGTCAACTATCACGGCCATCACCAGCGTCACTTGTATCTTTGTACGCCTAACGGGGCGCTTCAGCCGCGGCCGGCGCGACGCCGCCGTCCTGAGCGGCTCGGGCGCATGCCGGCCATCGGCTGCAAGCGCCGGTTAGGCGACAACGACGCGGCGGTCGCCGCCCGTGGCTTCGCGCGCAGTACGGGTACCCGCACGCCGTTGAGCCGCCTGCTGTTGCAGCGAATGACGCGAATACGCGGTCCAAGAAGCGCTCGGACGGCCAGTGCCGCATTCCGCCGCTTGAACAGCGTCCCGCCGCGCGGATCGTTCATCACGTAGACGTCCTCAGTCGCGTTGTAGTACAGAGCGAACCGCCGTCCCATCTCCGATACCAGAAGATATCGGGTCGGATTGTCGAGGTCCGCCACCCGTCGCCGCAGTTCCCGCACCTGCGCCGGCGTCAGTTCCTCGCCCTCCGGCTCCCGGTCTCGACGCCCAGCCGGAGGGCAACCGCGGACTCCTTTAGAGAAGTCGTATTCCCGCCTCATGGCTCCAACCCTGCTGTTCTGACGCCGGTTCGCCCAACGTCCCGGTTCAGCTGCGCTGCGCCGCTTGTCGGCGCAGCGTCGGCTGCAACAGGCGGTTAGGTGACACATCACTCACCCGACACGTATTTCTTCATGTGGCGACTGGGGTGCAGAACGATGCCATGCTCGATAAGCACCTTTTCTATCACCGCGCCAACATCGAGCAGAGAATTGAACGGCCTTGGGTTCTTCGGGGTGATGCCGTGGGATCTATTTGCTTCAATACGGACTACGCCGCTGGTCCACGCATGCTTCGGTATCACCTTCCCAGCGTCGGAGGCAAGACTGTCGGTCCAGAAGCGGACCTTTACCTCAATCATCTTCTCGCCGTGCTTCGCTTCTCGACCCGCATTAGTCTTGTCGTCGGCCATGCTGCATCTCCCTTTGTGTCATCTAACGGTAATTGGGCGGAACTGTATAACCAAACAAACGCTGCGGCATGGCGCAGCCTATCACCCGGACCTCGCGGCCGACTGGCGTTCGGAGGTCCTTGCATCGTAAGGACTTCACTCGAGAAGCCAGCCGGTTGTCCGCCACGTTATGCAGCAGGGCACCGCAGTCTATCGCCGCGCGCAGCCCCCTTTGTGCTTGGGCCCCGAATATAGCCCGTCCGCTCACGGTCGGCAAAGGTGACGCCGCCGTGAGGCAACCGGCCCCCTCACCCTACCCTCTCCCCCGCTGGGGGCGAGGGGACTCATTGGTCTCCGAGGGCGGAGGTCAACTCTTCGCCGGCCCCGGCGTAGATCAGGTCCAGGGCCTCCGCGGTGAGATCCGCGGGCGTCCCCTCGAAGACGAATGCGCCTTGGTTGAGCCCGAGGATCCGCTGGGCGAACTGCCGCGCCAGCGCCACGTCGTGGATGTTGATCAGGGCGGGGATCTGCTCCTCGGCGGCCAGCCGCGTGATCAGGGCCATGACGGCCTCCGAGGTCTTCGGGTCCAGGCTCGACGTCGGCTCGTCAACCAGGAGGATCTTCGGCCGCTGGACCAGGGCGCGCGCGATCCCCACCCGCTGGCGCTGGCCTCCTGAGAGCTCATCCGCCCGCTTGTTCTCGAAGCCGGCCAGCCCCACCCGTGCCAGCGTGTCGAAGGCCAGCTCCACGTCCTCCGGGGGGAACCGCCGGCGCCAGGCCTGCCAGAGGCCGACGTAGCCGAGGCGCCCGCTGAGGACGTTCTCCATGACGGTGAGGCGCTCGACCAGGTTGAACTCCTGGAAGATCATCGCCATGTGGCGCCGGGCGCGGCGCAGCTCCGCCCCGGTGAGCCGCGTGATCTCCAGGCCGTCGAGCCGCACGGAGCCTGCGTCGGGCTCCACGAGGCGGTTGATGCAGCGGATCAGGGTGCTCTTGCCGGCCCCCGAGGGGCCGATGACGAAGACCACCTCGGTGGCCTTGACCGTCAGAGAAACGCCCCGGAGGGCGTGATCCCCGGTGGGGTAGGTCTTGACGAGCCCCGCCACCTCGAGCATCGGCGGGGCGGGCTACTCTCCTTTAGAGGGCGGCTTCGAGAATTTCTTGTACTCGGGAGAGTCCTTGACGAAGGCGACTCCGTTGGCCTCCTGGATCCCTACAACCGCCTCCCAGTCCTTCTTGTACGAGACCGGGACGAACCGGGTGTACGTCTTCCACTCCTTGGCGACGCTGGACCCCTGGATCTGAAAGGTGAAGAATGCCTCCTTGATTTTCTCCACGAGTTTGGGGTCCAGGTTGTGCGCGTAGGCCCAGCCGGCCACGGGGAAGAGGGGGGAGGTGTAGACAATCTTATAGTCCGTCTTCTTCACCACGCCGCGATTCACCATCCGCTCGAGGACCGTATGCGCCACCGCCGCGGCGTCGTAGTCCCCATTCACGACCCCCAGGATACTGTTGTCGTGCTTGCCCGTGAAGACGATCTCATAGTCCTTCCCCGGGACCACCCCCATCTTGGAGAAGAAGTACACCGGGGCCTGGTGGCCGGAGTTGGAGGTCTGGGAGACATGGGCCACGCGCTTGCCCCTGAGGTCGGCCACCGAGTTGATCTTGGCGTTCCCGGCCTGGGCGATGACGATCAGGTGGTAGCCGCCCCCACCCTTGTCGTCCCCCATCACGGCGAACGGCACCGCGCCCGCGAGGTTCACCGCGAAGGAGACGGAGCCGGTGGCATAGCCGGTGATGTGCAACCGTCCGGAGCGCATCGCCTCGATCTGGGCCGCGTAGTTCTGGGGGCCGAAGTACTGAGTCTTCTTCCCGGTCACCTTCTCGATGTGGCGGAGCAGGTCCGAGAAGGGCGTGGCGTACACGGCCGGGTCCTCGACGGGGACATAGGCGAAGATCAGGGTGTCCGGATTGACGAGCTTCTTCGGGTCCTTCGGCGGGTCCGCCACCAGGTCGCGATCCTCGTCGCAGTAGAGGACGTCCAGCTTGCCCCGGTGGGCGCACTGCTCGGCCGCCTCGGGCGCCATGACGGGAACAAGCAGGAGGAGGATAAGAACGCCGAGCCACGAGAAACGGGGGATGGTACGCATAGCCCCGACCTCCAGGGGGGAGTCGCTCGATCGCTCCTTAGTGTTGCGGATTGTCAAGCGTTTGGCAAGCCATTACACTAGCGCCCGATGAACTGGGCGCTGGAAGGCGTGAAGGTGGTGGACTTTACCGGCTACATCGCCGGCTCCTACGCCGCGATGATGCTCGCCGACCTCGGCGCGGAGGTCGTCAAGGTCGAATCCCCGGAGGGGGACTCCTTCCGCGAACTGCCCGGCTTCTTCGGCTGGAATCGGGGTAAGCGCTCGATCAGCCTGAACCTCAAGGAGCCCGATGGCCGGGGCATCGTCCACCGGCTTGCGACGACGGCCGACGTGGTGATGGAGAACATGCGCCCCGGCGTCGCCGACCGGCTCGGGATCGGCTACGCTGACCTCAGCGCTATCAACCCGCGCCTCATCTACTGCTCGGTCACCGCCTTCGGCGCGGACGGACCATATCGGGACCGGCCGGGGTTCGACCCGCTGCTGCAGGCCATGGCCGGGGTGATGGCCCTTCAGGGCTTCGGCGGCCCCCCTCAGTACGTGCGCATCGCGATCACCGACTACTACGCCGCGGCCCTCGCCTGCCAGGGGGTGCTCGCCGCCCTCTACGTCAGGGAGAAAACCGGCCGCGGCCAGCGCGTGGAGACCTCCCTGGCCCACGCCGTCCTCGCGCTCCAATCCGGGAACGTCGTGGACTACCCCGGGCGGCCGTCCGTCTTCCGCGACAACCCGACCTACCGCCTCTACGAGGCCGGGGACGGCCAGTACTTCTTCCTCGCGTGCGGCAACCAGAGCTTCTGGCTCAAGCTCTGCCAGGCCCTCGACCGCGCCGACCTGGCAGGGGACCCGCGCTTCGGCTCCTGGCTGGCCCGGCTCGACAACGCGCCCGCGCTGATCCCCCTCCTCGAGGCGACCTTCAAGGCCAAGCCGTGCGAGGACTGGCTCCGGCTCCTCGCCGTGCACGACATCCCTTGCGCCCGCGTGCAGACCCTCAAGGAGTTCATGGCCGATCCGTTCGTCGCCCACCACGGCATGGCGCGCCGGTACGAGCACCCCGAGGTCGGTCCCCTGACGCTCATGGGGCTGCCGATTTCGTTCTCGGAAACGCCCGGCCGGGACGTCGGCCCGCCGCCCACCCTGGGCCAGCACACCGCGGATGTCCTGAAGGAGCTCGGCTATTCCGCCGCCGCCATCGAGGAGCTCGTGGCCCGCGGCATCGTCGGGTCCAAACGTCAGGAGGCGCCATGAACGCGAGCGACCTCATCCAGGAATTCGCGGCGGCCTTCAACCGCCAGGACGTGGCCGGCGTCCTGGCCTGCTTCACCGAGGAGGCGGTCTATCACGACACCTTCTACGGGCGGCACCAGGGGCACGCTGGGCTCCGGGATCTCTTGAACAGGATGCAGCCGCGAAGAGCGGCTCTCCTCGGCGGGCACCCGCGCCACTTTATGTGGCGCGGGTCGCACGTGGTGGTGGCCGATGCCCTCCGCGCTGCCGCCGAGTGGACGTTCAGCTACACGGTGAGCGAGGCGATCCCCCGAAGCGCCGGACGAAAGATCCGCTTCTCGGGGATGAGCCTCTTCGAGCTCAAGGGGGGGAAGATCGCCTCCTACCGGGAGTACTTCGACTCCGGCGTGGCGTTCCTCCAGCTCGGCCTCGCCCCCGAGAGCCTGGCCAAGGTCCTCGGGCGCCGCCTGCGGCCCTGAGCCGCCGATGCCGTTCGCCTACTACGCCCGCCTCTCGAAGCGCCAGAGAGCGGTGTACGACAAGAGCGATAGCCTGACCCAGGTCCTGCTTCCCGAGCCCGAAACGCTCCGCCCTCTCGTCGAAGCGCTCGCCGAGGCGCTGGCCCGGGAGGAGCGGGAGCAGACCCAGCTGGCGTGCCAGCGACTGCTGGACGGACTCACGGCGGCGCTTGGCGTCGGCCCCGTGAGGGTGGAGGTGCTGGCGGCCCGCCCGCATGCCCGCTGGGGAGAGCTCCACGGCCTCTACACGGAGGCGCGCGCCGGCCGGCTGCCGAAGATCACGCTCTGGATGCGCACCGCCCGCCAGCGACGGGTCGTGGCGTTCCGAACCTTCCTCCGGACGCTCCTCCACGAGCTCTGCCACCACCTGGATTACCGGCGCTTCAGGCTCGCGGATTCCTTTCACACAGCAGGCTTCTACAAGCGGGAGTCGAGCCTCTTCCACCAACTCATACCTGAACAAGAGACGCTCTATGACAACGGCTTCGGAGCAAACGGAACGGATGCGCCGGACCGCCGATGACCTCGCGGCCGCGCTCAAGGGAATGCCCGAGTCGATCGTGGCCAAGCGCCCGGCCGAGAACGCCTGGGCCGGCAAGGAAGTGGTCTGCCACCTCCGCAACACGGAGGAGTCCTTCGTGGGTCGATTCTTGACCATCCTCGCGAACGACGAGCCGAAGTTCCTCCCCATCGATCCCGATGACCGTCGCCACTGAAAGTGGCTCCGGTACCCAGCAAGGTCGGCCGCCTACGGCGGCCACGTCTCGCTGTCCGGCGCTCGCCGGCTTCCGGGCCAAGCGTGAAGAGACGCTCAAGTTCCTGAGCGGGCTCACGCCGGAGCAGTGGGAGCGCGGCGGCCTCCACCCCACCCAGGGGCGCATGACGGTCAAGGACTTCGTGGCGCTGATGGCGTGGCACGACGACAACCACCTGGACCAGCTGAAGCGCGCCCTCGACGGCAAACCCTAACGGGAAAAACGAAGTGCGGCCGCCGCAGGTGGCCAACCTTTGCGGGCACCCGCGCCACTTTATGTGGCGCGGGTCGTCGCTAAACGGCGGAGGGTGGCGATCTGCTCGCGGTCGGCGCAGCCGATGAGGACGTCGCCGGCGCTGAGGCGCGCGTTGGGGTTGGGGTTGAAGAGGTAGCGCTCCGAGGCGGCCTCGCGCAGGCCGAAGATGACCACCCCCACCCGCTCCCGGATCTGAGTTTCGGCGAGGGTCTTCCCGATCCACGGCGACCCGGCGGGGATTTGGACCTCCTCCACCCGGACCACGCTCCCGGTCTCGCGAAGCATGGCGTCGAGGAACGACACCACGTGGGGCCGCAGCATCTCCGAGGCCATCCGGAGGCCACCGATCAGGTTCTCGGAGACGACCACATCCGCCCCGGCGCGGATGAATTTTGAGCGGGACTGCTCATCCGTCAGCCGCGAGATGATCCGGATCTTCGGGTTCAGCTCGCGCGCGCAGAGGATCACGAAGAGGTTGTCTTTGTCCAAGGGAATCGTGGTGATCAGCCCCCGGGCGTCGGCGATGCGCGCCTGCTCGAGGACGGCGCTGTCCGTCGCGTCGCCCAGCATGTAGAGGATGGAGCCGAGGCGCTCGAGGGACGCCACTCGCCCTGCGTCGCGCTCGATGAGGACGAAGGGCGTGTCGGTCTTCAAGAGCTCCTCGACGATGTGCTTCCCCGTCTCTCCGCCTCCAACCAGAATCACGTGGTCCCGCAGGCCGGCGATGCTTCGCTCCATGCGTCGTTTCCTCAGGGCGTCGGTGAGTTGCCCCTCAACCAGGAACGCGGTGACAGTGCTGAGGCCGTAGCCCATGACCCCCAGCCCCGCCACGATCAGCCCGATCGTGAAGACCCGCCCGTTCGGCGAGAGCGGATGGACCTCTCCGTACCCCACCGAGCCGATGGTGATGACGGTCATGTAGACGGCGTCCAGGGCCGGCCATCCCTCGAGGATCATGTACCCGAGGGTGCCCGCGGCCACGACGCCCCCGAAGGCGATCAGCACCCCCAGGATCCGCCGCTCGAGCGCTCCCATGGCGGGCTCGCCCGCTCAATAGCGGCCGGGGCGCTGTTGCGAGGGCTGAGGGGTCGGCGCCGGGCGGTCGGGGCTCACGGTCACCCATCCCTTGGCCTTCATGCACTCGGCATCGAATACTTTCCCCTTCGTGCACGCGTCCCGGTCGCGGTTGAACTCGGCCGTCGTGTAGTTCCCGCCCGGCTTGTACCACTGCGGCTCCTCGGTGGAGGCGCATCCGTACGCGCCGCCGAGCAGGATAGTCAGCAAGAAGAGGGCGCCACGCGTCAGCATGCCAGTCAATCCTCCCGAGCCGTCACGCCGAGTTCGGCGAGCTGCGCCCGCAGGTCGTGACCCTGGTCCACCCGGTAGAGGAGCGCCCGCATGCCAGCCTCCTCGGCGGCTTTGATGTTCGGCTCGTAATCGTCCACGAAGAGGCAGGCGTCGGTAGGCAGGGCGAGGAGGTCGGCAGCGAGCCGGTAGATGGCGAGGTCGGGCTTGGCCATGCCGGCCTCAGCGGAGCAGATGATCGCGTCGAAGAGGTCCTGGAGGCCGAGGTCCCGCTCGATGCGAGCCCTGAGCGAGATGTCGGCGTTGCTCAGGATGGCGGTCCGGTAGAGGGGGCGGAGGGCCCGAATGAGCGCCACGTTCTCCGAGAGGAGGTGCTGCCGCTCGCGCCAGAGCTCGTGGAGGCGAGGGAGCGGCCGGCCCGCGAGCTCCTCCAGCGCCCGGTGAGCGCCATCCAACCAGGCCTGCCGGTCCCCGCGGCCGCGCTCGACCTCACGCCAAGCCTCGGTCCGATAGAGGGTCCGGAAGACCGCCCCCCGCGGGAGACCGTAGGCCTGCTCCAGCTCCTGGCAGGCGTCCCAGCGCATGTTCCAGATCACACCGCCGAAGTCAAAAATGAGCCCTTCGATGTCCATGGGGCCGGCGGAAGTCTAGCACATTCACGTGGCGTTGCCGCCGCCGTTTTGGTTAGAATAGGTGCCACGGTATGAAACGCCCCACTAGAGGCCGGAGGAAGAGAGTGCGCCCCAAGCGGATTCTCAGGAAGCCCGACACCCGCCGTTTCCCGCGCGCGGAAGCGGAGTGGGACGTGACCGTCGAGACCCCCGGCCGCCGCCCGCAGAAGGCGAAGCTCTCCGGGCTGAACCCCTTCGGGGCGAAGCTACACCTGAGGGCCAGACAGTCCGCCGCGCCGGAAGGGACCACGCTACAGATTCACTTCGGCCCGCCCGACGGCGAGCCCCCCATGGTCATCAAAGGGCTCGTCTGGCGCATCGACCGCGACGGGCAGGCCATCGTCTTCGTCAACCTCAGCGGGAGCGACTTCCTCCGCCTCAAGAAGCTGGTGGCCGCCGCGCCGCTCTCCCACCCCTAGCCCGTCAGGACGGTCAGCCGCCGCACGACGTCCCGGCGGAGCGTCACGCCCAGCCCCGGCGGATCCGGCGCCGCCACCCGGCCGTCCTCCAGCTCGAAGCGCTCTTCGACCAGGTCCGTGAGCAGCGGATTGTGGCCGCGCGAGAATTCCAGGATGGTGACACTGGGGGTCGCCACGGCCAGGTGGAGTCCGGCCGCGAAGAGCACCGCCGATCCCCAGAGGTGGGGCGCCACCGTCAGACCGTGGGCCGCCGCCAGGGCGCAGATCCGCTGCGCCTCGGTGAGGCCGCCGCTGATGGCGGGATCGGGCTGGCAGACGTCCACGGCGCGGGCGGCGATGAGATCCCTGAAGCCGAAGCGGGTCTGCTCACTCTCACCGGCCGCGATGGGGATGTCGGTGGAGGCGCGGACCTCGGCCTGGCCCTGGATGTTGTCCGGCGACACGGGCTCCTCGAACCACGCTAGGTCCAGCTCCGCCGCCTTCCGGGCGAAGCGCTGGGCCTCACGGACGCTCCAGGTGCCGTGGGCGTCCACCATGATCGCGACCTCGGGGCCGAGCGTCTGCCGCGCCTCCCGGGCGCGCGCCACGGAGTCGTCCACGCCCTGATCCTGGACCCCGACCCGCATCTTGACCGCCCGATGGCCTTGCTCAACGTATCCGGCCAGTTGCTTGCCGATTCCCCCGACGGGGGCCCAGCCGCCGCTGGCGTAGGCCGGTACTCGGTCGCGGTATTTTCCGCCCAGGAGACGCCAGACCGGTTGGCCAAGAGCCTTCCCCAGAACGTCCCACAGGGCGATGTCCACCCCGCTGATGGCACTCATCGAAATGCCCCTGCGGCCGATCGTGGGAAACGTCCGGCCCTCGCGCGCGGCGTAGTGCGCCCGGGTGCCGTTGTAGAGCAATTCCCAGATGGCCGTGATGTCGCGCGGGTCCCGGCCGATCAGCCCAGGGGCGATCTCTTCCCTGATCAGCGTCACCAGGGCGGCGTAATTGCCGAAGTTTCCCACGGCGGCCTTGGCCTCGCCGAGCCCCACGTGCCCGGCGTCGGTCTCGACTTCGACGAGGCACATGTTGAAGAAGTCGTTCCGGCCGAAGTCGCTGACGTGGGCTCGGTCGGGGGGGATCGGCGCCTTCAACCAGGACGCGCGAACGGCGGTGATGCGCATGGGCTCAGTCCGCGTACAGCTCGACCATGTAGCCGTTCGGGTCCTTGAAGTAGAAGGCCCAGCGCCCCCGCCGCCCCACGATCTTCACCCGCGCCGCCTTGACCCGCTCGCGGAGGGCGCCGAACCGCCGCCGCTCCACGTGGAGGCCAAAGTGGTCGAGCCCCCCGGCCCTCGGATCGAAGGCCCGCGAGACCTGGCAAAAGTCGAGGACGTCTTCCTCGCCCGGGCTTTCGAGGAAGACCATGCCGCGATGGCGGAAGGCCACGCGGAGCCCGAGCACCTCCGTGTAAAAGCGCTCGGTGGCCTTGAGGTCCCGGGTCTTGAGCGACAGGTGCTGGAGGCCCACGTGGCTAGCGGGGCGCGACCCGGATCGAGGCCGGATGCCCGCCAACCTTCACGCGCACTCCCGTGTCCTTCAGGCCGGACCCGGTCAGCCGGCAGGCCGCCAGCTCCTTCTCCACGTAGTTCTGGACCAGGATATACTTGCCGTCGGGCGTGAACGTGACGCCCTGGGCGTTCTTCCCGGTGGGAGCCTCGGCGACCCTGGTCGCCTTCGTTCCCTGGAGCGCGAAGAGCAGGAGCTTCCCCTGCTCGGCCCTGAACGGGCTATCCTTAAACGTGGAACGGACCGGCAGCGGCCCGGCAGTAGTTGCGCTGCACGGCTTTACTGGCGACGTATCAACCTGGGACTCCTTCGCGCGGACG
>JACPCF010000162.1 GCA_016179965.1 Candidatus Rokuibacteriota bacterium | reverse complement strand
TCCTGGATCTTCTTCTCCATCTCGCTCGTGAGCGATTCCATGTAGTAGGAGCCGGCCAGGGGATCCGCCGTGTCGGCGACCCCCGACTCCTCGGCGCAGATCTGCATGGTCCTGAGCGCGATGAGCTGGGCCTTGGAGGAGGGAATCGTGTACGCCTCGTCGTAGGTGGGGAGCGCCATGGTCTGGGCTCCCGAGAGGGCGGCGGCCAGCGCCAGATAGGCGCCGCGCACGATGTTGTTCTCGGGCTCCTGGACCGTGAAGGCGGAGCCCCCGCCTCCGATCAGGCTCCTGAACATCCACGATTTGGGATTAGCGGCGCCAAAGCGCTCGCGCATCATCCGCGCGTAGAGGCGGCGCCCGGCCCTGAACTTGGCGACCTCCTCGAAGATCTTCCCCCAGCAGGTGAAGTTGAAGGAGATGCGCGGGGCGAACTCGTCCACCGGCATCCCCCGCCTGAGCATCAGCTCCACGTACGCCGCGGCGATGGCCAGGCCGTAGGCCATCTCCTGAGCGGTGGTGCAGCCCGCCTCGCGGATGTGATAGCCGCAGACCGAGACGGGGTTGGAGCGCGGGTAGCGCTTGGCTGAGAACTCGATGAGATCGGCGACGAGCCTGAGAGACGGCTCGACGGGGTACACCCAGGTCCCGCGCGCGATGAACTCCTTCAGGATGTCGTTCTGGGGCGTCACCACCACCCGCTCGGCGGCCGCGCCCTGCTTCTCGGCCACGGCGTAATACATGGCGGTGATCGGGGCCGCCATGGAGTTGATCGTCAGCGACACGCTCACCCGGTCGAGCGGGATCCCGCTGAACGCCTCTTCCATGTCGGCGAGCGTGTCGATCGCCATGCCGACTCGGCCTACTTCCCCTTCGCAGCGCGGGTCATCCGAGTCGAGGCCGCACTGGGTCGGCAGGTCGAAGGCGACGTTGAGCGCGTCCTGGCCGTGGGCCATCAGGTACTTGAAGCGGGCGTTGGTCTCCGCCGGCGTGCCGAAGCCCACGTACTGGCGCATGGTCCAGACCCGCTCCCGGTACATCTCGGGGTGGATCCCCCGGGTGAAGGGATACTCGCCCGGATCGCCGAGGTCCCGGACGTAGTCCAGGTCCCGAATGTCCTCCGGGCCGTAGACCGGCTTCACCGGGATGCCCGCGTGGAGGGTGACGTCCTTCTTCTTAGGCTCTTTGGGCATGGGCGTACTCCTTGAACTTCTCCACGATCGCCGGAAGCGGAGTCCCCATTGGGAATACCTCCTGTACTCCCAACTCGCGGAGCGCCGGCACGTCGCGCTGGGGGATGATCCCGCCCACCACGATGGGAATGGACTCGGCCTTCTCGGTCCTGAGGCACTCCATGAGCTGACGGCAGAGCGTCTGGTGGGCGCCCGAGAGGATGGAGAGCCCGATCAGGTCCACGTCCTCCTGGATCGCCTCCTGGACGATCTCGGCCACCGTGCGCTTGAGCCCCGTGTAGATCACCTCGAAGCCGGCGTCCCGGAGGGCGTGAGCCACGACCTTGGCACCCCGGTCATGGCCGTCCAGCCCCGGCTTGGCGATCAGCACGCGCAGCTTTCGCTCGCCCACGCGCTACTCCGCCAATTTGAACGCCGGGAGGTACCGGTGCTTGCCCTCGGAATCGTCGGCCACCCTGAGGGGGGTGAACCGGACCCGCTTCCCTATCCCGAGGGCCGCCGGATCGGTCTCGACGATTCTGGAGAAAAGTCTGAGTTCGTAGATCTTTACGATTCCGAATATGAGAGGCTTGTCGAAGCCGGCCGGGACCCCCGTCTCCTGGATGGTGAAGGCGTGGAGGATTCCTTCGTGAGGGAGGTCCACCCAGTCGTACTGGTCTGAGCCGCACTGGGGGCAGAAGCCGCGCGGGGGCCAGTCCATGCGCTTGCAGCCGCGGCAGGTCGTCGTCACGAGGCGGCTGGCGGCCAGGTATTCGTAGAACTCGTGGAGCTTGGTCTCGGCCGCGGATTCGAGCGGAAACGGATCGACGGCGCGGAAGTATGTCATGGGCGGGGTAGTTTCATGGGCGGTCCTTCCCGTAGAGCATCACGATGTGTAGACCATGACCACGTGTTCACCCATGCCGCTGTTGTTGTGGGTGAGGCCGATTCTGGCCTCGGGGACCTGGCGGGGGCCGGCCTCGCCGCGGAGCTGCCAGAAGATCTCGGCGGCCTGGGCGATCCCGGTGGCGCCGAGCGGGTGGCCGCAGCCGATCAGGCCGCCCCGCGGGTTGACCACCACCGTGCCGCCGTAGTCCGACAGTCCCTTCTCGACGAAGCGACCGCCTTCCCCCTTGTCGCAGAAGCCCAGCTCCTCGTAGGCGATGATCTCGGCGATGGCGAAGCAGTCGTGGACCTCCGCCACGTCCACGTCGGCGGGGCCGATCCCCGCCATCTTGTAGGCAGCCTCCCCCGCCCGCTTCAGCGCCGGCCAGTGGGAGTAGTCCTCGTGGAGCGAGGAGAGGGTGAAGCCGTCCAGCGCCTGGCCGGTCCCCTGGATCCAGACGGGCTTGTCGGTCAGATCGCGGGCGCGCTCCTCC
>JACPCF010000149.1 GCA_016179965.1 Candidatus Rokuibacteriota bacterium | reverse complement strand
GCGCTTTTCTCATAGCAACCCCCCGAGTTTCAGGCGTATGACAGGTGGGCGCCCAAGGTCTTGGTCGGGTCGAGCGGGCCCGCTTTTCCCGAGGCTGTCGGCAGCGTGGCGGCGTAGGGGGACGGCCCCCGGGCCTTGAGCCAGTCGCTCAGCGGGGATCCCGCGCTCCGGGGCGCCACGAAGTCAAACGTGTGGGGCCCGATCTCGAAGCGCGCGCCGACCGCGGCGAGGTCATGGCGGTCCGCCTCCTGCCCTGACGCGCGCAGCACGCGCGAGTACCATTGACGGACGGTGGCGACGTCGTCCACGGCCACCGTCACTGCGCCGATTCCCTTCACCTGGTTCCGGTGGGTCATCTGGCGCGGAATGCGCTCCTCGCGCGGCGTCTCGTCCTGGATCAGAAACGGCGCCACCCCCCGGTGCGGGTCGCGGGGGATCGAGAGCACCCAGCTGAGGGATCGAGAGCACCCAGCTGAGCTTGTAGCCGTCCGGCCTGACGCGGGAGAGGGGCTTCGGGTCATCGATCTGCACCCCTGCCTGCCGGAACATCGCCGTGTCGCCCCGCAGGTCGTCAGTCTGCATGCAGAAGTCCACCAGGCCCCCGCCCTTCTGAAGCGGCGCCCACCAGCGGTGGTCGGGGCTCGGCTCGTAGAACGCGATCAGCTCGATGTACGACCCATCCGTGAACGAGATCAACGCGTTGTGGGTGCCGACCGGGTGCCGGCCGCCCGGCACCACCGTGAAGCCAAGCTGCTCGTAGTTCCGGCTGGCGGCGGCCAGGTCCGGGACGACGACGACGAGGTGGTCGATGCCCCGGAGCATCAGCGGCCCCCGAAGGCCGGCGCGACCTCGGCGAGGAAGCGCTTGAGCTGCCCGCGCTGGTCCCAGGAGGTGAGCCGCAGCGCGATGTGCTGCACCCCCGCCTCGAAGTAGGCGGCGAGCTGCTCGACGCACTGCTTCGGCGGGCCGGCCGCCGTCCAGCCTTCGACGAAGGCCGGGCTGAAGTTCGCCGAGTAGTAGCGGTCGAGGAAGGCCTTGCTCTCCTCCAGCGCCGCCTGCCGGTCGGCGTTGATGTTGAGATTGTGGTAAAGGGCGCTCCCGAGCCGCGCGGGATCCCGCCCCTCCTCCCGCGCCATCGCCGCGATGCGCGCCCACTGCCGGCGGAACTCGGCCGGGCTCACCTTGTTCGTCATCCAGCCATCCGCGAAGCGGGCCACGCGGCGGAAGGCGCGCTCCACGACCGCCTCCGACGCGCTGGCGCCCCCTTTCCAGGTGAGCCCCGTGGGATTGCTCGCGATCCAGATCGGGCACGGCTGCTGCACGGGGGCGGGCTCCAGCGTCACGTTCTCGAACCGGTAGAAGCGGCCCTCGTGGGAGGCCTTCTTCCCATGAAAGAGCTTGCGCAGGATGACGATCCCTTCCTCGAGCCGCCCGACCCGCTCGCTGGACTGGATGCCCATGACGGCGTGCTCCTGGGCCTGGGCCGGGCTCTGCTCGTTGGGCCCGCCCAGGCACACCGCGAGCCAGGCGCGGCCGTTGGAAAGGACGTCGAGGCTCGCCCACTGCTGGGCGAAGAGGACCGGATGGCGGTGGACGAAGGTCGCCAGGCACCCGACGCCCAGCCGGACGCGCCGCGTGGCCCCGGCGAGGGCGCCCAGGAGGGTCACCGACTCCAGGCGCGGCTTGGCCAGGAGGCTGTCCCCGACCCAGACCGCGTCCAAGGCGTGGGAGGCCTCCGCGTCCTGCGCGAGCTCGAGCAGGTCGCCGGCCTTGACGATCCCGATGAGCACGCCGCGATTGGCCAGGGTGAGGCCGAAGGACGCCATCGTCTGTCTACCAGCCGGTCGGCGCCGGAACCCCGACCGCCCACACGTAGCCGTCCGGATCCTCCACCACGTCCCGCATCAGCAGGTTCACGCTGAAGGCAGGCAGCAGGCGGCCGTAGCGGTCCGCCGGGATCCAGGGTTCCGTCATCCGTCTTTTCATCCGAGCCTCCGCGTGATAATATCGGGTCATGGCGATCCAGATCCGCGTCGCAAAGGATATGGGGCGTACCTCCGGTCCCATGACCCTGGACGAGTTCCACGCCCGGTTCCCCGAGGTGCCGCGCGACCTGCGTGAGGAGTCGGTCCTGGCCCAGTACGTAGAGGCCTTCGGCCATCTCCTGCGCCTGGCCCAGAAGCCGTCGCCGTGCATGATGCGCGAGGGCGGTGGCGACGCGCCCCACCAGTTCTACCTGCGGCTCGTGAACGACCTGGCCATCTACGGGATCGGCCTCGCCACGCGCGATCGCACCCTCGCCCGTCTCCGGGCAACGCTGGAGGAGTACCGGAAGCAGCCCGCGACCTTCGCCTGCACGCTGGTGCCCCGCCGCGCGCCCGGCGCCCCGCGCCCGGGCTGCGCCTGACCCCCGGGCCCCTCCACTTTCTTCGATCGAGGGGTGGCTGTCAACACTCCCCTGTGCTAGGATGACAGTGTCACCTGCCAGATGCCGGCCGTTCGGCAGTCACGCCCGATTTCCTGGCAGAAAAAACCACAGCGGAGGGAACTCGATGATCCGTGTCCTGCCGCGCGCGCTCGCCCTCGCCGGGCTCATCGTCCTCTTCGTCGCGCCGGCCTGGGCGGTCACGCCGACCGAGCAGCTGAAGGGCTCCATCGAAAAGATCCTCCCGATCCTCGACGAGCCGTCCCTGAAGGGGGATGCCAAGACCAAGGAGCGGCGCGCCGCCATCCGCGCGGTCGCCAACGAGATCTTCGACTTCACCGAAAGCGCCCGGCTCTGCCTCGGGCCCCATTGGGACCGCCGCACCGATCAGGAGCGGCAGGAGTTCGCGCGGCTCCTCGGAGATCTGCTGGAACGCGCGTTCGCCGCCCGCCTGGAGCAGTACGGCGGGGAGCGGATCGCCTACACCGGCGAGGCCGTGGACGGAAACCTCGCCACCGTGAAGACCAAGATCATCACCAAGGCCGGCGTGGAGCTGCCCGTGGACTACCAGGTCCTCCGGCGGGGGGACCGCTGGCTCGTGTACGACGTCCTGATCGAGGGCGTGAGCCTCATGGGGAACTACCGCGCCCAGTTCAACAAGATCATCCAGACCTCTTCCTACGAGGACCTCGTCCGGAAACTGAAGGCCAAGCAGCACAGTCTGTGAAGTTCGGGGTCTTCCTCCCGGTCTCAGGCAGAGCGGCCGGCCCGGTGCTGATGGACGCGGCGCGCGGGGCGGAGGCCCTCGGCTACGATTCCGTCTGGGCGGCGGACCGCATCATCATCCCCTGGGAGATCAACAGCATCTATCCCTACAGCGCGGAGGGGCGCTTCATCGTCCCCCCCGACCGCCCCTTTCTCGAGCCGCTGACGTGCCTGGCCTTCCTGGCCGGCTGCACCGAAAAGGTCCGGCTGGGGATGAGTGTCCTCGTCCTCCCCTATCGCCATCCGCTCTACTGGGCTAAGATTGCTACGACCATCGACCATCTCTCCAAAGGCCGCCTCATTCTCGGCGTGGGGGTCGGCTGGATGGTCGAGGAGTTCGAGGCCCTGGGTGTCCCCTTCAAGGAGCGTGGAGCGGTGTCGGACGAGCAACTCCAGGTGATCGAGCGGCTCTGGACGGAGGAGAAGCCGCGCTTCGCGGGGCGCTACTACCGCTTCACCGAGCTGGCCTTCAACCCCAAGCCGCTTCAGAAGCCGCGCATCCCCATCTGGGTGGGCGGCGAAGGCGCCCGCGCCCAGCGGCGCGCCGCCCGGTACGGCGACGCGTGGTTCCCGTACTTCGTGAAGATCACGCCCCGGGAGCTGGCCGCCCGCTTCGACAACGTGCGCCGGTCGGCGCGCGAGGCGGGGCGCGACCCGGAGGGGATCCGCCTGGCGTGCTGCCTGCCGATCGAGGTCAGCCAGACGCCGGTGGCGCAGGAGGAGGACCGGCTCCACGGCTCGCCGGAGCAGCTCATCGCGGCGCTCCGCGCCTTCCAGCGGATCGGCGTGGACCACATGGCCCTCCAGTTCATGGTGCCGAGCTGGCCCGCGCGCCGAGAGCAGGTCGAGCAGTTCGCCCGCGAGGTCATCCCCGCCCTTCGCGAGCGCGTGCCCGCCTAACCCATGGCGCAGCCCGAGCGTCCCGCCACGATGTGGGGGGCCGAGTTCCCGGCCCTCGAGAAGGTGCCGCCCACCGCGCGCGTCTTCGGCTTCTGGGACCAGGCGGCGCTCTGGTTCGGGGCCGCGTCGCTCCCGGCGGCGTGGTACTACGGCGCTCTCATGGCGGGCTGGAAGGGCCTCCCCGGCGCCTTCCTGCTGATCTTCGTCGTCAGCACCCTCACCTTCCTGCCGTGGGCGTTCCTCGGACGGATCGCCGCCAGGACCGGCGCCTGCTCCATGGCGATGGTCCGCCCGACCTTCGGCCTCCGGGGCTCGGCGCTCCCGTCGGTCTTCTACCTCGTCTTCGGCTTCGGCTGGGGCGCGGTCAACGTCTTCCTCGGTGGCATCGCGATGAGCTACGTGCTGAAGGGCCTCTTCGGCTGGCCGGCCTTTCTCGAGCCCGGCTACCGCGCGGCCATGGTGCCGAGCCTCCTCCTGGTCTGCGTCCTCCAGGGCGCCTTCGCCATCGCGGGCCACCGCTGGATCCGCTGGATGGAGTGGTTCGCTACGCTGGCCCTGGTGGCGCTCGGGGTCGTCCAAACCGTGCTCGTCCTCCAGGCCTGGAAGGCCGGAACGCTCTTCGCCTGGACGCCGCCGGCCAGCGGGCTCACCACCTCCATCGGGCCCTTCACCTACGTCCTCACCTTCGCCCTCCTGGTGGACCTGCTCGTGGCCTACAACTGGACGTGGGAATTCATCGGTGACTTCTCGCGCTTCGCCCGGACGCCCGGGGCGGGGACCTGGGGACCCTTCGTCGGGGCCAACGTGGCCCAGTACTGGTGGTTCTCCGTGGGCGCCCTCGGCGTGGCGTACCTGTCGCTCACCACGGGAAAGTACACGCCCCAGACGTCGGACCCGAGCACGACCACCACGCTCCTCGGCTTCGGCTGGATCGCCTACGTCGTCATCCTGGCCGCCACCGTGGCCACGAACGCGGGGAACATCTACGCCTCGGCGCTGGGCATCTCGAACATGCTTCAGGGGCGCGGCCCGTCACTCCGGGCCCTCCTGGGCCTCTCGGCGCTGGGGATCGTGCCGCTGGCCCTGCTGCCGCTCCTGGCGCCCCAGTTCGTGGGCTTCTACATCTTCTGGCTGGACTTCCTGGGGGCGATCGTGATCCCGCTCTGGACGATCACGCTGGTGGATTACTTCCTCGTGAAGCGCGAGCACTACACCGACGACCTCTTCCGCCGTGAGGGCGGGCTCTACTGGTACCGAAACGGCTGGAACTGGCCCGCGGTGGCGAGCCTCCTCCTGGGGACGGTGGTGTACTGGGTGGTGGCCTTCGGGCTTCCGCGCGTCCGGGAGGGGATCACGGCGACCCTCCCGACCGTGGTGATCGCGACCCTCGTCTATCTCCTCTGGGCGGGGCGGCAGGCGTCGCAGGGACAAAGCGCCCGCAGCCGGTCGAAGGGATAGATCCCCGTCGAGTGCCCGTCGCTCCAGCGGATCTGCACCGCGTAGCGCCCCACCAGCGAAATCTCCAGGGCGCGGATGTCCTCGGGGATCGTCCGCGGTTTCAGCATCCGCTCTCCCGTGAATTCATTGACGCAGCCCGCGCAGGCGCAGTGCTCCCGGAGATACGGGTTCGGGAGGACCGTCTTGTGGCCGTCGGCCCAGGTGATCTGGAGCTCTCGATCTTCGACGCGGCGGATCTCCAGGGGGGTCGTGCGCTCCACGCCCTGGAGGATACCACTACTGCCAGCCGACCACCTCGTAGCCCTTCTCGCTCGGCTCGATCTGCTTGGCCGCGCCCCCCACGGCGCCGACCGCGGTGTCCTTGGCGATCTCCTTGCCGGCGGCGCTCGGCACGTTCTGGCTCGCCAGCTCGCGGCACGCCTCGATGTCGCGGTTGGCCTGCTCCGGGCCGACCCGCTGGAGATGGGCGTTCGGGGAGGGACCCTACGGCGCCTGAGGAGGCCGGGGGGCAGGGCGGACGCCCTCTTCCACGCCCGTCGCCCCGCTCGCCACCGGCGCGGGCTCCGTGCGCCTGGCGACCGTGGGCGCGGGGGCCTCCGCCTGCTTCGCCTTCATCGTCTTCACCAGCTCCTGATAGGAAGTCTTCTGAATGATGGCGTTGAATTGGGTCCGGTAGTTGGCTACGAGGCTGACGCCCTCCACCGCGACGTCGTAGGCGAGCCAGCGGTCGCCCCGGTTGTACATGCGATAGTCCACGGGAATTTCGGTGCCCTGCTTGGTGGCGATCTTGGTGCGCACCGTCGCCACCCCGCTGTCCAGCGCTTCGCCCACGAAGGCGACCTTCTCGCCCGAGAACCCCTCGATCTTGGAGATGTAGGTCCGCTCCAGGAGATCGGTGAGGAGATCGATGAACTCGCCCTGCTCGGCGGGCGTCCGCGCCTGCCAGTGGCGGCCCAGGCTGCGCTTGGTGATCTCGGTGAAGTCGAAGATGTCGTTGGCGATCCCGCGAATGGCCTTCCGCCGCTCCTGGACCTTGCCGTCCTTCTGGAGCTCGGGGTCACTGAGGACCTTCAGCACCTTGTCCGTCTGAACGCGAAGCTGGTCGGTGGCCGGTCCGGCCCAGGCGCCGGACACCAGGAGCAGCGGCAGCGCAGCGGCGAGGAGGACGAGGGCGCGACGAAGCATCATCAACGAACCTCCGACGTTATGAGTGTTCGCCTATTTTAGACAGAGCCGCCATAGAGTGTCAATCGAGCAAGACCATTTGGGTTTGGATCGTCTGGGCCAGCAGGCGGCCGCTCTCGTCGGTCATCCGCGTCTGCCAAACCATCGTCCGTTTGCCCCGATGGAGCGGGACCGATTCCGCGCGCACGACGCCCTGACGCCCAGCCGCGAAGAAATTCGTCTTGGACTCCAGAGTCGTGGTCCCCGCCCCGGGTGGGAGGTTCAGGAAGGTCGCCGTGGCCCCCACGGTGTCGGCGAAGGCCATCAGCGTTCCGCCGTGGAGGCTCCCGCCCACCGTCCGCAGGTCGTCCCGGATGGTCAGCTCCGCCACCACCCGGTCGTTGCTCACCTCGATAAACCGGATGCCCAGGAGTTCCGCCAGCGTCCCCCGCTGCCATTCCATGACCTCCGCCGGATCGATGCCCATCGCTTCCTCCCGTCATTCGGCGACCGACTCGGGCTGGTGGCGGGGATCCCGCACCCGCGTCAGCAGCAGGCTCAACCCAACCAGGCCGAAGAGTGCCGCCAGCCCAAAGACCGATTCGAACCCGAGCGCGTCCACCATGAGACCGGCCAGGAGCGGCGCGGCGAACGCCAGGGGCGCCAGCGACGTGGTGCCCAGGCCCACGTAGGTGGGCCGCTCCTCCATGCCGGGGGCGAACTCCAGCAGCACGTTGAGGCTCGAGACGTTGATGGCCGCCACGTGGACTCCCGAGAGGGCGAAGACGACGCTGAAGAGGGGCAGCGACGGGCCGGCCAGCGCCACCACGTTCGCCGTAACCGTCGCGGCGACGCCGATCATGATGACGAGCCGGTGGCCGGCCCGGTCGGCGAGCCCGCCGAACACGACGTTTCCGGCGATCTGGCCCGCCAGAAAGACCGTCGTGAACACGCCGACGTGCCAGCTGGCGGCGCCGAGGGTGCGCAGGGCGTACACCGTGTAGAAGCCGCTCGCCATCATGCCGATGACGGCGAAGGCGCGCGCGGCGAGAAACCACGTGAGGTTCCGGTCCCGGCGGAGCAGTCCGGGGATGCGGGAGAGATACGCGCCCAGGGACACGGGAGGCGACGTCACGACGGCCGGCGGCTCGCGCGTCAGGGCGAGAGCGACGTACGAGAGCCCCATGAAGACCGCCGCCGTCAGGAAGCAGACCCCGTAGCTCCAGGGCGCCCGCACCGCCGCCAGAATGTACGCCGTCCCGAAGCTCCCGAGGAGGGCTCCCGCGTTCGCCCCCACGCTCGCCACCGCGAAAAACCGCCCGCGGAGCGTCGTCGGGATCGTCCGGCCCACCACGTCCATCCACGCGGGCATGAGCGCGCCCCCCGCGCCCGTGATCACCAGCAGCATGACGAGGAGCAGGGCCAGGGCCAGGCCGGGCGCCCGCTCGGCCAGAAAGAACGCGGCCAGGGCGAGGACCACGAACGGCGTGCGCTCCAGGATGGTGTAGCGCAGCACGAACGGGAGCCGGCGCGCCAAGGTTTCGGTGTGGCCCGCCGCAAACAGCGAGGGCAGCCACCAGCCGACCGTCATCACCGCCGGGATCGCGCCGATCACGACGTTCGGGGCCCTCAGGTGCTCGGCGAAGGCGGGCAGGATCGTGGACTGCGAGGCGAAAGAGAGGCCCACCATGAAGAGCGCGTAGTCGGCGCCGAGCGCCACGAGGTTGTGCCGCAGGTGGCGCTCGACGAACGCGTCGTGATCACCGGGCATGGACGAGCGCGTCGGTCTTCGCCGCCATGATGAAGTCGTTCTTGTGGAGCCCGCGGATCGCGTGGGTCCACCACGTCACCGTCACGCGCCCCCATTCGGTGAGAAGCGCCGGATGGTGGCCTTCCGCCTCCGCCAGGGCGCCCACGCGATTGGTGAAGGCCAGGGCCTCGGCGAAGTTCGGGAAGCGGAACCCCCGCTCCAGCCGCCGGATCCCGTCGCGCTCCACCAGCTGCCAGTCGGGAATCTGGGCTTTGAAGTGGGCAATCTCCGCCTCGGTCGCGTGCGGCGCGTCGGGGCGGCAGGCCACGCACTTTTCGCTCGCCAGACGGCTCATTCTCACGCGATGAGATTCAGCGGGGGCTCGCTGCGGGCGATCCGATCGATGTTCTCGGCGATGAACTTCGCGCGCCCCTCCTGAGTCCCCTCCGTCCACGCCGAGACGTGGGGCGTCATGAGGACGTTCGGGAGCCGGTGAAAGTCGTAGCGCGAGGGATAAGTCGGGCCGCTCTCCTTCGGATACTGATACCAGACGTCCAGGGCTGCCCCGGCGATGAGCCCGCCGCGCAAGGCCTCGTAGAGGGCCGCCTCGTCCACGATCTCGGCGCGGGCCACGTTGATGAGGAAGGCCGTCGGCTTCATCAACCAGAGCTGCCGCTCGCCGAGGAGGCCCCGAGTCTCGGCGGTGAGGGGCAGGGCCAGGACGAGAAAGTCGGCTCGCTCCAGCACCTTGTCCAGGTCCGCCGGGCCCCCGCAGAAGGCCAGGCCCGGAGGCTCCGTCGGCCAGGCGCCGCGCCGGATGGCCCACACCTCCATCCTGAGCGCGTGAGCGATCTGAGCCAGGCGCCTCCCGATCCGGCCATAGCCCAAGAGGCCCAGCGTCTTGCCGGCCAGCTCCGGCCACGGCGGCGCCGCGGCCACCCAGCTGCCCTCCCAGCTCCCCTGGCGCATGGCGGCGTCCATCCGGCAGAAGCCCCGGCTCAGCGCCAGCATGGCGCCCACGACGTACTCGGCGATGCCGTTGTCGTGGCCGTACACGGTCGCGAGCCGGCTTCCCGCGGGAATGGCCGACCGGTCGATCCGGTCTAGGCCCGCGCCGGGGACCTGGATGAGCTTCAACCGCCGGGCCGCCGCCCCCATCCCCCCCGTGAACACAAAGGTGACGACGACGTCCACGTCGGCGAGGGCGCCCACCGCCGCCTTCTCGTCCGTGAGGAGAAGCTCGCACGCCGTCGTGAGGTGGCGGCGGACCCGGTCGGCGAGACTCCCGGGCGTCGCTCCCACAAAGGCCACGCGCGTCATCGCCCGGCCTTATTCCCGCTTCTTGGGCGCGTGGCTCTGAAGCCCGCGCTCCCAGAGGTACTCGGTCTCGCCGAGGTGCTTGCCGACCCAGCGCGAGAGCACGAAGAAGACGTCGCTCAGCCGGTTCACGTACCGGAGCGGCCCCTCGCCGATCGGCTCGACGCGCGAGAGGGCCAGGATCTCCCGCTCCGCCCGCCGGCACACCGTGCGGCACTGGTGGAGGAAGCCGCTGATCCTGCCGCCGCCTGGGAGCACGAACGATTTCAGCGGCTCCAGGTCCTTCTGGCAGCGGTCCATGAGCGCCTCGAGCTCCTTCACCTCGGCGTCGCCGACCCGGTGCATCCCCTCGTAGACTGTGTCCGGCGGCGTCGCCAGCTCGCTGCCAAGGTCGAAGAGCTGGTTCTGGAGGCGCCGGAACACCTCGTCGAGCCAGCGGTGCTTCTCCCCTTCCGCGAGCCGTTCCGCGTTGAAGACGCGGGCGATGCCGAGGATCGAATTCAGCTCGTCAACCGTGCCGTACGCGGCGATCCGCGGCGAGTCCTTGGGCACGCGCTTGCCACCGACCAGCGCCGTCGTGCCCTTGTCGCCCGTGCGCGTGTACACGCGCGTGATGCGGATCGTCATGGGGCGGCGGCCCTCCGGGCGCTCCGATCCCCGAAGACCATCAGCAGTTTGACCTTCAGCCTCATGGTCATGCTCCTCTCCTCGCGTAGAAACGGGAAGCGCCCGCTGGCCGGGCGTTACTCCGGCGGCTATCCGAGGCGACGGCCGGGGACCGATATCCCCGCGTTGTGGCGCTGGCCGCATCGCCATGGCTTCGCCCGTCGCGCTGGCCGCGACGCAGCGGGCACGTCAGCAATCATACCAGAGCTAGAGGCCCAGGCCGAGGCCGGCCTGGCTCCTGACGCTCATCGCTTCGCCCAGATGCAGGGCGTTGTGTACGATCGAATTCCGGCCGAGCAGGAACCCCTTCGTCCTTCCCTGCCACGCCCGTTCCACCACCCAGCCGGCCTTCGGCCCGAAGGCGCCCTGGGAGATCGCCTGTTCGAGATGCGAGGCGGGCACGATCTCGTCCAATGCTTCCGGCCGAAGGCCGCGCACGACCTCCTGCGTCCGGCGCCCGACGGCGAGCCGGTACGCGCGGAGGGCCGCGAGGTCCACTGTGGCGCTCAGCTCGGAAACCTCCGCGTCGCTCATCCCGGTGCCGATGTCGCGCCGCGGCGCCCTGAGGCGGCCCGGCCAGTCCTCGGTGTCAAACACCTGCGAGCGCCCCGCGATGACGACGTTGACCAGGACGTCCTCGGTGCGGGCCATATGCCAGATGAGCCAGGCGAGGGAGTTCAGGCCGTCTCGCGGACGGAGGCGCATCTGCTCGTCACTCAGGCCGCCCAGAACGAGGTCTTCGAGCGATGCTCCTTCCGTCTCACCCACCGCCGCCGAGTGAAGGCGCGCGTGCTGCCTGAGGAAGAACTCCCGTGCATCCATAGTCGCCTCCCATTCGCCACACACGAACGCCCCCACCGGCCATCCGCGCAGCCGACGAGGGCGTCGAAAGGCGCGAGAGTCTAGGTGGCGCTCCGGATGGCCGTCGCGTCGATCCCCAGCTCGGCCAGCTTGGCGGCCGTGGGCCGGCCCGTCTCCGGATCCCAGCCGGCCATCTCGTAGTAGAGGCGGCGCGCGGCCAGGAACTGCTCGGGGTCCACCCGCTCCCCCTTCAGCGGCCCGTTGCCGATCCCCTCGTGCAGCCGCTCGGGGAGGACGTCGTCCTCGGGCGTGAAGCCCTCGCGGCAGTTGAAGAGCCGCGCGAGCGTGTTGTTCCGCTCGCCGACCTTCATCAGCTCGTAGAGGCTCATGTTCCAGCCGGTGACGGAGTTGATGTAGTCGACGAACGGCTGGAGCTCCAGGCCGTTCAGCGGCGTGCCGACGAAGTCGCACATGCCGACCGAGTTGTAGCTCGACCAGACCTTCTGGGTCTCGAAGAACGCGCGCACCTTCTTCCCGTCGAGCACGAGCGGGTCGAGCGGCTCGATGAGCCCGAGCGGCCCGAGCGGATGGCCCTGCGGATGGAACCCGGCGTAGAGCGGATCGTGGGGGGCCTCCATGTGATCCGCCCCCGTGGGCGAGAGCGCGTACGCGAGAGAGAGCCCCTTCTTGCCGCGCGGGTCGTGCATCGGGAGCTCCTGCCCCTTGACGTGGAGCGCGAACCGCTCCGCCCCCCGGCCCAGCTCGGCGGCGGCGCGCTTGACGCCCTCGCCCAGCAGCCGGCCGACGCCCTCGCGCCGGCCGATCTGGTGCACGACCTGGATCACCGCGTCGGCGTTGCCCCAGGTGAGCTCGATCCCGCCCGTCATCTCCTTCGTGATGATGCCGTGCTCGTAGCACTCCATGGCGAACGCGAGGACCACGCCGGTGGAGATGGAGTCGAGAACGTACTGCGCATAGAGCTGGTTCACGAGCGCGAGCGCGTTCAGGTCGCTCACGCCGCAGAGCGACCCCGACGCCGCCAGCGTCTCGTACTCGGGCCCGCCGTACTTCGGCGTCACCCCCAGCTCCTTGACCTCCACCTCCCGCTTGCAGGCGACGGCGCAGGCGAAGCAGGTGCCGCGGTTGACCAGGATCGTGTCGCGCATCGTCTGGCCGCTGATCGCGCGGGCGTGCTCGAAGGAGCCGTCACGGAAGTTGCGGGTCGGCAGGATCCCGCTCGCGTCGAGGGCGAGCAGGGCGCTCGCGCTCCCGAGCGTGTGGAAGCGGTCCTTCGAGCGGTCGTAGTGCTCGCGGAACCAGACGAGCTGCCGCTTCGCGCCCTCCTCGTCCATGGCGACGGGCGGCTTCGTGCCGCGGACCACGATCGCCTTGAGGCGCTTGGCTCCCATGACGGCGCCGAGCCCGCAGCGGCCGTGGAAGTGCTTCAGCTGGTTCACGATCGCCGCGAACAGGACCCCCCGCTCGCCCGCCACGCCGGTCTGGAGGACGCGGATCCGCTTGTCTCCCAGCTCCTGCTCGAGGCCGTCCTGCACCTCCCCCGACAGCCGCCCCCAGTAGGGACCCGCGTCGCGGAACTCCACCTGGCCGTCCTTGATCCAGAGATAGACCGGCGACTTCGCCTGGCCGCGGATCACGAGGCCGTCGTAGCCGGCCGACCGCAGCTCAGGCCCCCACCACCCGCCGGCCTCGGACTCGCCATAGCCCCCGGTCAGGGGCGACTTGGCCGCCGCCGTGTAGCGGTTCGTCCCGGAGAGCGAGAGCCCGTTGATCACGCTCGTGGTGAAGACGAGGACGTTGTCGGGCCCCAGGGGATCCACCCCGGACGCCATATGTGCGTCCTCCTCACGAGGAAGTTAGAGGCTGTCGGGGTGCTTGTCAACAGGGCGGCTTGCGCCGAACATGGGAGGGTCATGCAGGTGGACATCCGCGTCCCGGTAGGCCTGCCAGCCGCCGAGGTCGCCGACTTCATCAGGCACTGCGAGGACGCCGGCTTCGACGGGGTCGGCGTGCACGACCACCCGGGGAGCGGGCGCGACGCGTACGTCACGCTGGCCCTGGCCGCCCAGCGCACCCGGCGGATCCACCTCTACCCCGCGACCTCGAGCCCCGTCGTCCGCCATCCCCTGCTGCTGGCCTCCCTGGCCCAGAGCCTGGACGAGATCGCCCCGGGGCGGATCTGCCTGACCGTGGCGCACCGCGGACACGACAGAGACGACGAACCAATTTTCCTTGTTGTAAGCCACCACAAGAACGCGGCTCTCAGGGCGCCACCGGTGAAGAACAGCAAGAACAGAAAGAACAGGACGCCGTTCACCACGAAGGCCCCCCACTTCTTATGGCTGGCGAAGTAGGCGGGAGGGCAAGCGAACACCAGCGCGTACGTCCCGAGTCGATCGGGAATTCTTATTGCTTCAGGCCCGGCAACGCGGA
>JACPCF010000014.1 GCA_016179965.1 Candidatus Rokuibacteriota bacterium | reverse complement strand
ACCGTCCTGCTCGTCGCCATCTGCGTGATGGTGCTGCTCCTAGTCGGCGGGCTCTGGATCGCCGTCGCGGTCGGCTGGGGCGGGCTGATCGCCCTCTACCCGATCCTCGGCGGGAAGACGCTCACCCTGTTCGGTCTCACGAGCTGGGATACGTCCACGAGCTTCGTTCTGGTGGCCATTCCGCTCTTCGTCTTCATGGGAGAGCTGATCTCCAGCGGCGGCCTCGTCCAGCGTCTCTACTCGGGCGTGTCCAAGGCGATCAGCGGGCTCCCGGGCGGGCTGGTCCAGACGAATCTCATCGCGTGCACCATCTTTGCCGCGTGCTCGGGGTCGAGCCTCGCCTCGGCGGCCACCATGGGGCGGGTGGCCTATCCCGAGCAGGTGCGAAAGCGCGGCTACGACCCAAGCCTCGTCCTGGGCTCCGTGGCGGCCGGCGGGACCCTGGGGATCCTCATCCCTCCCAGCATCTTCTTCATCGTCTACGGCTCCATCGCCGACCAGTCGGTCGGGAAGCTCTTCCTCGCTGGCCTCTTCCCCGGGCTCATGATGTCGGCCGTCTTCATGCTCTACGTGGCGATCCGGTGTCTGCTCCAGCAGGGGCTGGTTCCCGTCGAGGCCGCAGCGAATCCCGCTGGGGGCTGGCAGGTCCGCCTGGGGGGGCTCCTGGAGGTCTGGCCGTTCCTGGTGCTGATCGTCGCGGTCCTGGGCGGCCTCTACGGGGGGATCGCCACGCCCACGGAGGCGGCGGGGGTCGGGGCGTTGATCGCCCTGCTGATTGCCCTGGCCTACCGCACGCTGAGCTGGCGGGGGTTCTGGGAGGCCTGCCGCGGGGCGGTGCGGACCACCTCCATGATCTTCTTCATCCTGATCGCGGCCAAGGTGATGGCCGTGGCCCTGGCGTACTACGGCGTCCCGAGCCTCATGAAAGACTTCGCGCGCTCGTTCGGCTCGCCGGTGATCCTCCTGCTGATCATTTCCTTCGTCTACCTCGTCCTGGGGACAGTCTTCGAGGATTTCTCGCTCATGATCATCCTGCTGCCGTTCGTCCTCCCGGCCATCCAGGCCGCGGGCTACGACCCGATCTGGTTCGGCGTGTACATGTGCATGCTGCTGGAGGCGGGGCTCCTCTCCCCGCCGGTGGGACTGAACCTCTTCGTCATTCAGGGCGTGACGGGAGCGCCGCTCGGCCAGGTGGTGTGGGGGAGCGTGCCGTTCCTCTTCCTCCTGCTGGCGGGGGCCACCATCATCGTCGTCTTCCCGCAGATCGCCCTCTGGTTCCCCTCCCTGTGGGGCGGCTGAGGCCTAGAGCTTGTAGAGGCGGCGGGCGTTGTCGGCGAGGATCTTCCGCTTCTGGCCGTCGGTGAGGTCGCCGCGCTCGCGGATCTCCTTGATGGATCCCGGGAAGGAGTGGTCCCAGTGGGGGAAGTCCGAGGCGTACACGATCTGGTTCTCGCCCACGAAGCGCACGGCCTGGGGGAGGAGCCATTCGTCGGCCTCGCAGGAGAAGTAGATGGCGCCGCTCCGGACGTAGTCGCTGGGCTTCTTCTTGAGGAGGGGCGCCTCGGCCTCGCCGCGCTTGGCGTGCTCGTCGTCCATCCGCTCCATCCAGTAGGGGGCCCAGCCCGCTCCCGCCTCTAGGAAGGCGAGCCGGAGACGGGGGAAACGCTCCGGGATGCCCTCGAGGACGATGGAGGTGAGCTGGCGCATCTGGCCGAAGGGATGGGAGACGGTGTGGGCCTGGATGAACCGGGGGAACAGGTCCACCCCCGCGCCCCCGAGGTGGGAGCCCGAGGCGTGCACGCCGAGCATCGTGTCCAGCCGCTCCGCCTCCTCGTAGATGGGGAGGAACCGCGCGTCGCCCAGGAGATGTGAGCCGTCGGCAGCGAGCATCCCGCCCACGAGGCCCAGCTCCCTCACGCCCCGGCGGAGTTCCTCGGCGGCCGCTTCGGGGTCCTGAACGGGGAGCAACGCCACGGCCCGGAGCCGGGGGCTGACGCTGACGAGCTCCTCGTGGAGGAAGGTGTTGTACGCGCGGCAGAGCGCCACGGCCCACTCGGCGTCCTTCAGGAAGGAGAGGAAGAGGCCGAGGGTCGGGTAGAGGACGGTGGTCTCGACGCCGCCCTCGTCCAGCGCGCGGAGCCAGGCCGCCGCGTCGCCGGCCCAGCCGCCCAGGCGACCCAGGAGGCGGCGGTCCCAGCCGTCCCACGGGTACATGGAGAAGGTGAGGGGGCGGCGCCGGTACGGCTCGTCCAGGTACTTGGCGACCTGCTCGTTGCTCTCCGTGACGTGGCCGTCCGCGTCGATCACGGCGAGCGCCGGTGTCACCGGAGGCCTCCGACCTTCTTCGGCCCGAAGCGCTCGCGCCAGCGCGCCGCCGCCGGCGGATTTACCGTGTGCTTGGGCACCTCGCCTCGGACCGCGCTCAGGGTGGACTCGAGGGCGAGCTTCAGGTTGGCGAGCCGTCCCGCCTCGGTGTGGCTCGCGTTGTGCGGGGTGAGGATCACCCGCTCCGGGTCCAGCCTGCGGAGCCGGCTCTCCATGGGCAGCGGCTCCTGCTCGAAGACGTCGAGCGCTGCCCCCGCGATCCAGCTCTCATCGATAGCCCGGTAGAGGGCGTTTTCGTCCACCAGCTCGCCCCGGGCCGTGTTGATGAGGAACGCCGTCCGCTTCATGGATCGGAGCTCTTTTTCCCCGATCATGTGGCGCGTCTTGGCGGTCAGCGTGGCGTGCAGGCTCACGACGTTCGACTCCATCAGGAGCGTGGTGAGGGGCACGAGCGTGACCCTGAGCGGGCGCGCGGCCTCCGGGGCGACATAGGGATCGCACGCCAGGAGGCGCACGTCCCATCCCTGGAGGCGGCGGGCGACCTGGGTGGACACGCGGCCGAACCCCACGAGGCCGATCGTTTTTCCGGAGAGGAGCCAGCCGCGGTCCAGCCGCTGGGCCCACTCGCCGCGGCGGAGCTTGGCCTCGTTGCGCTTGATGCGCTTCAGGAGCATAAGCATGAACGCGATGGTCGCCTCGGCAACGCCGTGGAAGTTCTGCGGCGTGGGGCTGTTGGCCACCACGATGCCCAGCTCGGTGGCCGCGCCGACGTCGATCTTGTCCACGCCGATGTAGGGGACCACGACCAGGCGGAGCCGCTCGGCGGCCTCCAGCACCGGCCGGGTGATGGTGTCCAGGTGAGAGGCCATGATGACGTCGGCGTCCCGGCACCACTCGACCAGCTCCTCCTCGGTATAAGGCTGCCGTCCCGGCTGGTCCACGGGGCGGCCCAGCACCACCTCGTGCCCAAGCTCGCGCAGCGAGTCGAACTCCTGGGATGGCCCGTAGGCGCCCGTGACGTAGATCTTCATGGTTTCTTGCAGATGACGTTCAGGAGCGCCTGGCGCCGCTCCTCGCTCACGACCCGCAGAGCGCGCGCGAGGGCCTCGGGGAGTTGCGCCGGATCCTCCACGCGCTCGCCGTGACCACCCGAAGCCCGGCAGATCAGCTCGTAGTCGGGGGCGGGATCGAGGTCGCTCATCGGCATGGCGCCCGTCCGCACGGCCCAGCCGTCGGGCGCATATGACTTGGTGGCGCGCTTGACGGCATTCCACGCGCGGTTGTTGAAGATGACCACGAGGATGGGCAGGGTGTACGACCGCGACACGAAGTGGGCCGCCGTGGGGGACCCGAAGATGTAGGCGCCATCGCCCACGGCGCAGATGACGGTCTTGTCGGGGGCGGCCAGCTTGGCGCCGAGCGCCGCTCCCAGTCCCCAGCCGAGCCCCGCGGCGGGGGATGACGCAAAATAGCTGCCCGGAGTGGAAAAGCACGTCTGAGTGACATCCAGGTCGTACTCGTTCACCACCACGGTGCGCCCGTCCGCCGCATCGCCCAGGCAGCGCGAGAGCCAGGCCATGTCGATGGGGCGATCCCCTTGCGCCGCGCGCGCGGCGGCCTCCCACCGGCTCCGCTGGCGCGCGTGCTCGGCCTCCCAGCGCTGGCTGCGGACAGTCACCTGGGCAGGATCCGGCCGCGCTGCGACGACGGCTTCAGCCAGCGCGCCGAGCGTGAGCTGGACAGTCCCCGCGAGGGCCAGGTCGGCGGGGAACCCGCGGATCGGGTAGCGCGGGTAGAGCGGGTCCATCGCGATCTGGATCACCTTCGCTTCGGGGCGGGGCGCCGCGAGCCCCGGGATCCAGGGGACGTCCGACTCGACCGCGAGAATCAGATCGGCATCAGCCAGGTACGGCGCCGGATCATAGCCCGCGTGGAGCGGGTGATCCTGGGGGAAGTTCACGTGGGTGTGCCAGTGGTCGAAGTGCGGCGCGCCGAGGGTCTCGGCGAGCCTGACCAGCGGCGCCACAGCGGCTGGATCCCGGCCCGGCGCCTTGGCGATGATGATCGGGTTCTTAGCCGCGGCCAAGACCCTGGCGGCGTCGGCGATCGCTCCTGGGTCGGCGAGGCTGGCGCTGTTGCGGGGAGCCCGGCTCGGGTCGGCGTACTCGATCGTCTCCATCCGTTCTGCCAGCACTTCGCGGGGCAGCGCAAGGTAGACCGGACCCGGAGGATCGGCGCAGGCGACGGCGAGCGCGCGGTCCACCACGGTCTCGAGCTGCGTCCCGGTCCTGAGCTCGTAGTCCCACTTGACGAACTCGCGCACCAGGGCGCCCTGGTCGAAGGCTTCCTGGGCCCAGTGGATGTACCGGTCCCGGGCCCCCGCCAAGCTCCCTTCGGTGAGCGGCGTCCGGCCGGCGGTGAACAGGATCGGCACGTGAGCCCGGGCGGCATTCATGATCCCGCCGAGCGCGTTGGCTGTCCCCACGATCACGTGGACCATGACGGCCTGCGGGCGTCTCGTGACCATGGCGTAGCCGTGGGCCATCGCCACGGCGGGGACCTCGTGGGGCACGGTGATGGGGCGCGGAAGCACGATCCCCTGGGCGAGCCGCTTAGCGTACGCCTCGACGATCGGGGCGAAGTCGGTCCCCGCGTTGCCGAAGAAGTACTCGATGCCCCGGGCGGCCAGGAGCTCCAGGTAGGCCTCCGCCGCGCTCTCGACCGCCACGCGCTTCAGCATGGCTTTAATCGAAGCAGGCGCCGGGCGTTGCCCTCGTAGATCTTCGCCTTCTCCTCGGGGGTGGCGCGCATCCGTTCCATGGCGGCGATCGTCTCGCGGATGAACCCCGGCCCTTTCTCCGGGTCAAAGGGCATGTCGGTGCCGAACAGGACCCGATCGGCGCCGAAGAAGGCCAGGCCGCACTGCATGGCGTGGTGCGCCCCGAACAGGGCGGTGTCACCGTAAAACATCTTGAAGTAATCGAGGGGGCGCCGTTTGAGCCGCGTGAGGGCCCCCGCATCGTCGGGGTCGTCGGTGCGGCTCCCGAGCTGGTCGAGCCCGTGCCCCGCCCGCCCCTCGAAGTACGGCAGCATGGCGCCCATGTGGTGGGTGATGATCTTGAGGTCCGGGAGACGGTCGAACAGACCGGAAAACACCAGCCGCCCCATGGCGATGGTCGTCTCGTAGGGCCAACCGAACGCCCACCAGAGGTCGTACTTCGACCGTTTCTCCGCCCGGTAATCCGCGAACGAATCCAGTCGCGCGGGATGCATCCAGATCGGCAGGTCGTGGGCCGCCATCCGCTCGAGGATCTGCCGGAACTCGGGCCTATCCAGCGGACGGCCGTTGACGTTGGAGAAAATCTGGACCCCGGTGGCCTGGAGTTGGGTGATGGCGCGGTCGATCTCCTTGAGCGCCGCATCGGGGTTGTTCATGGGGAGCGAGGCGACAAAGCCGGGAAAGCGGTCGGGGTGCTTGGCCACGATCTCAGCCATGCCGTCGTTCGCCCGGTGGGCCAGATCGGGTGTGAGCCTGGGACCCCCCAGGGCTTCGATGGGCGGCGAGGCCAGGGTCAGCACCTGGACGTACCCCTCGTAGCGGTCCATGATCTTGAGGCGCAGGTCCAGGTCCACCAGCACCGGGATGCCGCGGGTCCGCTTCTGCATGTACCGCTTCCCCGACGCCACCTTCAGCATGCGGTCGAAGAATTTCTTGGGGAAGATGTGAGGAAAGATGTCGATCTTCATGGAGTCTCCCTTGCTGGACTCAGACGTGCCCCGTTCCGTTCCCACAGGACCAGGACGATACCGAGCGCGAGCCCGACGATGTTGGCCGCGAGCCAGAGGCCGGCCGAGGGCGGCGGGAACAGAAGGAGCCCCGCAAGAGCCGCCAACCCCCGCTTCGTCCAGCCGAGAGGGCGGAAGAGAAAGCCCGCGCAGGCGATCCCGAGGAGGATTACCCCCAGCGCCGCCGTGACGGCCCCGAGAATGATCTCCGTGGGCGAGCCCTTGAGAAGCAGCGCGGGATGGTACGCGAAGAAGAAGGGGACGACGTAGGCGACGATGCCGAGCCGCATCCCGGCCCAGCCGGTCTTCATGAAGTCGGCCCGTCCGATCGAGGCCGCGGCGTAGGTCGCCAGGCAGACCGGCGGGGTGATCATCGACAGCATGCCGAAGTAGAAGAGGAAGAGGTGGGCCCCCAGCGGGGCGATCCCGAGCTGCACCAAGGCGGGGCCCACGAGAACGGCCAGCATCACGTAGATCACCGCGGTGGGCATCCCCATCCCGAGCACGATGCAGACGATCGCCGTCAGCGCCAGGAGGAGGAGCGCGTTGCCTCCGGCGGCGCCGACCAGGAGGAGAGAGAACTTGAAGCCGAGCCCCGACAGCTGGAGGACGCCGATCACGAAGCCGGCCACCGCCGTGATGACGGCGATGTCGAGGAGGACCCGGCCGGTTTCCTCGATCGCCGTGAGGAGCTTCGCGAGGGTGAGCCGTTCCTCGCGCTGGAAGGCGCCGACGAGGAGGGTGGCGATGACGGCGGCCATGCCGGCCTTCCCCGCCTGCCAGAGGGCGATCATCAGCGTATAGACCAGCACGAGCAGCGGGATCAGGAAGCTCCACCCCCGCGCCATCACCCGCCGGAACTGCGGGAGCTGGCCTCTCGGGAGCCCGCTGAGGTGTCCCTTGGCGGCTTCCAGGTCCACCTGGACGAAGAGGGCCAGGTAGTAGAGGAGTGCCGGGATCACCGCGGCCAGCGCGACCTCGCCGTACGGGATCGCCAGGTACTCGGCGATCAGGAAGGCCGCCACGCCCATGACCGGCGGCATGATCTGGCCGCCCGTGGAGGCCACGGCCTCGATGGCGGCGGCCATGTGGGGCGCGTACCCCGTCCGCTTCATCATCGGGATCGTGATCGCCCCGTCCACGACCACGTTGGAGACGGCGCTTCCCGACACGGTGCCGAAGAGGCTCGAGGCCACCACGGCGACCTTGGCGGGTCCGCCCCGGTAGCGCCCCATGGCGACCAGCGCCAGGTCGGTGAGGAACTTGTCGCCGCCCACCGCGTAGAGGGCCTGGCCGAAGAAGATGAAGGCCACCACGATGCTGGCCGTCACCGCCAGCGGGAGGCCGAAGAGGCCGTTCGTATCCAGGTAGAGGTAGACCGCGATCCGCTCCCAGGTGGAGCCCTTGGCGGAGAAGGGGCCGGGCAGGAGGTAGGCGAACTTGGCGTAGAGGATGAACGCCGCCCCGAGCGCCACCATCACCCAGCCCACGAGCCGGCGTGTGGCCTCGAGGACCAGGAGGATCGCGAGGGCGCCGAGCCACACCTTGTCAGGCGTAAGGACAGCGAGGCGGTAGGCGATGGTGGGGTACATGACCACGACGTAGCCGCCCACGGCGAGACCGCCGAGACAGAGAAGCCAGTCGTACCAGGGGACGCGGTGGGCCGGTGAGCGCCCGTGCGATTTGACGCCGAGGAAGACCGCGCCCAGGGCCAGGGCGAGGAAGAGGCCGAGGTACTGTTCCTTGAACAAGGCGTGGGCGAACAGCTGGTGGGCCTCGAGGGCCCAGAGGGCGCCGACCAGCGTGAGCGCGGAGAGGAGGACGCGCTCGGCGGCTCTGCTGGGGCCTGACAGGGACCTGAACTTTGAGGGTTCCCCCGCCACGCTCGCCGTCCTAGGGGTTGATGGCGAGCAATTTCTGCTGGGCCTCGTCCATCGCGGGGGTCCAGACTCCCCGTTCCTTGTAGAAGCGGATCGCCGCCGGATGATAGGGCATCGTCACATCCGCGGTGGCGGCTCGCTCCCGGGTCCACTCCTTGAAGATGGGGTGCAGCGCCGGGAGCTTTTCCGCGCCTTCCCAGATGGTCTTGAGAACGGTCTCGATGACCCGATCGGGCACATTCTTCGCGGCCGTCAGATAGTTGTCGTAGGCGATGAAGCAGGCGTCCTCGACGACGGCCGTCGCCGTGCCCGCCTTGATGACGCGTGGGTAGTAGCCGGGGACGGCCTTTCGGAGACGAGCCTCGCCCTCGGGGGAGCAGTCGGTGGAGATGTGGCGCACCCCGACCGCGGCGTCGGCTTCCTTCACCTTCGCGCCGTTGATCGCGAACTCGCTCACGTCAGCGCGCCCCTGGACGAGCGCGTCCACGCCGTCGTTGACCGCCGGGACAGGGACGACGCGCGCCCCTGGACGAGCGCGTCCGCGCCGTCGTTCACCGCCGGGACCGGGACCACCTTGACGTCATTCCAGGTCAGCCCCGCGCTCGCCAGGTGGCCGAACATGTTGTACCAGACGGCCAGGTGGGCCGGATACTCCCCGGTCATGCGCTTCCCCCTGATGTCATGGATGCTCTTGATGGGCGAATCCTTCCGGACCAGGAGCCCCACCAGGAGCGGCGAGCCGCGCATGACGAGCCGGACGTTGGGCGCGTGGGGAAAGGGGTTCCGCCCACCGATCTGGAATTTAGGCCCGCGGTGCGTGAGCGCCATGTCCACGGCGTTGTTGACCCCGAACTCGAGCTCGCCGGTGTTCATCAGCGGAATGAACGTGCTCGATCCCGAGTACGGCTGGACCGTCATCTTGACGGGACCCGCCTCGCTCACGACCTTGGCGAGGCCGCTTCCGATGGCGTAGAAGACGCTTCCGGGGGGGTTGGTCCCGATGCTCACCGCCTGGCCTGATGCCGCCGCGGGGATGAGCGCCAGCGCCATGGCAGCGACCACGACGCCCACGGCCGCGTGATGAACGAAGTGCGTGGACATAAAGACCCTCCTCAGGAAAAATCTGCCAGCGTTATAGCACGGCGTCTGGCGTCCTGCAACACGACCCGCTCACCCTCCCCTAGACGATGCCCCTTACCTCTTCTCCTCCCCCCCTCACCCTGCCCTCTCCCCCTCGGGGGGGAGAGGATGAAGGTGAGGGGATTATGAGTGGGGTGAGGGGGGAGAGGATCAAGGTCTCCGAGGCGCTTGAGGGAGCTGGCGAGGTTGGAGCGGGCGGGCGCCTCGTAGGAGGCGAACTCGGGCGTCAGGAAGATCCGCGGGCGGTCGAGGAACGCTCGCAGGCGGTGCGCCCGGCGCTGGCGAAATTCCTCGTCGGGCCTGAACGACTGCTCCTCCCTGATCTGAGCCTCGTAGCGGTCGAACTCCTCCGGCGGCGCCCCCAGGATCGACAGGTCCACGTCCACGACGTACCGAGCGTCGGGGTCTTCCGGCGGCGCCGCATGCTTGGTGGCGAGGATCATGCCCGCGGTGAGCTCCGCGACCTCGGGACTTACCGCCCCCGCCTGGAGTGTCTGCCGCGCGAATGCCGCGCTCTTCTCCTCGTTGTCCGTCGCCCGCGGGTCGTACACGAGGTCGTGGAGCCAGAGCGCCAGCTCGGCGGCGTCGGCCGCCGCGAGGCGGCCGCGGACCGTGTGGAAGAGGGCGAGGAGCCGCCCGATGTGCTCCAGGGTGTGATAGCGCCGGTGGGGCTCGCCGTAGGCCGCGGCGATCAGCGCGTAGACGACAGCGGGGTCGGACAGGGCGCCGAGCCGGTTCCACAGCGCCGCGAAGCGCTCGATGGACATCAGTCGTCCACGTACACGCAGACCGCTTCGACCCCCCCGCGGCGGAGCCGCTTGGCGTTGAACTCGCAGAACTCCTGGTGGAGGAAGCGCTCCCGCGGCAGCCACCTCCAGACCGGGTACGGGTATGGGGCGGGGGCCACGACCAGCGTGTTCACGTAGATCCACCAACCGATCAGGATCGTGCCTGCAATCCTCATGGCCCACCCTCAGGCGAAGTTGGGCATCACCCGCTTCGCCAGCAGGTCGATCTGCTTCGGATCGTCGGTCACAGGGCCGAGGACGAGGTACTGGAGGCCCGCCCCCACCAAGTCGGCGATCCGGGCGTTGATCCGGTCGATGCTTCCGGCCATGTAACACTCCTGCAGGTGGTCCCAGGTCCGGTGCGCCCCCATGGCCCGGAAGAACGGCGCCTTGGATTCCTCGAGCGCCTTCGCCTCGTTCGTCGTTTCCACGAGGTGCGTGAAGTTGCAGTGGCCGAAGGTCAGCGTCCTGGGGTCGCGACCCAGCGCCCGGGCGTGCTCCTCGAGCTGTCCCCAGTCGCGCTTGACCCATTCCTGGGTGCCGGAGCAGCGGGAGAGCCAGTTGCCGGCCTTCACGATGCGGTCCATCACGGTCCTGGCGATGAGGGGCACGTCGTGCTCGTGGGGATCCGGGATGCGGGAGCCGCCCGATACCCAGATGTCGGGCATCTTCGGCGGGCGCGGATCGATGGTGACGTCGGTGAACTGGTAGAACCGGCCGCGGTAGCTCGCGTTCGGGCGCGTGAGGAGCAGCGTGACGGCCTCGATGATCTCGTCGGTTCGCTTCCCGCGCTCCTCGATGCGCGACCCGGTCACCTCGTACTCACGGGCATACCAGCCCGGGCCGACGCCGAACAGGTAGCGGTTGTTCGACATGTGGCAGAGGGTCGAGATCTCCTTGGCCAGCACGACCGGGTGCCGCACCGGGAGCACCAGGATGCCGGTCGCCAGCTTCACCTTCGACGTCAGCGCGGCCGCGTAGGCGAGGACGCTCAGGGGCTCGAGCCAGGCGTTTCCGTAAAGGCCGGGCGCGGAGAGGAGATGGTCGATGACCCACACGTCGATCCCGTGCTCCTCGCACTTCCGGATCGATTCCGCGATGCGGCGGACGTTCTCGGCGCCGCCCGGATCGTCGCTCCACGCGTAGGTGGGGATCCACGCTCCGAACTTCAGCTTGGGCAACTTATATCTCCTTCCTTATCCTCCCTCTCCCCTCAGGGGAGAGGGAGGGGTGAGGGGCTACGGGGTGAGGGGCTTGAAGTACCTGAACTCCAGCGTCGTGCAGCCCTTTGGGATCCGGTAGGGGCCATGGACCATCCCGGGCGGACGGCAGGCGTACATCCCCGCCGTGAAGGTCTGCCTCTTTCCCAGGTCGATCAGCTCGCCCTCGAGGATCCAGACCTCCTCCCAGAAGTCGTGGGTGATGGTTTCGGTCGTCTCGACGCCTGCGTCGAACCTGACGAGGCGCGTCACGTCCCCGCTCTTCTCGTCCCGGCTCAGGATCTTCTCCTGCACCCCCGGGCCGCCGACCCCCGCCGTGGCCGATCCCGTGACGGGCCGCCAGGGGAGGTGATCGGGCGTGAAGAACTCCAGCTCAGGCTTCGGCATGGTGCCTCGATCCTCAGAGGCTACTCAACCATCAAAGTCTTTGTGGTGAGAGACGTAGGTGTGAAGCCAGGCGCTGATCTCCCGGGGCAACTCACGCTCCTGGACGGCATACGCCGCTCCTCCGAGCACCAACGCGAAGACGATATAGGGGACGATGGCTGACCTAATCGCCATGCCCTCTAACGTATCGCTCAGCGGCCGGCGGAGCCGGACCGCTGAAGCGAGTAGTTGGGCACGCGATTCCTCACCATCGCCGGGTCAAAACGGGCGATCTCTAAGATACCAGTCGAGCAGACCGGCTATCCCGTCCCAAAGCGCGCGATGGTCCTCCTCCGGTGTCCGGTCGATCTGCTCTTTGGCAAGCCAGATTCCGCCCTTCACCCTGAAGAGTGGCCACGCGCCATTCGTTGGAGATCTTCCCCGCCACCATGCTTTCCATTTCCGGATCCGCCGCAAAGAGCTTCGTTCTCTGGGTTTCCGTGAGTCTGTCAACCTCTTGCAGAGAGTATTCGCGGATGCCATGATCGGCTTGGACCAAGGCAAACTTGTCTGCCTTCCGCTCGCGATGTCGGTCCGCTACTTGATCCGCTAGTGACCGTCGGACAAGGTAGACGACATCCTCAGCACCCCGCGAGGCTGCTGTGGGAGCGGCGGTCGTGTAGGCCGGTGCTGGCGCGAGGCCAATGGTCTTGAGGAGTTTCGCGAACTCACGCTCATGGTTCTCTGGGCTAGTGAAGTCAGCATAGAGCTTGTCACGCAAGAAGTGAGGTACGTCGCAGGCTTCGATGAGAACCGGAAGGACGGTGACGCGGCGTCCTTTCACCTCTTTCGTCATTGCTACGTTGAGTTCCTTCTGAACCCAGGTGGACTGGACCGACCGGGGGCTGAGAATGGCGACCATGTAGTCGGTCTCCTCGATTGCCGCAGAGATGCGCTCGATGAGGGAGTCGCCAACGCCGAGCTCGGCTTCGTCTAGCCACACGGTCGCGCCCGCCTGTGTGAGCCGGCCTGCAAGATCCCGAACAAACGGCTTGTCGCCATGGCTGTGGCTCAGGAACACAGATGGCATGTCTTCTCCCTCTGCGCTTTTCGTCTGCCCAACTATTAAGTGAGCTGCAGGAGGCTCGGTCATTCCGGCGGCCTATCCCGGGCAGCTCGGGTGACCTCTTTTAGAGTAGAAATGCACGCAATATCGCTCCGTTGGGTTTAATCTGTCAAGCGCTGTTTTGACCCCGATTTAAGACGTGCGTGTAAATCATGGTCGTGCTCACATCTCTGTGCCCGAGTAATTCCTGAACCGTCCGAATGTCACCTCCTCGCGCGCGCGAACGTCGTCTGGGCGGACGGGCACAGCGATTACGGCAACGCCTTCGCGCGGTTCTGGAGCATCTACGGACACCTTGCCCTCGGCGGGAAGGCAACGGTCATCATTACGGGAGACGCCCGCAACAACTATCGCGACCCGGGTGTTGAGATCCTGCGCTTGATCAAAGAACGGGCTCGCAAAGTCTACTGGTTGAATCCCGAGGCACGATCGAAGTGGGATACAAAGGACTCTATCATGAGTGCGTACGCCCCGCATTGCAACGGCGTCTTCGAAGTCCGCAACCTCCGCCAGCTTACGAATTTCGTGCAGGGGATCGTCTGAGGAGTTGGCGGCCGAGGCCCGGCTGCTGCTGCTCCCGCGGCTGATGAGCGACGAGATCGCCGTCTGACCTGTGTGTATTCTATTTCATAGATAATCCCTTTGCAGGGGATTACGTCTACTATACAATGCAATCATGCGAAGAGGGCTAGGACAGATTGAGACGCTTCTGTTTGCCTACGTGCAGTTGCGCGGGCTGCCTGCCGTACGGGCTGGTGAACTGACCGAACCGTTGCAGCTCTCCAAGATACAGGAGCGGAAGCTCCTTAGCCGGTTGGCGAAAGCGGGGTTGATCGTCCGGGTGTGGCGAGGATTATACTTGATCCCACCCAAGCTTCCGCTAGGCGGAAAATGGAGTCCTGACGAGATCCTGGCGTTGAACACGTTGATGGCGGACCGGAAGGGGCGTTACCAGATTTGCGGGCCGAACGCCTTCAACCGCTACGGATTCGACGAGCAGGTGCCGGCACGCGTGTACGCCTACAACAATCGACTATCAGGTGAGCGCACTATCGGATCGGTGGCGTTGACGCTGATCAAGGTAGCGGATGACCGGCTTGGGAGTACTGAAGAGGTCGAAACAGCCGAGGGATTGAAAGCTGTCTACTCCTCGCGTGTGAGGACGCTGGTTGATGCGGTGTATGACTGGTCACGATTCAACAGTCTGCCACGCGCCTACCAGTGGATACGGGACGACCTGGCCACAAAGCGGGTGAAGGCGGCGGAGCTGGTCTCAGTGACTCTGCGATACGGGGACAAGGGGACGATCCGCCGCATGGGGGCGTTTCTGGAGCGGGAGGGCGTGGCCGGACCCTTGCTGAAGAAGCTGGAGCGGGCGTTGCAGCCGTCCACGAGTCTGATCCCCTGGATTCCGACCCGTCCGAAACGGGGCACCGTGAACCGGCGATGGGGCGTGGTGTTGAATGAGCGGGCGTGAGCCGTCGGCTATTCGTTTTCACGAGGACCCCGGCCTGTTTCGGGAGGCCGTGAATTTTACGGCGGCGGAAACGGCGTTTCCGGCGCGATTGATTGAGAAGGACTATTTTTGCAGCCTGTTGCTGGAATACTTGGCGGCGAGGGACGGTTCGCTGGTGTTCAAGGGCGGGACGTGCCTGGCCAAGGTCTACGCAGGGTTCTATCGGTTGAGTGAGGACCTGGATTTCATTATCCCCACGGCGGTGGATGTCTCGCGGGCTGAACGGAGCCAGCGCGCGGCCGGAGTCAAGGAAGCGGTGTCCGCCCTGCCCGCCAGGCTTCCCGGTTTCAGCGTCGTCGAGCCGGTAACAGGAGCAAACCTCTCGACGCAGTATATCGGCGTCGTGGCCTATGCGTCGCTCCTAAGCCGGCAAGAGGAGAGCATCAAGATCGAGGTGGGTCTGCGCGAACCGTTGCTGATGCCGGCGGCGAATCACCCGGCAAGGACCATCCTGCTCGATCCTGTATCACATAAGCCGCTGGTCGCGCCTGTCAGTCCGCGTTGCATGTCGAAGGTGGAAGCATTTGCCGAGAAATTTCGCGCAGCCCTGAGCCGTCGCGAGGTAGCGATTCGAGATTTCTATGACATTGACTACGCCGTCCGGAAGTTGGGGCTGCAACCACAGGACGAGGGAATGGTCCGGTTGGTCAGGAAGAAGCTCGACGTGCCCGGCAATGAGCCTGTGGACGTTTCCAGGGAACGTCTGGCGGCTCTACGGCAGCAGCGCGAACCGCAGTTGAAGCCCGTGCTGCGCGAGGGTGACTTCCGCGAGTTTGATTTGCAGCGGGCCTTCCGAGCGGTTGTGGAGATGGCGAAACGGCTTGGTGAACACCGGTGATCACCGACATCAACAGCGAAGACCGATTAGTGCAAAGGACGTTCGCCGACCATCTGCGCTGGGAGAGCCTCCATGCCTGGAACGAGGAGACCTTCGGCCCCGGCGGAATGTTGGGTCGCACAAACGAGCGTGAGATGGTGTTGGTGCGAGACGTGCGGGCGGCTCAACCCCGATTTGCCGGAAGCGGCCCTCCAGACGCAAGGTCGAAAGTGACGGCTGAAAATACCTAATCACCGTTAGGCCCACGGGAAGCACGTGACGCCGGTCGTCGCGAACCCGGTGACCGCCAGGCGATGTGATCGGGCCTGAAGAGTTCGCGCCGGGGTCAAGGCTGAGGGCGGGGGAGAGGGGAGGGCGAGGCGCGGAGGCGGGCCGCCAGGCCGGACAGCCCCGATGGCAGCGCGAGCACCACCACGATCAGGGTGAGCCCGAGGCCGAGCATGTAGAAATACCTGAACTTGAGCAGGAGGATCTCTGAGGCCAGCCCGAGAAAGACGGCCCCGATGATCGGCCCGGCAACGGTCGTCGCGCCGCCCAGAAGCGCCATGATGACGGTCTGGAACGACACGAACGGGTTGAAGACCTGAGGGTCGAGGTAAGTCCAGCGGGGCGCCATGGCGGCGCCGACGGCGCCCATGAAGGCGGCGCTCAGGGCGAACGTCCCGATCTTGACGCGGGTCGTGTCGATCCCGAGGGTCTCCGCGCGCTCCTCGTCCGCCCCGATTCCGGCGAGGGCGTAGCCCCACCGCGAGCGGCGCAGCAGGAGGGCCGTCAGCACCGCGAGGCCGGCCAGGCAGAGGACCGTGTAGTAGAGAGTCCACGGCCCTGGGGGAGCGAGGATGAGCCGCCCTACCGTCCCGGTCACGCCGGTCTCGTACCAGATCAGCGAGTGCTTGGCGAGCTCGGCCAGGCCGAAGGTGAAGACGGCGAAGTAGGGCCCGCGGAGCCGGAGCGCGAGCGCACCGACCACCAGCGCCATCGCGCAGCCGATCAGCGCCCCCCCGAGCACGGGAAGCGGCCAGGGGAGGCGCGCGCCGGCGATCGCCGTGACGTAGGCGCCGGCCCCGAAGAACGCGCCGGTGGCCAGTGAAAGATACCGGGACGGGCCAGAGAAGAAAGCCCACGACACGGCGAGGGCCACGTCGGCCAGGATCGCCAGGGCGAGCGAGCGGTAATAGGGGGAAAGAATCTCCGGCGCCGCCACCAGCGCCATGACGAGGACGGCGAGAGCGACCTTAGCGGCCAAAGAGGCCAGAGGGTTTGAGAATCAGAATGAGCGAGAGGACGCCGTAGGAGGCAATCAGGCGGATGTCCGAGGCCGTTAGGTACACGCTCGCCGTCTCCACCAGCCCGAGGATCAGCCCGCCCAGGAGGCTCCCGACGACGTTGCCGAGGCCCCCCAGGATGACGACCACGAGCGCTGTCACGGTATACGGAAGGCCAATGAAGGGTGTCAATTCGAACAGCATGCTGATCAGCGAGCCCGTGACGGCGGACATGGCGATGCCGATGCCGAAGCAGAGCCCGTGGACGCGGGAGAGGTTGATGCCGGCGAGCTGCGCGCCCTCGGGGTCCTGCATCAAAGCCCGGATCGCCTTGCCCGTGAAGCTCCGCTTGAGAAAGACGTAGAAGGCGACGCTCACTGCCAGGGCCACCCCTGCGGCCACGAGCCGGTTGGCGGGGAAGACCGAGCCGAGGAAACGGAACGGAATCGAAAGGTAGCTGTAGCCCTTGAGGTCGGCGCTCCAGATGAGGAGCGCCGCGTTCTGGAGGACGAACAGCAGGCCGAAGGAGAGGAGGAGCGAGCGGGACTCCAGCGCCTCGGGCGCCTCGCCCGCCGCCAGGACGCGCGCGTAGAGCAGCCGGTGGAGCACGAGGCCGGCGCCGAACGACGCCGGCCCCGTGACGAGGAGCGTGAGGAGCGGGTTCACTCCCCACGCGGTGTGCAGCGAGTAGGTGAGGTACGCGCCCACCATGAGGAATTCACCGTGGGCCACGTTCAGCACGCGCATGAGCCCGTACTGGAGGTTGAGGCCCAGGGCCACGAGCGCGTAGATGCCGCCGGTGATCAGCCCCCCGACGACAATATCAACCAGCAGCGTCGGGTTCACGCCCAGGCGGGCTTGGGAACCACCGGCGTCCCTGTCGCCCTGCTCTTCGGCCAGAGGATCTCGAACTCGCCCTTCTGCCACTGCCCGACCATGCCGGGCGTCGAGACGTTCATCCCCTTGACAAACTTGATCGGGCCCCCGACGGTCTGGAACTCCGTCGAGTCCAGCATCTCCTTGATCTTCTTGCGGTCGAGCCCCACCTCTCCCACGCAGCGCTCGAGGATCTGGAGCGACGCGTAGGCGAAGGCGCTCGCCCACCGGTCGGGCTCTTTCTGGTGCTTCTTCACGTGGGCGTCGAAGTACTCCCTGGCGCCCGCGATCTTCACCTTGGGATTCCAGCCGGCGATCCCCATCACCCCGTCGGCGCCCTTGAAGCGGTCGCGGTAGAAGGGGAAGGCGGTCCCGACGGCGGTGAGGAAGACGGCCGGGTTCCAGTCCACCTCCTTCGCTTGGGTGGTGGCGAGGATGTTGTCGGGCGGGTAGGTGAGACCGAGGAAGACGTCGGCCCCCGCCGCCTTGAAGCCCTTGAGGATCGGCGAGAGGTCCTTGGCGCCGAGCGGGTAGCTCTTCGTGTCCACCACGTCGAGGCCCGCCTGCTTGAGGTGAGGCGTCGCGCTGTTGTACAACTCGATCCCGAAGAGGTCATTGACGTAGGCGAGACCGATCTTCGAGATCTTCCCCTGGGCCTTGAGATCCTTCAGGAGCCCGACGAACGCCTCCATTATCGGATCCGGCTGGGCGAGGAGCGCGTAGAAGTAAGGGAGGGAGAGCTCCTTCAGCTTGTTCGAGACGGCCGTGGGGCCGAGCATCGGGTAGCCGTACTTGTTGGCCACCGGCGCCACGGCGAAGTTCATCGCGGTCCCCCAGGGCGGCAGAATCAGGTCCACCTTGTCGTCGGTCATCAGCTTCTCGTAGAACCGCACCGCCGTCTCGTGCTCGCTCCGATCGTCGATCGAGATGAACTCGATGGGGCGCCGCCCCTCACCCTTTACCAGGAGGCCGCCCTTGGCGTTGACCTGCTCCTGCCACAGGGTGTAGTTCGGCCCCTGGGTGATCCCGGCGCCCACCGAGTAGGGCCCCGTGCCCGAGAGCGTGTAGCCGACCTTCACGGGCTTGGCCTGGCCCCAGGCCTTGCCGCGCAGCACGGTGAGCGCGGCGGCGCCGCCGGCCGAGGTCGTGAGGAATTCCCGCCGCTTCATGGTCATGGTGGTTCCCTCCCTTTCAGTGGTCCCCCTCACCTTTATCCTCTCCCCCGATGGGGGAGAGGGGAGAGTGACGGGAACAGGTTCATGGCGTCGATGGGCCGAGGTAGGCCTGGAGCACCCGCGCGTCGCGCGCGACCGAGCGCGGATCGCCCTCCGAGATCACCTCGCCGTGGTGGAGGACGATCACCCGCTCGGCGGTCTCCATGACCGCCCGCATGACGTGCTCGATCCAGAAGAGCGCGATCCCCCACGTATCGCGGATGCGGCGGAGAATGCCGGTGACCCGGCTCACCTCCGAGGCGGTGAGGCCCGCCAGGATCTCGTCGAGCAGGAGGACGCGCGGCCCGAGGGCCAGCGCCATGGCCAGCTCCAGCAGTTTTCGGCGCGCGGCCGGTAGGTGGCGGGCGGGGATCCCGGCCTGGTCGCCGAGCTCCACCAGGTCGAGCAGCGCCTCCGGCGGAGCGCTCGGCCGCTCGCTGAAGAGCGCGGCGGTCTGCACGTTCTGCGCCACGGTGAGGTCGAGGAATGGCCTTGGCGTCTGAAAGGTCCGCCCGATGCCCAGGCGGCAGATCCTGTGAGCGGGGAGCGCCGTGAGCTGATGCTCGCCCATGCGGATGGCGCCCTCCGAGGGTCGGACGAGGCCGCTGATGAGGTTGAACAGCGTGGTCTTGCCGGCGCCGTTGGGACCGATCAGCGCGACGATCTCGCCTTCGCCCACGCCGAAGCTGACCTTGCTGAGGACCCGCAGACCACCGAAGCGCTTGCTGACGCCCGTGCCTTCGAGGAGCGCCGGCCTCATCCCTGGCGCAGGCAGGCGATCAGGTCGCGGCTCGTGGTGACCCAGCCGAAGAACGTCTCGACGTTGAAGACCGTGGCGGCCTGCTGGCTCGGGGGGCCCGCCTGCAGCGTCGCGTCGGAGACCAGGATGGGCCAGTACTCCACGCACACATTCGTGGCGACGCCCGTGAAGATGAGGTGCCGGACGCCGGCCGTGCGGAGCACCGAATCGAGGGGGGTGCCGGCGAAGCCGCTGTAGCGGGACTTGGGGATGAGCACGTCGCCGGGCTCGGGCTTCAGCTCGTCCACGATCGCGAAGTCCCAGGTGCCGTGGACGAGGAGCTTCCCGGCCAGCTCGGGGCGCTCGCGCATCAGGACCAACGCCAGCTCCTTGTGCCAGTTCGGAGAGGATGGGCCCCCACTGTCCTGCAGGTCGGGGCGGTAGCCGATCTGGAGGTACACGACCTTGAGTCCCGCGGGCCGCGCCACGTCCAGGATGCCCCGGATGCTCCCCACCACGCTCTGGGCGCCGGAGATGTCGAGCCCGGCCAGGTCGAACATCCCGCGATGATCAGCGCGGTGCGCGCCGGGTCGAGCTCCACGGGCTTGGGGCGGGTGGGGAGGGTGACCATCGGTTTCCTTCTTAGATCACACCCGGGGGTGACTGTCAACGCGCCCGTCCCTGTCGTACACTGGGGCCATGGGGGGCCTGCGCCTTCCGATCCTCGGCCTGGTCGCGGCCCTCGCGCTCCTCCCCATCCCGGCGGGGGCCGGAGCCCCGACCGACCAGCTGCGGGCGGCCGCCGAGAAGGTGACCCAGATCCTGGACGACCCGGCGCTCCAGGCCGAGGCCCGGGCACCGGAGCGCCAGGCCGCCGTCCGCGCGGCGGTGATCGATCTCTTGGACTTCACGGAGATCTCCCGGCGCGCCCTGGGCCGCCACTGGCGGCCGCTCACCGACGCGGAGCGGGAGGAGTTCGTCGCGCTCTTCCGCGCCCTCCTGGATCGGACCTACCTGCCCCAGATCAAGCTCTACCAGGGCGAGCGCATTCAGTTCGTCGGTGAGTCCGTGGACGGGGACTTCTCGGCGGTCCAGGCGCGTGTCGCCACCCGCCGTGGCCAGGAGGCCGCCGTGATGTTTCGCCTCCACCGGCGGGACGAGCGCTGGCTGATCTACGACGTCTCGGTCGAGGGGATCAGCCTCGTCAGCAACTACCGCGCCCAGTTCGACCAGATCATCCAGCGCGCCTCTTACCAGGCCCTCGTCGAGCGCATCAAGCAGAAGCTGGCCGACAGCCGCTCCGAGTAACCCGGCTACGCCAACGTGTAGTCTTCCCGCGTGCGCAGCTCCACGAACACCCCGTGGGCATCGCGCGGGTGGACCCACACCAAGTCGGGTCTCCCCTGCTCGACGCGCACGCCCTGGGCCCGGAGATGGGCCACAGCCTTCGGGATGTCCTTGACCTCGAAGCCGACCAGATAGACGCCTTCGCCGTGCCTCTCCAGGAAGCGGGCCACGTGCTTCGTGGGCTCGGTCGGCTGGAGCAGCTCGATGTGGCCGATGCCCGTCGGCAGGATGGCGTTCTTGAAGCCGAATTCCTCGGAGGTTCCACGGCGATGGCCCCGCAGGCCGAAGAGGCGCGTGAACCGCTCGACCGCGCTGTCGAGATCCCGCACCACAACCGATAGTTCCACGACGTCACCCAGCATGGTTCTCCTCCATTTCACCCGAGCGTTTCAGTCAAGCACCGCCTTGACAGCAACCGGGCGGCGACATACTGTGCCCCCGTAGCGTGAGGGAATCAATGCGCTTCGGGCTTCTCATCACCAACCAGCATCTCCCGTCGGAGCCGCTCGCCGAGCGCTTCGCCGAGACGATCGAACAGGTGCGCCTCGCCCGAGCGCTGGGCTTCGACCTGATCCTCTTTGGCCAGCACTTCCTCGTCAACGAGTTCCAGATGCTGCAGCCGGCAGTTGCCGCCGCCCGACTGGCGGCTGAGGCCGGCCCGATGCGAGTGGGCATCACGATCTACCTGCTCTCCCTCCTGAACCCGGTGGCGGTGGCGGAGGAAGTCGCGACGCTGGACATCCTGACGGGCGGGCGTTTCATCTTCGGCGTGGGCCTCGGCTACCGCGACGTCGAGGATCAGGCCTTCGGCCTCTCAAAGGGGGAACGCGTCTCTCGACTGCTCAGCCACCTGGAGGTGATCCGGCGGCTCTGGGCGGGGGAGGCGGTCACGTTCGACTCGCCGTACTGCCGGCTGGCCGGCGCCCGCACCGCGCTGCGGCCCGTCCAGCGCCCTCACCCGCCGATCTGGGTGGCCGCGAACAATGACCGGGCCGTGGAACGTGCGGCCGAGATCGGCGATGCCTGGATCATCAACCCCCACGCAACGCTTGAGACGATCGGGAGGCAGATGGGGCTGTACCGGGCGGCGCTGAAGCGAGATGGAAGGCCCTTCCCGGCGGAATTGCCGATGATGAGGGAGATCTGCGTGGCCGAGAGCCGCGCCGAGGCGGTCCGACTGGCGCGGCCCCACCTCGAGCAGAAGTACCGGGCCTACGTCCAGTGGGGCCAGCACCGCGCCCTGCCGCGGGATGACGACATGACCCAGGCCTTCGACGACCTCATTCGCGACCGGTTCATCCTGGGCGATCCGTCCGAGTGCGCGGCCGAGATCCGGCGCTGCGTGGCGGCCACGGGAGCGACCACGCTGCTCTTCCGGCTCCACTGGCCCGGAATGTCCCACGAGACGGTCACCCGCGCGATGCGGCTCCTGGCGGAGAAAGTCCGCCCCCTGGTGGGCTGAGGGGGGTCAGCTCGACTCGTTGAGGAAGGCCTCGGCCCGCGCCTGCCAGAACGTCATCTCCATCGACCGGAAGATCTCGACGGCGGCGGAGAGCTCGGCCCGCGCCTGCTCCGATGATCCGAGCGTGCGGCACAGCGTGCCCAGGCCGAGGTGGCAGCGCGCCGCAAGGGGGCGCATTCCGAGCTCGTCGGCCAGGGCGAGGGCCTCCCCGTAGGAGGCTTCGGCCCGCTCGAGATCCGGCGCGTCGGAGTGCAGGTGGATCTCGCCGAGGAGCCGGAGGGCCCAGGCCTGGTTGGCGCGCTCCTTGAGCTGGCGGGAGAGATTGAGGGCCCAGCCGGCCAGCTGAAGCGCGCTGTCACGGCGGCCAGCCAGCAGATGGGCCTCGCCGAGCCACGCGACCCTCTGGGAGTGAAGGGCCATGAGCTTCATGGAGGCGGCCTGCTCGACACCCTGCTCCAGGAGGGGAACGGCCTCGGCGACGCGCCCCGCAAGGGCGTAGGCGGAGCCGAGGGACGAGGCGACGAAGGGGAAGAGGAGCGGGATGCTCGCGGCCCGGCCCAGGGCCAGGCTGCGCTCCAGCGCGGGGATGGTCTTGGCGAGGTCCCCCTTGAGGAGGTGGAGGCTGCCGATGCCGAAATGCGTGAGCATGAGGCTGTACGGATGATCGATGGCCTCGGCGAAGCGGGCGGCCTCTTCTCCGCGGGCGATTCCCTCGGCGAACTCTCCGCGCTCAGAAAGGCACAAGACGAGCCACGTCCGGGACAGGACCGAGACCGGGGCGATCAGGCCGAAGTGCTCACGGGCCAGATCGCCCTCGAGCTCTCCGACGGCCCTCCCCAGAAAGTCCACGGCCTGCCCGTAGTCGCCGAGGGCGTGGTAGGCCTGGCCCACGCGGAAATTCGCCACCACCTTCCCCCCGAAGTCCCGGAAGTCGGCGGCGACGTGGAGCTCGAACTTCCCCGCCTCGACGGCCCGGTCGTGCTCGCCGATCCACCAGAAGGAGGAGGCCATCGTCGGCGGGGACGCGCTCGCGCCCGACTGATGGAGATAGGCGACGGCTTTGTCCCACACCTCGCCCCTGAACGCGTGGTGGGCGAGCCGGTCGGTGTGCTCCGCCAGGCGGTCGGCATACAGCCGCTCGATGGCTTCGACGATCCGGGCGTGGAGGGCGCGTCTCCGTTCCTGGAGAAGGCTCCCGTAGGCGACCTCGAGGGTCAGCGCGTGCTTGAAGGTGTACTCGGGGATCGGAAAGAGGCTCGTTTCGTAGAGGAACTCCGCCGCCTGGAGATGGGCGAGCCCCCGGCGAAGCGCGTCCTCGGGCTGGTCGGCCACCGCTTGGAGGAGCGGAAGAGGCACGTCTTTGCCGATCACCGCCGCCGTCTGGAGTAGGGTCTTCTCCTCCGGGTCGAGCCGGTCGATCCGGGCCGCCAGGACGGCCTGCACGGTGGCCGGCACCTGGATCGCCTGGAGGGGGGTCGCGAGGCGGTACGCTCCGCGCTCGCCGATCAGGACCCTGGCCTCGACCAGGCTCCGGACGCTCTCCTCCAGGAAGAACGGGTTCCCCTCGGTCCGATCCGTCAGGAGGTGCTTCAGTGGCGCCACGCCGGGGTCATCTCCGATGAGGGCCTGAAGCACTTCCTCGCAGCTCTCGGGGGGCAGGGGGTCTATCCGGAGCTGGGTGTAGTACGTCTTGCCCCCCCAGCCGTGACGGTACTCCGGGCGGTAGTTGACCAGGAGGAGCAACCGGGCGGTCGGGAGGCCCTCGACCAGACTGTCGAGGAGCGTCTGGGTCTCCGAATCGATCCAGTGCAGATCCTCGAAGACCAGCACCAGGGGTTGGCGCTGGCTCTCCCTGAGCAGGAGGGCCTTGACGGCGTCCAGGATCCGCCCCGGACGCTGGCGGGGATCCAAGGACCTGAACGGGTCGTCGTCGGGGAGGGCCTCCAGCAGCCAGAGCAGCGGGGGGATGATCTCTTTGAGTCGCTCGTCCAGGGTGAGCGCCTTGCCGGTCACCTTCTCGCGGACCCGTTGGGTCGTCTCGCCGTCTTCGACCTGGAGATACGTCTTGAGAAGGTCGATGACGGGCAGGTGGGCGGTCGCCTTTCCGTAGGAGACCGACGAGCTCTCGAGGATCAACCATCCCTGGGTCCGGTGGGAGCGGGTGAACTCCCAGAAGAGGCGGGACTTGCCTATCCCCGGCTCCCCCACGAGGGCCACGACCTGGCCCTGGCCGGCGCCGGCCCGTTCCAGGGCCCCGCGGAGAGCCTCCAGCTCGCCCTGGCGCCCGACGAAGCGCGTGAGCCCGCGGGCCGCGGCGGCCTGAAGGCGGGAGCGCGCCGGCCCGGCCCCGGTGAGCTCGTAGACGTCGATCGGGGCCTCCAGCCCTTTGATCGGCACGGATCCGAGGGGCTTGACCAGGACGTGGCCTTCGACCAGCCGCAGGACGTCGGCGGTGAGCAAGACCGATCCGGGCATCGCCATCTGCTCCATCCGGGCGGCGAGGTGCGTCGTCTGCCCGACCGCCGTGTAATCCATGTGGAGGTCGCTCCCGATGGACCGGACCACCACCTCCCCCGAGTTCAGGCCCACGCGAACGTGGATGGGAACGCCCGCCGTCCGCTGAGCCTCCTCGGCGTACCGTTTCACCTGCTCCTGCATCGAGAGCGCCGCGTAACAGGCCCGCACGGCGTGGTCTTCGTGGGCCAGGGGGGCGCCGAACAGCGCCATGATCCCGTCGCCCATCACCTGGTTGACGGTCCCCTCGTAGCGGTGGACGGCCTCCATCATGCGCTCTAGGACCGGGTCGAGGAGCTTTCGGGCGTCCTCCGGGTCGCGGTCGGCGAGCAGCTCCATGGAGCCCTTGAGGTCGGCGAAGAGGACTGTGACCTGTTTCCGCTCGCCCTCGAGGGCGCTCCGGGAGGTCAGGATCCTCTCGACGAGGTGCCTCGGCACGTAGGATTGGGGAGAGGCGAACTTCGTGGGAGGCGTGGACACGACCCCCTCGCCCAGCGCCCGCCCGCACTCGCTGCAGAAGCGGCTTCCCGGGGCGTTGGCGTGGGCGCACGCGGGACAGAGGACGTGGAACCGGGTCCCGCAGGCGTTGCAGAACTTAGCCTGCGGCGGATTCTCTTCCTGACACTGGGGGCAGCGCATCCCCCTGGGGAGGGTGGGCTCTATGAGCCTTCGGCGACCTCGATGATCTCGTCGGCGACGAGACCGTGGGCCTCACGGTGGACAGCCGCGGCCGCTTCTTTGCTCGGCGCTTCGACCAGGCAGAAGACCTTGCCGGTGCCCACGTCGAACCAGTACTTGAGGTAGTTCACCCCGTACTTCCGCTGGACCCTGAGGTCTTGCTCGTGGGCGTCGGCAACCCCTTCTTTCGTCAGCCCCTCTATCTTGTTGTGGACATCGAGATAAAGCCCCATGCTCTTCCCCTTCACGTCGGATTTGCAGGGAGGATAGACTGGACTCTCCCGGCTGTCAACACCCTGTCACTTCCGGTAGGCGCCGAGGTAGGCGATCAGCCCGAGGAGGCCGAAGATCCCTTCCCACACGATCTGGGACGTGGCCACGGCCGGCGCCAGCTCGCCGCTCCAGAGGCCGTGGACCGCGCGCGCGAACTGGAGCCAGGTCCCGAGGAACGGCACCCAGGCGACGGCGCGGTAGCGCTCCAGGTCGCGGGCCATCATGAGGCAGAGGACGCCGAGGGCGATCCACGGCGGGCCGACGATGCGGGCGAGCGCCGGATCCTTCAGCGGGAAGTTCCAGATCCTGGCCGCCAGATCGGGCGCGGCCAGCGCAAGGACGCCCATGATGATGAGCTGGGGGACCAGCAGGTAGAGCATCACCTTGAAGAACGTCCTCATGGGCTCCTCTCAGACGATGCCGCGGGTCCGGAGATCGGCGAGGCTCTCGCGACCCAGCCCCAGGTGCTTGGCGTACACGTGGGCGTTGTCCTGGCCGGGCGCGCGGCACGTCCACTTGAGGCGGGGCGGGGAGGCCGACATTTTCTGGAACGGGAACTGGATCAGGAGGTCGCCGTAGGTGGGATCGGTGAAGACGCTCAGCGTGGCCCGCTCACGATAGTGGGCATTCTTCACCACCTCGGGGAGATCCACCACGCGCCCCACCACGATCACGCCCTGCTCGATCCCCCGGTTCGCCGCCTCCGCCTTGGCGGCGAGCTCTTCGAAGGTCAGCGTCGCCGTCCACGCTTCCAGTTCCTTGTGCAGGCGCGCCTGGACCTCGAGGGACTTGCGGGAGGGGATCGTGGGGTACTGCCGGTAGAGGTCGGGGCGGCCCATCAGGCCGGCGAGGGCCTTCCAGGCCAGGTCCATGACGGCCGCTAGAAGGACGTAGCCGTCCTTCGACCGGAAGTAGGCGTAAGGGAAGATCGCGGTATCGTAGTTCCCCACCCGCGATCGGAGCACGCCGTCCAGCTCCCACCAGGCGCAGGCCCCGTCGGTGCTCCGCATCAGCGCCTCCGCTGGGGAGACGTCCACGAACTGGCCGACTCCAAGCGTGGAACGTGCGGAGAGCGCGGCCAGAATCCCGAAGGCGCCCCAGAAGCCCCCGAGCGTCCAGCCGTGCCAGCTCCCCTGGCGCGTCGGCACCGCGGTGGGGTCGGCCGCCGGCCCCTCGGGGAGAAAGCCTGAGATGAAGGTCACGCCGGAGAGCGCCTGGTCGGCGATGTCGGCGTTGGGCTGGCCGCAGCCGGCGCGCGGGCCGAACTGGCCGTAGGTGTAGAGGGCGCAATAGATCAGCCGCGGATTCGCCGCCGCCAGCTGGCGGTAGCCGAGCCCCCAGGCGTCCATCTGGCCGGGGAGGAAGGTCTCGATCAGGACGTCCGCCGTGGCCGCCAGGGAGTTCAGCAGTTGGCGTCCCTCCGAGACGTCCAGATTCAGCGTGATGTGGAACTTGTTGCGCCCCTCGATCAGGTAGCCGAGCCCCGTGTCCCGGTGGAGGAGCCCGAAGGGGGTGAAGTGCCGCGCCGGATCGCCGCCGGGCGGCTCCACGCGGATCACCTCGGCGCCCAGCTCGGCGAGGAAGGACCCGGCCACGAGCCCGGCGAAGCTGGCGTGCGAGCAGTCGAGGACGAGCAGATCGTCCAGCGCCTCGGGCTTGGCGAAGGCTTGAGACGGATGATCGCGCTCGCGCGCCCAGTCGGGCCAGGCCGTTTCCATCAGAGCGCCCTGCCTTCTCCGGTCCAGCCATCCGGCGGCTTTTGCCCCGGCCTGTCAGCCCACCGCCCGATAATCCCTTCCGTTTTGAGGGTCTTGATCTCGTCCGGCGACAACCCGAGGATCCCGCGGAAGACGAAGTCGTTGTCGGCCCCCACCGGCTTGATCGTCCACTTGATCCTACCCGGCGTGGCGGACAGCTTTGCCGGAGGGCCATACAGCGGGAAGCGACCGTAGATCGGATCGTCGTGGCGCCAGAGGGTGCGGCGCGCCGCGAGGTGGGCGTCGGCACAGTGATCCTTCCCGCTGGCCACGGGAGCGGCGGCGAAGCCGTGGCGGTCGCCGAGGGCGAGGAGCTCCACCGTCGTGAGGCCCCGCGCCCAGTCGCGGATGGCCTTGAGCAGCGCCTCGCGATGCTCGTCTGTCGCTCGGGACAGCTGAGTCCGGTAGCGGGGGTCCTCGGCCAGGTGGGGTTTCCCCATCGCCTGAGCCAAGCCGGCGAAGGCCTGGTCAGTGGGCGCCGAGATAGCCACGAACCCGTCCTTGGCCTCGACGATATCCGAGGGGACGATGGCGACGTCGGCGTTGCCGTAGCGCCCGCGGTACTGGCCGGTGAGCCCGTGATAGGCCCATGTCCAATCGAGCATCCGGATCAGGGCTTCGACTTGGGCGATCTCGATGAACTGTCCCTGGCCTGTTCTTCTCCGGTGATGGAGCGCCGCGAGAATCGTCGCAGCGCCGGCGACGGCGCCGAGGTAATCGCCGATGTAGCCGCCGCTCTTGAGCGGGGGGCGCGAGGTGAAACCGGAGATCGCCGCCATGCCGCTCTCGCCCTGGGCGATGGCGTCGTAGGAAGGGCGGCCGGCCCCGTAGTCGCCCCACTGGCCGAAGCCGTTGTGGGCGGAGTAGATCAGGCGCGGGTTGACCTCGCGAAGCTGGCGGTAGCCGATTCCCCAGCGCTCGAGCGTGCCGGCCCTGAAGTTCTCCACGAGGACGTCCGCCCGGGCGACGAGGCGCTTGAAGAGTTGCGCGCCCTTCGGCTTCCGGACGTCGAGGCCAGCGAAGTACTTATTCTTCGGCTCGGAGAGGCCGATCAGCGACATGTTCCAGTGGTAGGTGGGGCCGAGGGCGCGGATCGTGTCGCCGACGCCGGGGATCTCCACCTTGATCACCTCGGCGCCGTACTCCGCCAGATAGGTCGTGGTCGTGGGGCCGAGGAAGATCGTGCCGAGGTCCAGGACCTGGAGGCCGCGGAGGGCTTCGGGCTTGGCGAAGATCTTCGCCGGGTCGAAGATCGCCGCTGCCCAGTCGAGGTAGGATTGCGCTGCCTTCATCGCTACACGCTGGCGAGACCGAAGAGAGTCTCGACTTCCAGCACGAATCGTCCGTTGGATTCAAACTGTGACATTCGCTGGCGGACCTCCTGCGTGACGGCGCGACGCCCATCCTCCGGAAGTCCCTGGTAGATCTGCCCAAATCGACCGCCCCCCGCCTCGAAGGGGCTCCAGTAGTCGTCGAAAGACTCGAAGACAATCTCTCGAACGTCCCTGGTGACGCGGAGGCGCTGAAACCCGGCCTTGGCGAGCACCTGCTCGAGCATGGGGGCATCTGCGAGTGAGAACCCGACGCCCAAGGCTTCCCGCTCGGTAGGGAGCTGGCGGGCGAGAGCCTCAAAGACGATTCCGAGGAGAGGGGAGCGCTCCGGCGTGGACAGGACGGACACCGCCAGACGCCCGTGCGGGCGCAAAACTCGCCGAAATTCTTCCAGTCCCCGGGCGACATCGGGAAAGAACATCAGACCCAACCGGCAGACTACGGCGTCGAAGGTGTGGTCCCTGTAGGCGAGCGCTTGCCCATCCATCGCGGCGAACGTGATGCGGCTAGCCGCACCTTTTGGCTTGGCCACTCGCAGCATCGGCAGCGAGATGTCTACACCGAGGACTCTGCCCGACGGACCGACGAGGGAGGCCGCGAGCACGGCTGCCTCCCCGGTACCGGTTGCAACATCGAGCACCTTCTTTCCGGCGGCGACCTGTGCGGCAGCCAGCAGCGCTGGGATGTCCAAACGCGACCACCGGCCCATGCAGCGGTCGTAAGCTCCCGCGCCTGCGTCGAAGGAGAGCCGATCGGCGCTCATGGGAGGTCGAGGAGGATCAGCTCCGTCGGGGCCGAGGCGGCGAGAACCAGTCGCGCTTCATCGGTGATCCGCGCCTGGTCGCCTGCCGCCAGCGCGTCGCCGTTGATCTCCAGCGCGCCGCTGATAACGAACGCATAGGCGCGCCGTCCCTGTGCGAGGGCGTGGGTCGCGCTCTGGCCAGGATCGAGCGAGGCGATGGAGATGACCGCGTCCTGGTCAATCTTGAGCGTGTCGCCGTCCGCCCCCGAGACCACGAGAAGGAGCCGGCCGTGTCGCTCCGCCTTCGAATATTGGCGTTGTTCCCATCTCGGCCTTAGTCCCCGCGTGAGCGGGAGGATCCAGATCTGCAGCAAGTGGAGGAGGTCGGTCCCCGAGGGATTGTACTCGGCGTGGGTGATGCCGGTCCCCGCCGACATCACCTGGATTTCTCCGGGTTGTACGCGACCGCGATTACCCAGGCTGTCCTGGTGCTCCAGCTCCCCCTCCAGGACGTAGGTGATGATCTCCATGTCCCGGTGGGAGTGCGGCGGGAACCCGGTCGCTGGCTGGATCACGTCGTCGTTGAAGACCCGGAGCGGGCCAAACGACAGGTTCGCCGGGTCATGGTAGTGGTCGAAGGAGAAGTGCCAGTAGGTGGAGAGCCAGTCGGTCTCGTGGTGGTAGCGGTCTTTCGATTTGATGATCTGCTTCATGTCAGGCCAACCCCGCGCCCATGCCCCCGTCCACCGGCAGGCAGACCCCGGTGATCCACCGGGCTTCGTCGCTGGCGAGATAGACGGCGGCATAGGCGACGTCGTCAGGTTCTCCCAGGAAGCCGAGGGGGTGGCGCTTGACGAGCGCGTCATACTCCCCGCTCCGGCGCAGCGCCGCCAGGAAGTCGCGGTTGATCTCAGTCTCGACGAACGCCGGGCAGATGGCGTTGACGCGCACCCCGCGCGACGCGTAGTCGAGCGCCATCCCGCGGGTGAGGATCGCCACGCCGCCCTTGGACGCGCCGTAGGCCGCGCGGTTCGGAGTCCCCTTAAGGCCGGCCATGGACGAGATGTTGATGATGGTCCCCCGGGACTTGATCAGTTCCGGGAGCGCGTACTTGGAGCAGAGGAAGACGCTGGTGAGGTTGCCTTCGATGGTCTTCCGCCAGTCCTCCTCAGTGCAGTCCGCCGCGTTGGTCCGGGAGGCCATCATCCCGGCGTTGTTCACCAGGACGTCGAGCTGGCCGAAGCTGTCCACGGTGGTTCGGATCAGCCGCTGGATATCCGCGGCCACCGTCATATCCCCCGGGACGGTCATCGCCCGGCCTCCGGCGGCGGTGATCGCCTTGACCGTGGCCTCGATCGGCCCCGGCCGCCGGCCGTTCACCGCCACGCTGGCGCCTTCCCGCCCGAACATCAGAGCGATGGCCCGGCCGAGGCCGGTGCCCGCGCCCGTCACGATGGCCACCTTCCCTTTCAGTCTCATTCGCGTCTCCTGTCAACTGAGGCTGTAGAGCGCTGAAGGATTATCCCAGAACATTTTCTTCTTCGCCCGGTCCGAGATGGGCAGTGTCCGCGCGTTCTCCACGGTCTCGGGCCACTTGTGGTCCGGGTGCGGATAGTCGCTCGCGAAGAGGAGCCGGTCCTCGCCGATGAAGTCGAGCACCTCTCGGATGTACGGCTCGTCGGGCTCGCAGGAGATCCAGCACTGGCGCCGGAAGTAGTCGCTGGGCTTCAGCGGCAGCTGCGGCTCGCCCGCCACGCCCTCGGTCTTCTCCCGATGCTCATCGAGTCGCCAGAGCCAGTAGGGGAGCCAGCCGCAGCCGGATTCCAGGAAGGCCACGCGCAGGTGCGGATGGCGCTCGAGGACGCCACCCGTGATGAGCCCCAGCATCGCGAGCATCTGCTCGAACGGGTGGGAGGCGCTGTGGCTGCCCAGGAAGTGCGGGTAACGGTCGGCGCCCGCCGCCGGGAGGCGCGCGCCGACGCCTTCGTGCACTCCCACTGCGAGACCAAGGCGCTCGCACTGGGTCCAGAGCGGCTCGTAGGCCGGATCGTCGAGATTCCGGCCACGAATGGGGTTCGGCCGGATGAAGACGCCTCGCATTCCGAGCCCCGCCGCGCGCGTGGCCTCCTCCACGGCGAGCGACGGATCGTGGAGCGCCGTCAGCATGGCGATCGGCCGGAGACGGCGCGGATCCACCTTGCAGTATTCGAGGACCCAGTGGTTGTAGGCGCGACAGATGGCGATGGCGAACGCCGGATCCAGCTCGTCGATGGAGGCGGTGTAGAGGCCTTGCGTGGGGTAGAGGAAGGAGATCTCGATCCCGGCTTCGTCCATCGCTCTCAGTTGCGCTTCCGCGCTGTAGCCGGCCTCGTGGTACTTGGCGAGGTACTCGTTCACCTTGCCCTTGAACGACGCCTGCATTCCCGCGCTGATCTGATTGCCGCCGTCGGGCCGCGGCACGAGATGCCCATCCACGTTGATCCGGGCCTCCTTCACCACGCGGGGCGCCCGGGCCTTGAAGGCGGGCTCGATCCAGGCCTCCCACATCCCCTTGGGCTCCATCACGTGGCCGTCGGCGTCGATGATCCTGAGCGTGCTCACTGGACTACCTGGTCGGCGCGGATGAGAACCGACTGCGGGATCGTAAGGCCGAGGGCCCTGGCGGTCTTGAGGTTCACGACCAACTCGAACTTGGTCGGCTGCTCGACGGGCAGGTCGCCCGGCTTGGCGCCCTTGAGGATCTTATCGACATAGCCGGCCGCGCGCCGGAAATTGTCCTGCAGGTTCGCGTCCACAAACTCTCTGAGTCCGTATATGGTCGGCAGCCGCCTCTTGGCCGCAAAACCCACAATCAGTGCGCGGTGACTTCCGAACATCGGGTCTGGCAGCACGATGAGCGCGCCTGCGCGCTCCCTGATTGCCGCGGTGAAGGCGCTCTCGAGCTCATCGGGGCCTCGCGCCTCCAAGGGCGACAGCACCACACTCAGCGTCCGTGCCGCGCCCTCTATTTCCTTCAAAAAAGTGGGATGGACTCGATTGTCTGCGGCAAGAGCCGGGAACCGATCAATTACATAGCCGAATTCGCGCAGGCCGAGTCGAAAGGCCTCGACGGTAGGCCCGGATGGGTTCGCGAGATAGCCTATTCGGGAGATTTTCTTCGGCTGCTGCGCGGCGCCGGCCAGCGGCGCGGTGAGAATGCCGAGGGCGACGATGAGCCCGGCGATTGTGAGCCTCATGCGCGGTTGACAGTCCATGGCGGATAGCCTACTATGCGGGCCTTTTCAGAGCCAGCCGGCGCGCTTGAAGCGGGCGTAGAGCACCCCGCAGATCCCGAACGTCACCGCCATCACGAGCGGGTAGCCGAAGCGCCAGTCCAGCTCGGGCATGAACTTGAAGTTCATGCCGTAAATGCCGGCGATCATGGTGGGGACCGCGATGATCGCGGCCCAGCCCGTCAGCTTCTTCATCACCTCGTTCTGCGCGACGGCGACCAGCGAGAGGTTGGCCTCGAGGGCGGTGGTGAGCAGCTCCCGCAGGACGTCCACCATCTCGTTGATGCGGATCACGTGGTCGTACACGTCGCGGAAGTACGGCCGGGTGTCCTCGGGGATCAGCTGGATGTCGAAGCGCATCAACCGGTTGCAGATGTCCACGAGCGGCGAGACGGCTCGCTTGACCTCCACCAGGTCGCGCTGGAGGCGGTAGATCCGGGTGGTGGTCTCCCGGCTGAACGCTTCGACGAAGATCTCCTTTTCGAGCGCCTGGAGCTCGTCTTCCAGGGCATCAACGATCGGAAAGTACTGGTCCACGATGAAGTCCATCAGCGCGTGGAGCACGAAGCCCGGTCCCTTGTCGAGGAGGTGCGGCGTGGCCTCGCAGCGGGCGCGGACCTCGACGTAGGAGAGGGAGGGGCCATGGCGCACCGAGACGACGTACCGGGGGCCGACGAAGAAGTGCGTCTCGCCGAAGTCGATCCGCCGCTCCTCGCGATTCAGCTGGGCCGTGCGGAGGACGATGAACATCGAGTCGCCGTAGATCTCGAGCTTTGGCCGCTGGTGGGCGCGAAGCGCGTCCTCGATCGCGAGGTCGTGCAGGCCGAACTCCTGCTGGACCTGCCGGAGCAGGTCTTCGCCGGGCTCGTGGAGCCCGATCCAGATGAAGCGGTCGGCCTGCTTGAGGACCTCGCTGATGTCCTCGACCCGGATGTCGGCGACGCGCCGCCCGCCGGCATAGGCCGCGCAGTTGACGATCCCGCTCATGACCGGCGGCGCTTCGTGGCTTTCTTCCGGGTGGGCTGGCCGCGCCTGGCGGCCGGGCGATCGGGGAGCGCCGCCACGGCGCGGATCTCAACGAGCAGCTCGGGGAAGGCGAGGGCCTTGACCCCGATCAGCGTCAGCGTCGGCAGCGGGTCGGTGAAGTATTCCATGGCCACGCGGCCGGCCTCCTCGAAGCGGTCGAGGTCCGTCAGGTAGGCGGTCAGATCCACCACGTCCTTCAGCGTCGCCCCGCACTGGCCGAGCAGCGTCTTGATGTTGAGGATCGCCTGGCGGGTCTGGGCCGCCAGGTCCCCCGCGCCGACGAGCTGGCGGTTCGGGCCGTGACGGTCGAAGGCCACCTGGCCGGCCAGGATGATCAGCGTGCCGGGATTCTTGATGACGACGCCGTGGGAGAACGGCCACTTGCTCGGGAGCTGCTTGGTCAGGTATCGCGTCTCCACGCAGGCCTCCCGTTACGCCACCACGCGAGTGTCGCGCAGCTGCTTGATCTGGGCCTCGCTCAAGCCGAGCTGGCGCAACACCTCATCCGTGTGCTCCCCGCGGTACGGCCCGGCGTGGCGCACCGCCCCCGGCGTCTCGGACAGCTTGATGGCGACGCCGACCTCCTTGACCTTGCCGACCTCCGGGTGCTCGGTCTCCACCACCATCTGCCGGACCTGGACCTGCGGATCGTCGAAGACCTCTTCGATGTCGTACACCTTCCCGACGCAGACGTCGTGCTTGACGAGGAAGTCGTACCACTCGTCGCGGGTCCGCGTCCGAACGAGCGCCTCGATCTCCTCCCGCGCCTTGACCTCCTCCGGATTGGCGGCGCGGACGAACTGGTCGGCCAGGCGGCTGTACTTGACGAACTCGGACCGTCCGATCGCCTTGCAGAAGTTCTCCCAGAGCCAGGGCTCCGTGCAGCCGATGCTGAGCAGTTTTTTGTCTTTGGTCTCGTACACGGCGTAGTAGGGGTAGGAGCCGCCGAGGAAGCCGGCCCCGCGCCGGGGGGCGAGGCCGTCACTGAAGAAGAAGCGGAGATTCGGCGTGGCCCCGAGGAGGGAGAGCGTGGAATCCAGGTACGCCACGTCCACGTGTTGGCCCTTGCCGGTGCGCTCGCGGGCGAAGAGCGCCAGCATGATCCCGAGGGCCCCGTGGAGGCTCGCCCCGCCGTAGTCGGCGACGAGGTTCAGGGGGATGGCCGGCTTTCGATCGGACTCGCCGATGAGCCCGAGGACGCCGGCGAGCGACAGATAATTGATATCGTGGGCCGGGTAGTCGCGGTAGGGGCCGTTCTGGCCGAAGCCGGAGAGGGAGCAGTAGATGATGCGCGGGTTGAGCTTCCGGATCGTCTCGTAGTCGGCGCCGAGCCGCTTCGTCACGCCGGGGCGGAAGCCTTCGACGATGACGTCCGCGCCGGCGGCAAGCTTCTGAAAGATCGCCTGGCCCTCAGGGGCCTTGAGGTTCAGCGCCAGGCTCCGCTTGTTGCGGTTGATGTAGGCGAAGGCGGCCCGGCGCCTGTCGTCGAGGAGGTCGGGCTTGCCGTCGGCCGGCGGCGTCTCGATTTTCAAAACATCCGCCCCCATGTCGCCGAGCAGCATCGTGCAGAACTCGCCCGGCGCGACGCGCGCCAGCTCCAGGATCTTGATGCCGTCCAGGGGTCTCATCGGTAGAACCTCTCGGGGTTCGGCTTCTCCTTGGCGTTGAAGGCCCGGCCCAGCTCCTTGGACTCTTCGGTGTGGTAGTAGTTGGCGACCAGGTGGTCGATGGTGACGCGCGAGAGGCCCGTGACGCCGTTGTGCCGCGCGTGGAACGCCGCCTTGAGCGCCGCCAGCGCCTGGGGGCCGCGCGCCTTCAGCTCCTCGCAGAGCGCCTCCGTGCGCGCCCGGAGCTCGGCGTGGGGGACCACCTCGTTGACGAGCCCCAGGGCCAGCGCCTCGCGGGCCGTGTACTTGCGGTTCAGGTACCAGATCTCCCGCGCGCGCTTGCGCCCCACGGCGTCCTCCAGGTACCACGTGCCGAAGCCGGCGTCGTAGGAGCCCATGGATGGGCCGACCTGGCGGAAGGTCGCCTGCTCGCTGGCCACCGTGAGGTCGCACATGTTGGCGAGGACGTTGCCGCCCCCGACGGCGAAGCCGTTCACCATCGCGACGACGGGCACGGGCATCATGTCGATCAGCGTGTAGAGGTCCACCACCGGCGGGACGTTGTGGTAGTGGAGCATGCCGTCGGTGGGCTCTTTCTCGCCGCCGATGCAGAAGAAGCGGTCGCCGGCCCCCGTGAGCACGACCACCCTGACGTCGGGATCATTACGCGCCTCGTTCAGCGCTTGGATCAGCTCGAGCACCGTCTGGCGGCGGAAGGTGTTGCCCTGGTCGGGCCGGTTGATCGTGATCCAGGCGGTCTGGTTCTTCACCTCATACAGGATGTCGGCGTACGTCATGGCGTGACCCCTTTCGATGGACGGAAGATCGCGAGCGGCCTGAGTGTAGGGCGCGCGGTTGGAGGTGTCAACGGCGGGGGTCAGGCTTGCGTATTTGCGTTATGAAAAGTCAATTACTCAGGCCTGACCCCCTTTGGCGGTCTCCAGCGGAAGGCCGGCGTTGGCCCAGCCCCCGAGCCCGCCCTTGAGGATGCGCACGTCCTTGTAGCCGACGTTGCGGAGCTGCTGCGCCACACGGGCGCTCGTCGCCTCGTCCGTTCAGGTGCAGTAGGCGACGACGGTCCGGCTGGGGTCCACCTCGATCCCGGCCCGGCCCTGCTCCAGCGCGTCGGGCGAGATGTAGGTCGCGCCCGGGATCTTGAGCGGCGCCGTCTTGGCCGCGGATTCCTGTCGGACGTCGAGCAGGAGAGGGTTGACCCCGGCCTCCATCATCTTGACGACCTCGCCGGCCTTGACACGGAAGCGGTTCCGCTGCCAGCGGCGATACCACATGGCCCCGTACCCGCCACCGCTCACCAGCGCGAGCCCCAGGGTGACCCAGGCCCACGGAAACGGGCGCGGGGGCGGGTTCTTCACCTTGAACTCGGCCTCGGCGAGCGCGCGCTTGACGTCCGGGAGATCAGGCAGGAGCTTGTTGGCCTCGGCGAACTTCGCCGCTGCGCTCTTGAAGCTCTCCTGGCCGAGGTCGCGGAGGCCCGCGGCCCAGACGGGATTGAAGGGGCTCACGCCGGGCTTGATGTCGGTGCCTGCGAGGAACCTCATGACGTCGCGCGACGGGATGAGGAAGTTGAAGCCCTGGACGATGCTCCCACCCGAGGGCGAGAGCGAGACGAACGTCAGCACGCCAACCACCGTGCCGCCGTGGCCGATGGCCGGGCCGCCGCTGTTGCCGGGCGCCGCCGGCGCGTCGGTCTGGATCACGTCCTGACCGATGGCGTCCTGCTTGAGCCCCGAGACGGCGCCGGTGGTCACCGACGCCTCCAGGGCGGCGGTCTTGTTCAGGAGCTCGTGGCTCAGCACCACGCCCGGGAACCCGATGATGCGGATGGGCTCTCCGATCCTGGTGTCGTCGTCGGTCAGGGCGAGCGCCGGGTAGACCCCGTCCTTAACGCGAATCAGCGCCAGGTCGCGGCCGGAGTCGGCGACGGGCTTCCCCGCCGCGTCGAGCAGGAGCGGCGCGGTGAACTTCTTGATCTCGGCCGGCAGTAGCGCGCCGTTGGAGAGGAGCACCGTCACCTGGGGGAGCGGCTTGAGCCGGATGCTTCCCATATCGACCCGGCGGCGGATCTGGTCCTCGAGGTCGGGGCGCTGGCCGCGCATCAGCCCCTGCCGGGCGAGCACGGGGGTGACGCAGGCCTCGTCCACGGCGCTCTTCTTGAGCTCCTGGGTCACCCACGGAGGCAACCGGTGGGCCGGGTCCACGACGTGGGCGTTGGTGATCAGGTAGCCGCGGCCGTCGATGAACCAGCCGGTGCCGGTCTCCAAGAAGGGCGCGGACTTGACCGTGATCGCGCCCGCGCCGCAGTTCACCGTGGCCTCGGCATCCACCCGCGCGGTCACGAGGGCCACGGCGGGCTTGGCCCGCAGCACCAGCTCCTGGACGGGGATGGGGTGATCGGCGAGGGCCGTCGAGGGAATCGAGAGCAGCGCCAGGAGGGCGACAATCCACAAGTGCTTCATATTCCAGCTCCTCATCAGTTCAGCGAACCTGGGGGCCGGCCACGCTCAGCCGGACCGTTCCCAGATACGTTCGGGCGACGCGCTGGACGTCGGCGCCCGTGATGGCGCGCACGGCGGCCACGTACCGATCGAGAAACTCGTGGCCCACACCGGCCAGCTCGTAGGTGGCCAGGTACCACGCCTGCCGCTCGTTGGTGCGCCGGTCCATGGCGAAGTTGCCCAGGAGGTACGCCTTGGCCACGCGCATCTCCTCGGCCGACGGGGGCTCCTCCCGGATCCGCTCCAGCTCTTTCTTTAGACTGGCCTGGGCGCGCGAGAGATTCTCCGGCCCCGTTCCCAGCTGGGCCACGAAGTACCCCGTGTCCACCAGCGTGGGGTAGAGCGCGGCCGTGGAGTAGGCGAGCGCCTGCTTGTCCCTGATCTCGGAGAAGAAACGGCCGGCCATCCCGCCGCCCAGCACCGTGCTGAGAACCTTCACCGCCGCATAATCGGGGTGGGTCATCGGAGGCGCGAGCGCTCCCACCAGGATCTGAGCCTGGGCCCCCGCCACGTCGCGACGGTCGCGCGAGGCCGCCATGGCCGGAGGCCGGACGGCCGTCGCGGAGGGTGGCTGGCCCGCCGGCATGGCGCCGAAGAGTCGCTCGACCTCGGCCAGGACCGCCGGGCCGCTCACCTGGCCGCTCACGGCCAGCACCATCCCTCCCGGGACGTAGTGGCGGGAGTGGGCCAGGAGCGCCGCCCGATCGATGCGCTCCAGACTCTCCCGCCGGCCCACCGGGTGCCAGGCGTACGGGTGCTGGCCGAAGAGGGACTGCATCAGCGTGTCGAAGGCGACGGGGTAGGGCTGGTCTCCGCGATTCCGGACCTGGCGCACCAGGAACTGCTTGACGCCGTCCACGACGCCCTCGGGCAGCGAGGGGCGGAGGGTCACGTCGGCGACCAGCTCCAGGAGCGGCATCCAGTTGCGGGCGAGCGCGGCCGCCTCGATCACGGACCAATCCTGATCTCCCCGGGCGTCAATGCGGCCGCCCAGACGCTCGGCGTCCTCCACGATCTGGGTCCCGCTCCGCGTCGCCGTGCCCCGCACCATCATGAGCTGGAGGAAGTTGGAGATCCCGGCCGTCTCGGGCGTCTCCCAGCGCGTCCCCATCTTCACCGCCAGCGCGACGGCGACGACGGCGGACGTGGGATTTTCCCTGACGAGGAGCGTCAGCCCGTTGGCGAGCTTGGTGCGAGCGACGGCCCCGGACTCGGCGGCGGGCTCCGGAGTCACGAGCGTCAGGAGCGCCAGGCTCAGCACGAGGGAGGTCAGGCGGCGCGGCATCAGCGGTCTTTCGGCTTCGGCACGAAGGCGAGCCGGGCATAATCGGCGCGCGACAGGTACTTGCGCGCGGCGTCCCGGATCTGCTCCCGGGTTATCTGCTTGAGGCGGTCCACGTACGTGAGCTCCGCCTCCAGACTCCACGTCGTCTCGGCGAGGCCGTAGGCGTTGGCGAGGCCTTCGGCGGTCTCGGTATCGAACGCGTGCTCGGCTTCGAATTGAATGACGGCGAGCAGGCGCTCTTCCTCCGTGACCCCCTGCTCCTGGATCCGGGCGATCTCCTCCAGGATCAGGCGCTCGACCTTTTCGAGATCGGGCGCCTCCAGCTCCGCTCGGAGGCTCACAATCCCGGCGCCCTGGAGCGCGGCGTAGTTCATGGTGATGCTCGAGACGAGCTGATCGCGGTCGCGGAGCGTCCGGGCCAGACGGCTACTCTCCGATCCGCCGAGGATGGACGCCACGAGATCCACGGCGAAGCCGTCCGGATCGTCGGAGCGCGGCGCGACCCAGGCCATCCCAAGGTAGGCCTGCTGCTCCGGGCGCTCCACTTCCCGGCGGATCCCGCCCCTCAGCGGCAGGGGCGGCGGCACGGGAGCCCGCCGGTAGCCAGCGGCAGGGATCTTGCCGAAGACCTCCCGGACCGTGGTGGTCACCGGCCGTTCGGAGACCGGGCCGACGACGACCAGCGTCATGTTCTCGGGGACGTAGTGGCGCTTGTAGTAGGCGAAGACGGTCTCGCGCGTGGCGGCGCCCAGCGTCTCGGGACTCCCCAGAATGGACCGCCCGTACGGGTGATCGCGGAAGACGAGCCCGTAGAGCCCGCGGATCAGCGCGGTGCGGGGCGTGTCCTGCTCGATGTTCCCCTCTTCCAGGATGACATCCCCTTCGCGCTTCAGCTCCACCGGATCGAACTTCGAACGGAAGGCCATCTCCGCCAGAATCCTGATCCCGTTGACGGTCTCCTCGACGGGGACGATGACCGAATAGAACGTATAGTCGAGCGAGGTCTTGGCGTCGGACTTGCCCCCAACGCCCTCGACGGCCCGGTCCACCCAGCCCGGCGGCTGGGTGTCCGTGCCTTTGAACAGCATGTGCTCCTGGAAGTGGGAGAAGCCGAGCTGGTTCGGCGCCTCGTCGCGGCCGCCGACCCCGGCGAAGAGGTAGAGGGCCACGACGTCGGCAGCGCGGTGGTCCTGGATGATCAGGCGCATTCCGTTGCCCAGGACCTGGCGCGTCGGGGGCGGGAGCCCCTTGTCGTCGGAGGACGACGCCTGGAGCGCGCCCAGGGCGGCGCACCCGGTGAGCCACGCTGACAGCGCCAGGACAGCCAGAACGTGTCTCGTCATTGGACCCTGTCGTGGCCTCCCATCATAACTTAGGCCCGAGCCCCGCCACCGGGATTTCTATCGGAACAGATCGCGGGATGGGTCGCGGAGCAGCGCCTTGGAGGTCTCCTCGCCTCGCTCGAAGGGGAGACCGCGGATGATCGTGGCCGGAACCCGGTTCAGCTTGCCCATGACCGGCTCGGCCGCTCCGGCCAGCTCGTCCGCCACGGCCAAGAGGGTGGCCTGGAGCGTATGCCCCGCCGGGTCCTGGGCGCCCAGGTAGTTCTTGATCGGCAGGAGCCCCGCGATCCCGATCGCCACGTTCGTCAGCCCCTCCCGCCACGGCCTGCCGAACGTATCGGAGACGATGACCGCGTGGTCTACCCCGGTCAGCCCGCGGACCTGCTCCCTGAGCACCTGAGCGGAGCGGTCGGGATCTTCCGGGAGCAAGGAGGCGCACTCCAGGTCCACGTTGGACTGATCCACGCCCGCGTTGGCGCAGATCCAGCCGTGGTGGGTCTCGACGATCAGGATCCCCTTGTCCATGCGCACCACGCGCCGCGACTCCCGGAGAATCAGCTCTACGAGCCGCGGGTCCTTGCCGAGCTCGCGCGCCATGGCCTGGGCCGCGGGCGAAGGCGAGACGTCGGCCAGGCGCACCACGCGGCCCTCGGACTTCGAGACGATCTTCTGGCTGACGACGAGGAGGTCTCCCTCCTGGAGCGGCGTCCCCTGGGCGGCGGCGGCTTCCACGATCAGGCGGCCCAAGTCATCCCCTGTCCGGATCTCGGGGAGCCCCGTGATGCCGATGACTTCGTAGCGGGGTGGCACGGATCACCTGGCCCCCTCACCGTGATCCTCTCCCCCGGCGGGGGAGAGGGTGGGGTGAGGGGGAAAAGTCCGGCTCGTGGGCCAGCCCCAGGCGCGGAGGAGACGGCCGCTGCGCGTGTGCTCTCCCTCCTCCACCAGCGCGGCCAGGTCGTCGGGGCCGTCGATGTCCAGGCCCAGCCCCGGAAGGCGGAGCACCGTCGGCTCAAATCCCCGCTCGCGGGCCGCGGTGAGATGATTGGCGAACGACGGCTCGCCGAACTTGAGAGGCATCAGGTCCGGTGGGGTGAGGAGCGCGGCGTTGGTCCCGAAGCCCGACCGCGAGGGGACGAAGACCGCGCTTCGGCCCGGGTCGGCTGCCCGGCAGACGGCGCGGACCTCCTCGCCGGTGACGAGGGGGACGTCCCCCGGGATGGTCAGGAAGGCGTGGGACCTCCGAAGCGCGGCTTCTCGCTGTGCCAGCGCCACCGCCTCGGTGTGGCCGCGGTTGTCGGCCTCTTCCAGGATCGTGACGGCGAAGCGGCGGGCGAGCTCGATGACCTCGGCGTCCCGGGTGACGACGAGGACCACGTCGAGGCCGGCTCCGCCGAGGGCCGTCAGCACGTCCTCCAGCATGGCCCGGGCCAGTTCCCGCCGCTCCGAGGGGGAAAGAACGGGGATCAGCCGCTGCTTGGCGTTCTCCAGGTCCTTGACGGGGACGGCGGCGACGATCATCGCGCCAGGGCCTCGAGCGCAGCGCGCGCCAGCGCCACCTCCGCCCCGCGGTCGGTCATCATCGTGCCGGTGACGACGGGGGTGATGCCAAGCGCAGTGACTTCCGGCGCCAGGCGTTCGTCTCGGCGGTCCAGCACGAGGAGGTCCAGCCACGGACGGTAGAGCTTGGCCACCCCGACGGCGGAGACGGGGAGCCCTTTGGCGGCCATCAGCTTCCCCGCGGGACCGCTCACGGGGGCGCCGCCGACGATGGGGCTGACGGCCAGCACCCTGGCCGATGTGGCCGCCAGCGCTTCGGCGATTCCGGGGACGGCCAGGATCGGCCCGATCGAGGTGATCGGGTTCGAGGGGCAGATGACGACGACGACGGCCGTCCTGATCGCCTCGAGCACTCCGGGGGCCGGGGAGGCCTGATCCGCCCCGGCGTAGGCGACGTCGAGCACCTCGACCTGGGCCTTCTCCCTCACGAAGAACTCCTGGAAGCCGAGCCAGCCGGTGGGCGTGAGGACGCGGGTGGCCACGGGCGCGTCCGACGCGGGCAGAATCCGGCTCCTCACGCCGAGGGCGCGACGGATCGCCGTCGTCACCTCCGAAAGACTCTGCCCGGCGGCGAGGCGCTCGGTGCGGAAGAGGTGGGTGGCGAGATCCCGATCGCCCAGGTTGAACCATGCCTCCTGGCCCAGGGCGGCCATGGCGGCCAGGCACATGAAGGTGTCGTCGCGGAGTCCCCAGCCTTTTTCCTCATCGAGAAGGCCCGCCAATGCATAGGTCACCGTATCGAGATCGGGGGAGATGTGAAGCCCCCAGATCTGGGTGTCGTCCCCCGTATTCCCGATCACCGTGATCTGCTCCGGGGGGACGAGGACCGCGAGCCCTCTAAGAAGCTTGGCGGCTCCCGTGCCGCCGGCGAGCGCCGTGATGCGCATCAGCCCAACTCCCTCGCCCCCTGAGGGGGAGAGGGTGGGGTGAGGGGGTCGTTCTCGGTTTGACGTTTGCGGGTGGACCAGAGCGCGGTGCCGCCGCGCCAGGCGAAGAGGCCCGTGCCGGGCCGTCCCTTGAACGCCTGGGGCAGGTCCGCTTCGGGCACGGGGATGAAGCCGAATCTGACCCAGACCCGATCCAGCCCCTGGGGGCGGGCGAACAGCGTTTCGACCCCGCTTCCCGTCGCCTGAGCGACGAGGGCGGCCAGGAGGCGGGCCGCGATCTCGAGGGGATCCGACGACGCTCCACGGGTGTGGACGACCACGGGCCCATAGAGGATGCCCGCCGCGCCTTTTCGTTCGAGGAGGAGCGCGCCGATCAACTTCCGGTCGGCCTCCTGCCCGACGAAGGCGCCCCAGGCGACTTCGCCCTTCGACGGCGGAGGAGCCCAGGCCCCGGCGTAACTGAAGAGCCGGCGGGCTTCGTCCGCCCGCTCGGTGAGAGGCTCAAACACAACCCCCTCGGTGGCCGGGGGGCTCGCCAAGGGGGCGAACGGCGGAGCGGTCGGGGTCGGTCCCCCGCCGGCCCGGCGGGTCCTACTTCTTCCCAATCAACGCGTCCTTCAGGGCCTTGGCGACGCGGAACCGGACCACCCGCTTGGCGGGAATCTTGATCGGCTCGCCCGTTTGCGGGTTGCGCCCCATCCGCGCGGCGCGGTTGCGGAGGACCAGCTTGCCCAACCCGGGGATCTGGAAACCGTTCTTGGCCTCTTTGCCGGCCAGGGTCGCGAGCTGATCGAGCACTCCCGCGACCTGCTTCTTCGAGAGCGCCGCCTTGCCGGCGAGGTGGGCGATGATGGCCGACTTGGTCATCGACTTTGCCATGGGAGCGTCCTCCTCAGGGTTGGGGTGAACGATGAACGACGAGACCAAGGCCCAATTGTAATCGAGCGACCGCCGAGCGCAAGGTTATTTTCTGAATCTGAACTCCGCCGACGCGGTGAGCCGGTGGTAGGAGCCGAACCGCGCCTCGGGGTCCTGGATCGTGTCCAGCGGACTCGCCTCGTCCTCCTCGTCATAGACCTTGCGGAGGTCGTAGGTGGTGGTGCGCTGGGCCGGCACGCGCCCGGCCTCGCGGATCATCCGCCGCAGCTCGCGAGGCGGGACCAGCTGGCCGTAGGGTGCCCCGGCGGACGTCGAGATGCTCTCATTGATGAGCGTCCCCCCGAGATCGTTCGCCCCGCACGTCAGGAGGTGCTGGGCGAGCTTCGGCCCCTCCTTCACCCACGAGGACTGGATGTTGCGGAAGCTCGGGCCGAGGATCAGCCGCGCCAGGGCGTGCATCTTGACGACCTCGGTGCCCGTGGCGCCCGGGCGGACTCCCGGAACCAGGCCGCGCCGCCACATGGGGGCCTCCGCGTGGATCAAGGACAGCGGCACGAACTCAGTGAAGCCGCCGGTGTCGCGCTGGATGGAGCGCAGCAGGTCCATGTGCCTGACCCAGTGAAGCGGGGTCTCGATGTGGCCGTACATGATCGTGGAGGTCGTGCGGATGCCGAGCGAGTGGGCGGTGGTGATGACCTTGATCCACTGGCGGGTCGTGATGCGCCCCCTGGAGATCACGTCGCGGATCTCGTCGTCGAGGATCTCCGCCGAGGTGCCGGGCAGCGTCCCGAGCCCCGCCGCCTTCAGCTCGGTCAGGTACTCCCGGATGGGTAGGCCGGAGCGCGTGGAGCCGTAGAGGATCTCCTCCGGGGAGAAGGCGTGGAGGTGCATCTCCGGCAGGGCGTGCTTGATGGCCCGGCAGAGATCGATGTAGTAGCGGCCGTCGAGCTTCGGCGGGAGCCCCGCCTGGATGCAGACCTCGGTGGCGCCCAGGTCCCAGGCTTCCTGGGCGCGGCGGACCACCTCCTCGAGCGGCAGGAGGTACCCTTCCTCCTCCCGGTGGTCGCGGCTGAAGGCGCAGAAAGTGCAGTGCTTGATGCAGACGTTCGTGAAGTTGATGTTGCGGTTCACGACGTACGTGACGACGTCTCCGACCTGGCGCCGGCGCAGCTCGTCGGCCACGAGCGTCAGCGCGTGGAGCTCGCGCCCCACGGTTCCGCATAGGCGAGCGCCCTCGGCCACCGACAGCTCCTGCCCGTCGAGAGCGCGCGCGAGGATCGCTCGCACCTCGCGGTCCACCCAGTCGAGCGACGCCGCCAGCCCGTTTACCGCCGCCCTACCATTGTCTCCAGCGCTCATACTCTTTCCTCACGTAGCCGTCGCCATCCACGAGGGCCTTGACGCGGGGCCGGAGCCCCTCGGCCAGGAACTCGGGACGGGAAGCGTATTCGGGATAGATTGCCAAACGCTCGCGGAACTCGAAGCCCGCGGTTTCCGTCGCGTGTCGCAACGCAGCGATCTGGGGCCATGGCGCCTCCGGGTTGATGTGGTCCACCGTGAGCGGGGAGATCCCGCCCCAGTCATTCAAGCCCGCGGCCAGGAGCGCCGGATAGTCGTCGCCGGACAGGTTCGGCGGCGCCTGGATGTTGACGCTTCCTCCCAGGAGCAGGCGCGCCACCGCCAGCGTGCGCAGCATCTCCCCCGCCGTGGGCTCCGGATGCCGCGCCATGGGAATGCGGGGCTTGGCCCTGAAGTTCTGGATGATGACCTCCTGGATGTGGCCGAAGCCCTCGTGGAGATCGCGGATCGCCAGGAGCGCGTCCACCCTCTCCTCGCGGGTCTCGCCGATGCCGATCAGGATCCCCGTCGTGAAGGGGATCTGGAGCTTGCCGGCCATCTCGATCGTCCTGAGCCGCCGGGCGGGGACCTTGTCCGGCGCGCGGTCGTGGGCCATTCCCGGGCGGAGCAGGCGCTCGGACGTCGTCTCCAGCATCAATCCCATGCTGACGTTGACCTCGCGGAGGGCGGCCAGGTCGCGCTCGCCCATGACGCCGGGATTGGCGTGGGGCAGGAGGGGGGACTCTGTCAGGACCAACTCGCAGGCCTGCCTGAGATACCCGAGCGTCGTCCGATGGCCCATCCGCTTCAAGAAGTCCCGGTGCTCGGGGAAGAGCGCCTCGGGCCGATCGCCGAGGGAAAAGAGCGCCTCCTTGGCCCCGAGGCGCGCCCCGGCTTGGACGAGCGCCACCACCTCCTCGGGCGTCATCGTGTGGGCCCCGGGCTCGCCGGGATCCCGGCGGAAGGTGCAGTAGCCGCAGTAGTCGCGGCAGAGGGTGGTGAGCGGGACGAAGACCTTCTTCGAGAACGTGATCTGGCGCCCCCGCCCGCTGTCGCGCACCGCTCCTGCCGCCTGGAGCAATTCCCCGAGGCGGTCATCGGGTACGCCCAGCAGGGCCACAGCCTCGTCGCGGCTCGGACCCGCGCCGGAGTGGAGTCGGTCCAGAGCGTGTTCGGCGGCCGTCATGCCGCGAAGCTCCACTGGATGACCCGCTCGGGCGTGATCTTGATGACCAGCCCGGCGCCGCGGTCGAGCCGCATCGCCCGATACTGGGTGTACTTCTCGAGCAGGAGGTCCACGGCGTAGGTGAACTCGGTCCCCTCCGAGAGGAGGTCGGCCCGCCCCTGGAGCACGACGTAGCGGAGCCGGCGCCACTCTTCCTCGTAGTGGTCCACGAGGAGCGAGACCCGGGAGTTCTCCCGGATGTTCCTCACCCGCTTCAGCCGGCCGGGGGCCTCCCGCTTGGGCTTGGCGTCAATGGCCGAGTAGCAGTGGCGGCCGTCGAAGGCGTAGCAGATCGGGACGACCAGCGGCTGGCCCGAGGCGTCGGCGGTGCCGAGCCGCCCGACGCGCGCCGCCCTCAGGAAGTCGCTCACCTCGGGCGAGAGGCCGGCCGCAGTCACGGCGCGCGCCTCACCTTGGGCCTCACGTCCTCGGCGAAGCGCTCCATGTTGGCGACGATGGCCTTCAGATCGGTGGCGGTGTGGTCGAAGACGAAGTGGGTGACCCCGAGCGCCTGGTACTCGCGGATGTCGGCGATCACCTGATCCGCTGTTCCGCGGAAGAGAGCGCGATCCCCGGCAGCAGGCTTGGCCCGCTTCGGCCACACCTCCATCGGCGCGCGGAAGGTGAGCGTGATCTGCTTCGGGTTTCGCCCGGCCCGCGCGGCCCAGGCGTGGATCTTCTTCACCTTCTCCGCGTACTCGTGAGGATGGAGCAGCGCCGGAGGCCGGAGGCCGATCGGGTGCCAGCCATCCCCCAGCTCGCCGGCGCGGCGGAGGGCCCCCTCCGTGTGTCCCCCGATCCAGATCGGGATCGCCGGCTTCTGGAGGGGCTTCGGCAGGAACACGACGTTGCTGACCCGGTAGTACGTCCCCTGGAAGTTGATCTGGTCCTTCGTCCAGCACTCGCGCATCAGCCGCAGGTATTCGTCTGTGACCTTCCCCCGCTCCGCGAACGGGGGAGCGCCGAGGGCGAGGAACTCCTCCTGGAGCCAGCCGACGCCGCATCCCAGGATGACCCGCCCGCCCGAGAGGACGTCCAGCGTGGCGAGCATCTTGGCGGTGACGACGGGGTTCCGGTACGGGACGATCAGCACGCTCGTCCCGAGGCGGATCTTCTTGGTGGCCGCGGCCAAGTAGGTCATGAGGGTCAGCGGCTCCAGGTACTCCTGGTTCAGGCCGCCGGGAAACTGGCCCGAGGGGTGATACGGGTATTGGGACCGGGTCGCGGTCGGGAGCACCACGTGATCGGTGACGAAGAGGGAGGAATAGCCGAGCTGCTCCGCCTTGGGGGCGAGCTTGAAGATCAGATCGGGCCTGGCAAGCGGCCCGCGGCCCGGAATCGAGAAACCAAAGTTCACAGCCAGACTCCGACGCCCCATGGTAGGTCAGCCCAGGCCTGTTTGCAATCGCTCCGTGCCGCGGCCTTGCGCGGTCGGAGCGTGGATGATAGGGTCAGGCTCTGCATGCGTCCATGGGTGATGTGGGCAATCCCGTCCTTCATCTTCCTCATCGCCTTCTTCCACCGGGTCGCGCCGGGGACCGTGGCCAAAGAGCTGATGGCCGCCTTTCAGGCCAGCGGCGCGTTGATCGGCCTCCTCTCGGCGCTCTATTTCTGGGCCTACGCCGCCCTCATGCTGCCGGCGGGGCTCCTGGTTGACGCCTATGGTCCCCGCCGCGTCGTGGCGGTGGGCGGCGGCGTCATGGGGCTGGGCACCGTCCTGATGGGCTGGGCGTGGAGCGGCGGACCGCTCTTCGCGGGCCGGCTCCTCGTCGGCCTCGGGGCGTCGGTGACGTTCGTGGGCGCCCTCAAGGTGGCGGCCGACTGGTTTCCGTCACGGTGGTTCGGGACGCTGTCGGCGATGACGGCGACGGTGGGAGTGCTCGGCGCCCTGGCTGCCACGACGCCGTTTGCGCTGCTGGCGGGCGTTGTGGGCTGGCGCTTGGGATTCGTCTGGGTTGGGCTGGTCTGCCTCGGCGCCTCCCTTCTCTGCTGGGCGGTGGTGCGCGATCGCCCCGCCACCGGGGAGGCGGTTTCGCAAACGCTCGGTCAGATCTTGAAGGGAACGGGGCGGGTGCTGAGCAACCGCCACACCTGGCCTCCGTTTCTGACATTCTTCGGGCTGTACGCCGCGGCCGGGAACCTGATGCTGTGGGGGATTCCGTTCCTTCGCGATGTGTACGGGCTGCCCATCGCCTGGGCCGCCACCTACGCAATGGCCACGCAGCTCGCGCTCTTGTTCTCCGCGCCGCTCACCGGCTATCTCTCCGACCGGGTTCTCGGTCGCCGGCGGCTGCCGTACATCGCGCTCTGCTGGGTCACCCTTCTGCTCTGGGGGGTGTTCGCGTTCACGCTCGGCCGCCTCTCCCTCGGGGCGCTCTACGCGCTCCTCTTCACGCTGGGGCTCTTCGCCGGGGGCTTCGTCCTGACTTGGCCCATCGGGCGGGAGGTGAACCCGCCGCACCTGGCCGGCGTGAGCGTGGCGGTGGTCAACCTGGGAGGCTTCCTCGGCGCCGCGCTCACCCAGGCGCCGGTGGGCGCGCTGCTCGATTCCCGCTGGGCCGGGGCGATGGCCGAGGGCGCGCGCGTCTATCCCCTGGAGGCCTACCGCCTGGCCTTTTCCGTCTGCGTCCTCTTCGTCTTCGGGGCCGCGCTGGTGGCGCTCCTAGTCAAGGAAACCCGCGGCCAGAACATCTACCACATCCTGTTTCCCGCCCGGCCATGACCGCCCCGCGGCTCGATCCGCAGGCCTTCGCTCAGAAGCTCAACGAGTGGGCGCGCGGCACCATGATCGGGGCCCACGGCACCCGCTTCATCAGCGCCGGGGAGGGGAAGGCGCGCGCGGAGCTGGCCTTCAAGCCGGAGCTGACGCAGCCAACGGGGCGCTTCCACGCCGGGGCCATCATCGCCCTCGCCGACGAGACTGCCACCGCCGCCAGCATGTGGGAGACCAACCCGACGGGGGAGTTCAAGCCGGAGCTCTTTCCGCTGACGATCCACCTCTCGGTCAACCTGGTCGGCAACGCCGGCCAGGGCACCCTGACCGCCGAGGCCGAGATCATCCACCGCGGACGCACGACCCTCGTGGTCGAGGTCAAGGTGAGGGATGACCTGGGAAAGCTGATCGCCACGCTCGTCGCCACCCAACTGGCCCCGACCCCGCGCTAGTTCGAGGCCGAGAAAGCGGAAGACCATTAGGGGTCCCCCCAAAGGGAGGGTCAGTAATACTTGACGCTGCCCCTTGCCAGCACATCAAGTTCTGGGGCAGCAAGTCGGCTCTGAAGCTGGTTATAGGTCCGCGGATCGCCCCCCTCCCATTTCCGAAAGACCGCCCAGGAACAGTAATCCGCAACCTGAATCCAGGCGTTGCTTTCCTTCTTGTGGTGGTAAGACTCAAGGGGCATCAGTCACGCTGGGGGAGGTATAACGACCTGACTTTACACAGAAATTTGGTGCAGACCTCCACGACGCGAGGTTGATTACCACAAGGTATGGCTTGTTGAACTTTATTGACATACAAGTTATAGCTTGTCATAATACGAAATAATCCAAGTCAAAGCTTGTAGAAACTACTGATGCCGAGAGCCCTTCGGGAACTGCGCCTAGAGCAAACGGATGCCGCCTTGGCAGAGTGGCGGCGCGTACGCGCACAATCCATCCCGAAGGGCGGGTGGGTACGTGCGATCCGGGAATCGCTCGGCATGACTACCAGCCAGCTCGCCGCGCGGCTCGGCGTGACGCAGCAAGCTATAGTCGAATTTGAAAAGAACGAGGCTCGGGGAAAGATCACTCTCGACAGTCTCAACAAGCTAGCCAATGCATTAGGCTGCCGCTTGGCGTATGCGCTCGTGCCGAGCAAACCGCTGGCTGAGATTCGGCGCCACCGCGCACGCACGATCGCCGAACAACAACTCCGCCGCGTTTCGCATTCGATGAAGCTGGAAGCCCAACGAGTAGAGCGGCGCGAAGAGAAACTGCAGCTCGAGCGCCTGGTCAAAGAACTGTTGCAGGGCAGTCCCAAAAAGCTGTGGGATTAGACTTGACTACACTCCCCGGCGCTACCCCCCTCGATCCGGATGAAGCGGAGGGTTTGATCCCGCAGCACATTGTTAACCGTGGTCAGCTGAACGCGTGGGAGCAAGAAAACATTCTCGAAGGAGAACGCTGGGCATTTGCGCGTATGCGGAAAGACGCCCTGACGTTCAAATTCATCCAAGAACTTCACAAAAAAATGTTCGGACGCACCTGGAGGTGGGCGGGGAAATTCCGAACGACAGAAAAGAACATCGGCGTGGACCCAATGCACATCGAGGTGGAAATCAAAAAGCTGTGTGACGATGTGGCCTATCAGATCAAACACAAGAGCTATCCGTTCGACGAGATAGCCGTACGATGTCACCACCATCTTACATGGATACATCCTTTTCCGAATGGGAACGGCCGGCACGCGCGTACGTTCACCGATGTGTTTCTAATGGCGCACGGTGCGCGGAGATTCACTTGGGGGGCGAGCGACCTCGTCGCCGAAGGCGACACGCGCGACCGCTACATTTCTGCGCTTCGGGCGGCGGACCGGGGTGAGTATCGTTCGCTGATTGAGTTTGTCCGGTCAGGGGAAACCGAATAGTTGCCATTAAGCCACGGCTGTACGGTGCTACTCTCACCATAAGCGCTTAGCAGCAAGCTCTTACTTAGAGGTGCCAGGCTGTAACTGCCCCCTGAAGACGAACCTTAACACCATAGATGCGAACTTTGGGTAGAAGTGCTGGGGCTGTCGGATTGTGGGGTTTACCTTGGCCTTCTCAACGACGATAGCGGCGAAGTGCCACGCATGATGCTGGGAGAGAATAGCGACTACAGAATTTCGGTTCGCCTGTTTGTCCACAGTGGCATGGAACGCCTGAATGTCGTGACCGTTCTTGACCAGCGAAAAGCGAAGATTGGTGAGATTCCATGCCAGCGGTTCTGGGGCATAGGTCCAGCGTTAGATTGCCGGATTCATCCAGGTGGACGTGAAGGGTGGGCACGGCCCCTTTAAATGCGACCTCCCCGCCTAGCCTGTCGGCAGACCCCCTTGGGATCCTTTCAGCGGGGAGGAACCTTTTTGGACGAATGTTTCGCGTTAATTATACCCCCCCAATGAACTACCCCTGGGTGCAAAAGGAGTCGGCCTTCCCCTTGCACAAGGAATGGGAGGCGGCCGTCGCGCCTCTGGCGTCTAACCCATTGAGTTTTGGGGAGAAATCCCTGAACCAGTCTGCCCGGCCGGCCACCGGTGGCGTCGGGGGTCGGACGAAGACGAAGGGCCGGTGTCAGCATGGTGACACTGGCCGAGGCCTTGTGCTACTGTCGAAGCCACATGCGTCTCGGCGCGAAAATTTTTCTCACCTCCGTCCTCCTGATCGCGATCCTCGCGGCGGTCGCGGGCTGGAGCCTGTCGGCGATGCAGCGGCTGGTGGCGGTTAACCGGGGAATCCTGACGGAGACCCTTCCCGCCCTTCACGCCGCCATCGGGCTGAGGGAATCGGTGCCTGCGCTGGTGAGGCTGGAGACGCGCTACGTCGTCCTCGGCGACCGTGAGTACTTCGCCCTCTGGGCTCGTCGGATGGAGGGCGTCGGGGCGGAGGTCGATCGCCTCGCGGGGCTCGTGACCACCGAGGAGGAGCGGCTCCGCCTGGCGGAGGTGCGCACGCGCCTGGCGACCTACCGCGAGCTGATGGAGCGCGAGCGCGCACTGGTGGAACGCGGCCTGAAAGGGTCGGCTGCGGTGCTGATGGAGGGGCAGAGTCGCGCGGCCGCCGAGGGGGTGGAGGCCGCGGCGATCCGCCTTGGCGCCGCGATTCAGAGCGCCGCCGATCAAGCCCTCGGCAGGGCCCGGGAGCTGGAGCGGCGGACCTGGACGGCGGTGCTCGTGGCCCTGGTCGCGAGCGTGGCGGCCGCCGTGGGCGGCACAGCGTGGGTGGCCGTGCGGCTGACGCGCTCGCTGCGCCGCCTGTCGGCGGCGACCCACGAGGTCGCCCAGGGCTCCTTCAGCCAGCCGGTTCCCGTGGAGAGCCGGGATGAGATCGCGGACCTGGCGGGGGCCTTCAACCGCATGGCCGCCCAGCTCCGCGAGGTGGAGGCGATGAAGGAGGAGTTCTTCTCCACGCTCTCCCACGAGCTCCGCACGCCCCTGACCTCGATCCGGGAGGGCGTCAACCTGCTCCGCGACGGCGTCCACGGCCCGCTCACCCCTAAGCAGGAGCGGCTGGTGACGATTGTCGGCCTGAGCGCCGAGCGGCTCCTTCGGCTCATCAACCAGATCCTCGACCTCTCGCGGCTTCAGGCGGGACTGCTCCCGCTGGAGCGGCGCTGGGGAGATCTGGAGCGGCTGGCCGCCCGCGCCCTGGACGAGCTCCGCCCCCAGGCCGAAGAGAAGGGCGTGCACCTGAGCCGCAACGGCGGGGTACCCGGCGAAGCCGGGTCGGGCTCGATCAAGGTTTTCGTGGACGAGGAGAGGCTGCTCCAGATCCTGATCAATCTCGTCGGCAACGCCGTGAAGTTCACTCCCGCCGGCGGAGCGGTGCAGCTGGCGCTCGAGGAGCGCGCCGACGAGGTGGAGATCACCGTGTCGGACACGGGGCCGGGCATTCCCGCCGAGGCTCTCCCGCGGATCTTCGAACGCTACCAGCAGGCCCACCGGGGCCGTGGCGGCAGCGGCCTTGGTTTGGCGATCGTCAAGGCTCTCGCCGAAGCCCACGGCGGCAGTGTCGGGGTCGAGTCGGAGGAAGGTAAGGGGAGCCGCTTCACGGTGGTCCTCCCGCGCGACGGAGGCTCGCCGTGATGCGGAGAGCGATGGGGGTCGGGTTGGCGCTGCTCCTCGCGGCCTGTAGCGGCGTGCCTCCCTGGCGTCCCGTGACCGACTGGGTCCAGGTGTGGCGGCTGGTGGACCGGGCCGACACCCTGGCGCGGGATGGCGACCACCCGGGCGCGCGGGCCCTCTACGAGCAGGTGATCCAGGAGTACCCGACGAGCCCGTGGGCTCCCCAGGCGCTCTATCGCCTGGCGCGGCTTGAGGTGACGCCCGCGAGCCCCGTGCGCAACTACCCGCAGGCGTACACCCATTTCGACCGGCTGGTGAAGGACTATCCCGACAGCGCGTACGCCGCCGAGGCGCGGGCCTGGCGGGAGACGGTGGGGCAGCTCCTGGCCCGGGAGCAGGAGGCCGCGCGGATCCGCCAGGACATGGAGCGGCTCAAGCGGGTGGAGATCCGATTGGAGCAGGAGGCGCTCCGGGTCAGGGAGGACATGGAGCGGCTCAAGAAGCTCGAGGTCGATCAGGAGCGCGAGGCGGCCCGCGCCCGGGGCGATCTGGAGCGGCTGGAGCGGAGAGTCCCATGAAGGGGCGCGTGCTGGTGGTTGACGACGACCCGGAGATCCGCGAGGTCCTGGGGATGCGGCTCGAAGCCCTGGGGCTCCAGGTGACGGCCGTCGGCGGCTCGCGGGAGGCGGTGGCGGCGCTGGACGCCGGGGGATTCGACCTGGCGCTCTTCGACCTCCGCATGGAGCCCATGGACGGGATCGCCCTGATGGAGGCGGCCCGCGAACGGCTGCCGGGGCTGCCGGTGCTCATCATGACGGCCCACGGCTCCATCGAGGACGCGGTGGCGGCGATCCAGCGCGGCGCCTTCGACTATCTCACCAAGCCCTTCAACCCCGAGGAGCTGCGCGCCCGGGTGGGCCGGGCCCTCTCGGAGCGGCGCTGGGCCCGCGACCGCGGGCGGCTCAAGGTGGTAGGCGAGACGCTCGCGTCGTCGGGGGTGATGGAGCGGATCCTCGACGCCGTGGCCCAGGCCACTGTGGAGGCGACGGAAGCGGAGCGCTCCGTCGTCTTTTTGCTGGAGCGGGACCAGCTGATCCCCATGGCCAGCGCCGGCACCCAGCCCAAGGCGTGGGAGCCCCTTCAGGCCGCAGCGCAGGCGGCGGTGGAGAAGGGGGTGCCCACGACGATCACGGGGACCGATGGCCGGGTTGCCCTGGCGGCGCCTCTCGTGGTGCGAGGCGGCCCGATGGGAGCGCTCGTGGTCGAGTGCCCCGAGCGGGTTTCTCCCACGCCCGAGGACCTCGAGCTGCTGGCCCTCTTCTCGTTCCAGGCGGCCGTCGCCATCAAGAACGCCCACGAGCTCTCCCAGCTCAGGAGCGGCGCGCTGGCCGCCCTGGGACGGATGGCCGCCCAGGTCGCCCACGAGTTGAAGAACCCCCTCGGGGGGCTGAAGCTCTACGCGCGCCACCTGGAGAAGCGGATCGCACACGTCTCGGATCCCGAGCTGGCCGAGCTGGCCCAGAAGATCGGCCGGGCCATCGACCATCTGTCTAACCTGGTCACCGAGATCACGGCCTTCGGCCGGCCGGCGGAGCTGAAGCGCGAGCCTGTCAAGGTGTCCCAGCTGCTCGACGACTGCCTTTCCCTGGCCCAGGATCGCCTGGCGGGGCGGCGGATCCGCGTCGAGCGGCAGTACGCGGCGGACGTTCCCGTGGCGCCGCTCGATCCCCGGGAGCTCCGCAAGGTCTTCCTCAACTTTCTGCTGAACGGCCTGGAAGCCATGGGAGACGAAGGCGCGCTGACCGTCGCGGTCACGCATCAGAGCGAGGAGGGGATGATCCAGGTGACGATCGAGGACTCCGGCTGCGGGATGTCCGACGAGACGCTCGCGCGCGCGTTCGACCTGTTCTTCACCACCAAACCGCACGGCACCGGCCTGGGGATGGCCATCTCCAAGTCCGTGGTGGATCTCCACGGCGGCCAGATCCAGATCGAGAGCCGGCTGGGGCAGGGGACCCGCGTCCGGGTGTTCCTGCCGGCGAGGCAGCCATGAAAGCCGGGAGAATCCTGGTCGTTGACGATGAGCCGACGATGGCCGACGGGCTCCGGCTCGTCCTGGAAGCCGAGGGTCACGCCGTGGTCACGGCGGGCAGCGTCGCCCAGGCGGTGGAGGCCGCCAACGGCCATGGGTTCCACCTGGCTATCGTGGATCTGGTGCTGCCGGACGGCGATGGCCTCGGCGTCCTGCGGGAGCTGAAGCGGCGCGATTCCGCGATCGAAGTGATCGTGATCACGGCCCACGGCTCGATTCCCAAGGCGGTGGAGGCGACCAAGGAGGGGGCCTTCTACTTCGTGGCCAAGCCCTTCGATCCAGAGGAGATCACGGCGCTCGTCGGCAAGGCGCTGGAGCGGCGCTGGCTCGTGGCCGAAGCGACCGACCTCAAGCGACGCCTGGCCAAGACCTCGGGCTATGGCGAGATCCTCGGCAGCGCCCCGGCCATGCAGCGGGTCTTCGAGTTGATGGACGCGGTCGCCACCTCCGACGCCAACGTCCTCATCGTGGGCGAGAGCGGCACGGGCAAGGAGCTCGTGGCCGACGCCATCCACGCCCGGAGCCCCCGCAGCCAGGGGCCGTGGGTCAAGATCAACTGCGCCGCGCTCCCCAAGGACCTGATCGAGTCCGAGCTCTTCGGCCACGTCAAGGGCGCCTTCACGGGGGCGACCACCGACAAGGTGGGCCTGCTCGAGGAAGCCCACCGGGGGTCCATCATGCTCGACGAGATCACCGAGATGCCGCTCGACCTCCAGGCTAAGCTCCTGCGGGTGCTGGAGGAGCGGCTGGTCCGCCGCATCGGGGGCTCGCGGACGATCCCCGTGGACTTCCGCCTCATCACCTCCTCCAACCGCACCGCCGAGGAGGCCGTCAAGGAAGGTCGCCTCCGCGGGGACCTCTACTTCCGCATCAACACCGTGACGATCACCCTGCCGCCGCTCCGCGAGCGCACCGGCGACATCCCCCTCCTCGCCCGCCACTACCTCCAGCGCTTCGCCGCCAAGCACGGGCGGGCGGTGGAGACGATCAGCCCCGAAGCCTACCGCCGCTTCCTCGCCCACCCGTGGCCCGGGAACGTGCGGGAGCTGGAGCACGCCATCGAGCGGGCCGTGCTGGTAGGCCGGGGGCCCGAGATCGGCCTGGGCGACCTTCCGGAGTCCTTCGGGGCCGTGAGCGACGCGGCGGCGAGCGCGGGGCCCCTGCCCGGGTCCCTGGAGGAGATCGAGCGCGCCTCCATCCTGCGCGCACTCGAGTCCACCAACTGGAACAAGCAGGCGGCGGCGGCGCTGCTCGGCCTCCGCCGGCCGACCCTCTACTCCAAAATGCGGAAACACGGGATCCCGCAGCGTCGCACCTGATGGGGTCAGGTCTTGCAATGCAACAACTGATCGACCTGGCCCCGAGCAGTGTGTTATTGCAAGACCTGACCCCGTGTCCACCGTTGGGGGAGAGGGTCAGGGTGAGGGGAACTGACAGGCTCCCCGCCACCCCGTTACTTTCCGAACGTCCATTTCCTACGCCCCGCCGTCTAAGCCTCTGTTTTTCTTTCCTCGCGCTCCCGGCAGCGGGTTTGCAATCGACGCCGGGCATGCCGACCCTGCTGGTCATTGACGACGACCCGGCCTGGCGGAGCCTCTACCGTCTGGAGTTCGAGGGGAAGTGGGACGTGGTGGAAGCCCGGGACGGCTTCGAAGGGCTCGTCCTCTTCGACGCGCTTCCCCCCGACCTGGTCATCCTGGATCTCAACATGCCCCGCATGGACGGCCTGGCCTTCCTGGCCGCGCTGAGCCTCAGGGGCTCCACGGTTCCGGTCATCCTCTGCACCGCCGTCCTCCCCCCGGGGGGACCGCCCCCATCCCCGTGCGTCGGCATCGTCGAGAAGTCCCCGAGCCTGCGGGAACTTCGTTCGGCGATCCGGGGAGCCCTGCCCAACCAGGAAGCACCTCTCTAGGGCCTGCCCAATCCTTGGGCAGGGAGTATTCCCATCCTTCCCGGCGCGCTTCGATAACTTCCTGAAATTCTTACTCCTCAGGCCTCGCCCCCGAACGGCACGGCCGTTGCTCTTTCGGTCGCCGGGAGGGACCGCCCATGAAAAAGATCGAGGCCGTGATCAAGCCGTTCAAGCTGGACGACGTCAAGGAAGCCCTGACCGGGATCGGCGTCATCGGGATGACGGTCTCCCACGGAGCTGTACCGCGGCGGGGAGTACACGGTGGACTTCCTCCCCAAGATCAAGGTGGAGGTGGTGGTGCCCGACAACCTGGTCTCGAAAGTGGTGGATGTCCTGGCCGCAGCCGCCAAGACGGGGAACATCGGCGACGGAAAGATCTTCGTTCACCCGGTCGAGACGGCGGTCAGGATCCGCACGGGTGAGCGGGACGAAGCGGCGCTCTAAGGAGAAGGGGGGACACTACCGTGACAGCGCGACGCTCGACACTGACGTTGGCCGTCTTCTTTTTCGTTCTCTTCGTGATCGCGACGGGGCTGGGCTGGGCCCAGCAGGCGCCGGGTCCGGCCGCGCCTCCCCAGGCTGCCGCCCAGGCCCCGAAGATCGATTCCGGCGACACGGCGTGGTTGCTCACCTCCTCCGCGCTGGTGCTCCTCATGACCGCGCCCGGCCTGGCCCTCTTCTACGGCGGCATGGTGCGCCCCCACAACGCCCTGGCCACGATCATGCAGAGCTTCATCATCGTCGCGCTGATCTCGGTCCAGTGGGTGCTCTGGGGGTACAGCCTGGCCTTCGGGCCCGACAAAGGGGGGATTGTCGGCGGCCTGGAGTGGATCGGCCTGCGTGGCGTCGGGCTCGACCCCGGTCCCTACAGCGACACGGTCCCCCACCAGGCCTTCATGGTCTTCCAGCTCATGTTCGCCATCATCACGCCGGCGCTGATCACGGGAGCGTTCGCCGAGCGCATGAAGTTCTCCACCTTCATCGTCTTCACCCTGGCCTGGGCGACCTTCGTCTATGATCCGCTGGCCCACTGGGTATGGGGGAAGGGGGGATGGCTGGCAAGCCTCGGGGCCCTCGACTTTGCCGGGGGCACCGTGGTTCACATCAGTTCAGGGGTCTCGGCGTTGGCCGCCGCGCTGGTGATCGGCCGGCGCAAGGGTTACGGCCACGAGCCGATGCGCCCGCACAACCTGCCGCTGACCGTGGCCGGCGCGGCCCTCCTCTGGGTCGGGTGGTTCGGCTTCAACGCTGGCAGCGCCCTGAGCGCCGGCAAGCTGGCCACGAGCGCCTTTGTCGTCACCAACACGGCCACGGCCGCCGCGGCGCTGGGGTGGATGTTCTCGGAGTGGGCTATGCGCGGCAAGCCCACGGTGCTGGGCGCCGCCTCGGGAGCGGTCGCCGGGCTAGTGGCGATTACTCCAGCCTCGGGCTACGTGACCCCGCTGGCCTCCATCTTCATCGGCGCCGTCGCGGGCTTCCTCTGCTACAACGCCTGCAACGTCAAGACGAAGCTGGGCTACGACGACTCGCTGGACGTGGTCGGTGTGCACGGCGTGGGGGGGACCTGGGGAGCGCTCGCCACCGGCCTCTTCGCGACCAAGGCCATCAACCCCGACGCCAGCGACGGGCTGTTTGCCGGGAACCCGGGCCAGGTCGGCGTCCAGGTCGTGGCCATCGTAGCCTCGTGGGTGCTGGCGTTCGTCGGGACCGTGATCATTCTGAAAATCCTCGACGCGACCATGGGCCTCCGCGTCACCGAGGAGGACGAGATCGCCGGCCTCGATCTCTCCCAGCACTCGGAAAACGCCTACGCGCTGGAGGCGCCGGGCTACGCGGGCGGGGGCTTCGCTCAGGCCGTGAAGCCCCCGGCCAAGCCCACGACCGCGAGCTAGCCGGGCTTGATTTTGCGCGGCCTTCTCAGTATCTTCATTGAGTCCTGACCATCCCCAAGGAGGCGACGCATGACCCCGAAAGACGCCATCAAATTTGCCAAGGAGAAGGGCGCCAAGATCGTGGATCTGCGCTTCATCGACGTCCCCGGTCTCTGGCAGCACTTCTCGATCCCGGTGCGGGAGCTCACCGAGGAGCTCTTCGAAGAGGGGATCGGCTTCGACGGCTCGTCCATCCGCGGCTTCCAGACGATCGACGAGTCTGACATGCTGCTGATGCTGGACCCCGCGAGCGCGGCGATGGATCCGTTCACGGCGGTGCCGACCCTCGTCCTCATCTGTAACGTCAAGGATCCGGTCACGGGGAAGGCCTACAGTCGCGACCCGCGCTACGTGGCCCAGAAGGCCGAGGCGTACGTGAAGAAAGCGGGCGTGGCCGACACGGTCTATATCGGCCCCGAGCTCGAGTTCTTCTTCTTCGACGAGATCCGCTTCGACCAGACCTACAACTGCGGCTACTACTTCATCGACTCGGAGGCCGGGTTCTGGAACTCGGGCAAGGAGGGGACGCCCGACCGTCCCAACCTGGGCTACAAGCCCCGCTACAAGCAGGGCTACTTCCCCGTGCCGCCCATGGACAAGTTCCAGGACATCCGCTCCGACATGGTGCTGGCCCTGGAGTCGGTTGGCGTGAAGATCGAGGTGCACCACCACGAGGTGGCCACCGCCGGGCAGACCGAGGTGGACATGCGCTTCAACACGCTGACCAAGATGGCCGACAGCGTGATGTGGTACAAG
>JACPCF010000148.1 GCA_016179965.1 Candidatus Rokuibacteriota bacterium | reverse complement strand
GCCGATCAGGACGTTCTGGGAGAACTTGACGATGACCCCGGCCTTCATGGCGGGCTCGCTGATGAGGGCTCCGGCGGCCACCACTGAGGCGCTCGTGTCCAGCGTTCCCCCCAGCCAGGCGCCACCGACGACATCGGGAATCCCGAATGCCTTGACGATCCACGGCATGATCACCATCATGGGGACCGCCACGATCAGGACGAGCGAGGTGACGTAGGAAAGCTTCTTCCGGTCGCCCTTGATGGCCCCGCAGGCCGCGATCGCGGCGGATACGCCACAGATCGACACCGCCGTGGAGAGCATGACCGCGAACTCGTCGTCCACCCTGAGCCTCCTGGAGAACCAGAAGCAGATGTACCAGACGACGGAGACGACGAGCAGGGCCTGGACGATGCCGAGGGCGCCAGCCTGGACGATCTCGCCGAAGAGGATGCCGGCCCCCAGGATCACCAGCCCCGTCTTGATGAAGTACTCGGTCCTGACCACCTCCCTCAGCCAGCCCGGCACGCCGAGAACATTGCTGATAAAGAGGCCGATCAGAAGGGCGAAGATGACGTACTCCAGCCCCCAGTAGCTCATCGTGCTGTTGCCCGCGATCACTTGCGAGAGCCAGGCGAGGGCATAGACAATCGGGAAGCCCACGATGTATTTGCCGACGCCTCCGCCCATCAGCGCGATCCCAATGGCGGAGATGATCAGGTACGCGATCCCGAGCTTGACCGAGTTCCAGATGTTTTCTCCCGAGAACGCCTTGCTCACCAGGGCTCCCGCGTCACCGCTCAGCTTGCCCACGTCGGCCCCCAGCTTCTTGACCCCGGCGTCCTGGGCCTTCTTGGCCGCGTCGGCCACCTTCTTGGCGGCGCTCCCGATGGCCGCCCGATCGCCTTTATCCACGGCCGCGCTGAGGGCGGTTGCCGCGGCAGCCACGTCCTTCTCGCCCTTGGCCTCGGCGTCCTTGACGAGCCTGCCCACGGCCGGCTTCTTCTCGTCCACCGCGGCCGCAAACCCGGCGTCGGTCGCCCACCTGAACTTCGGCATCTCCGGCCGGACGCCGAAGAGGACGAGGATAATGATGAGGAATCCCAGCCAGACGGCCAGCCAGTCTTCAGTTTTCAATATCGTTACCACGCCTCTGTTTCCCGCCATCATTCAGCCCTCCCCCGATGCGAACGGTGAGAGATCCTGCCGACTCAACAAATCGCCGCGATGCCGGCTCTCCCTCACCTCCTCCCGTCCGAGTGCCCCTGGCGCTGCTCGTCGACGGCTCGCCCGGCGCCCCGTGCGGTAAACGAGGTTCATCGTCCTGCTGAGCCGGAACCCGACCACCGGCAGGGACCGCAGCACGCCGGTCTGACATTCCGCCTCCACCGCGAACTGCGACACCATCCCGACGCCGAGCCCCGCCTCGACGGCCTTCTTGACTCCCTCGGTCCCCGGCAACTGCATGGCGATCTTGAGGGGGACCCCCGCCTCGCGGAGCTTCCGTTCCACCAGCTGACGGGTCCTCGATCCCGCTTCGGGAAAGACGAAGGGGACCCCGCCCAGATCCTTGAGGGTGACCTTCCCGAGCGAGGCGATGGGGTGGGACGGGGCGGCGATGAGCACCAGCTCGTCGCTGCAGATGGGCTCCACGACGAACCGGCGGTCCTCGATGGGACCACCCACCACGCCCATGTCGAGCACGTTCTGCAGGAGCTTGTCCAGGATCTGATCCGTGGTCCCGATGTGGAAGACGATTTCCGTCTCGGGCCAGTCCCGCTTGTACGCGTGGACGATCCGCGGGAGCACGTACATCCCCCCCGTGGTCCCGGCGCCCAGGATGAGCCGCCCCGTGGTGCCGTCGCGCAGCTCGCTGATCGCGCGCTCGGCTTCGTCTTTGGCGTGAAGGATCGACGTCGCGGAGCGGTAGAGTACCTCCCCGGCCTGGGTCAGCCTGAGCTTCGGGCCGCCCCGCTCGAACAGGGAGACCCCGAGCTCCTTCTCCAGGGCCTTCAGCTGGAGGCTAACCGCGGGCTGGCTGAGGAGGAGATCAGCCGCCGCGGCCGTGATGCTCCGGCGCTGGGCGACCGTGTAGAAAATCCTGAGATGGTGCAGGTTCATCGGGGGGCCCTGCCCTGGAGAATGGCAGCGACGGGGGGGGAAGGCAAATAAATAATCGCCCCCGGGCCCATAAAGGTCTTTTTATGCTACCACGCCTTGGCGATGGTGGACACGGCCCCGACCAGGATAAGTGCGACGATAGCGAGCTTGAGCGCGCGGTCCGGCAGGATCATCGCGGACTTGGACCCGAGGACCGCGCCCACGACGGACCCGACGAGGAGCAGGCTCAGGAGCCTCCAGTTCACCCCTCCGGCCACGTAGTGGGTGAGGCCGGCCGGGATGACCATGATGAGCGCGATCACGATGTTGGACCCGACGATCTCCCGGGCGGACATGCGGAAGAGGTAGACCATGGACAGGATCACGAGGCTGCCGCTCCCGATGGAGGTGAGCCCCAGCAGCGCGCCCACGATGGACTGGAACGCCCCGATGGCGAGGACGCCCGGCCAGGTGATCTGGTAGGGCGAGAAGGGCTTCTCCCGGGCCGCGATGGCCCTGACGCTCGTTTCCATGAGCATGAGGGCCGACACCAGGAGCAGCACCCCGCCCATGAGGAACGGGAAGATCCGCTGGGCGCCGCCGCTGGCCCAGTAGATCACCTGGGACCCGAGCACAGTTCCCGGAATCGCCGTGAGGCCGTAGAGGAGCGTGATCTTCCAGAGGACGGTCCCCTGGCGGAGGTGCTGGACGGCGCTGACGATCTTGGTGAAGACGGAGTAGATCAGCGAAAGAGCCACCGACTGGCCGTAGTCCATGCCGAGGATCACGTAGAGGGCCGGGGCGACGAGAGCCCCGCCGCCAACCCCCGTGAGCCCGATGAGGAACCCCAGCACGAACCCCAGCGGGACTGCGATCAGAAGCTCCATGAGCGTTCCTCATGGGAACATCCCCCCACCTCACCCATCGAGCTGAGCCCGATCCCTCACCTGGCCAATGTGGCGCTCCGCCTCTTCCCGGTCCAGGACCGCTCCCGCCACCGACATCTCTTCGATCCGTCCGTCGGCGACGCGCGCCGTCACGCGGCCCGGCTCCTCGCCGACCCGCCCCGTCCACTCGTGGACCCAGACCCGATGCGTGACCTTGAGCCTGGCCTGACGGCGGCCCGCGCCATGGCCGGCCTCATCCAGCCGGGCGAGCTTTCGCTCCTCGCGCCTCACCGCCGCCTCTTCCAGGCGGGTCAACCTCCCGGGGACCAGGGAGCGGCCTAGCGATTCCTCGTACGCCCGGACCAACCGCCTCCGGATCTGCTCCTCGGACGGGCGCTGCCCGAGCGTGCCGCACAAGGTTGCCAGGTGGCGGCGGAGCCCGTCCTCGGCGAGCCGCCGGAACTCGGGCGACGGGACCCGCCACGCGCGCGCCATGATGTCTGCCGGAAAGTCCAAGAGGAGGTTGCCGACCACGACCACCGCTTCCCCGATCTGGCCGCCGCCTGTTCCCGCGATCCGGCGCCCGCCCACCTCGATCTCGTTGATGGCCTCCAGTGTCGCCGGAAGCCCCAGCGCTTGGAGGGCACGCACCGGCGGCGTCAGGAACCGCCGGTAGATCGAGGCGACGTCGAACGGCGCCCGGGAGCGGTGGAAGACGCACTGGTAGAAGAGCTGGTCGGCGTCCAGGTACACCGTGCCGCCGCCGATCCGGCGCTGGATGACGGGATACCCGTTCTCCCGGCACCAGGCGAGATCGAGCTCGGCCCGGGGGGACTGGTGGTATCCGACGCAGAAGTAGGGGGACGCCGGGCGCAGGATCGCGATAGTGTCCGGCGAGTCGGCGTCCATCGCCTCGGCCAGGCCGTGGTAGAGGGCCTGGGAGCGCAGGGGGGGCGCCGCCCCCAGATCAAGGAGCCGGACGGGGCCGCTCACCCGCCGAGATCCTTGACGCCCAGTTGCTGCCGGATGATCGGCTGATCCTCCTCCGTTGGCACGAAGGGATAGTCGCGGAACTCCTCTCCGGGACGGTAGCTCCCGAACGGGCGGTTGCACGCCATTTTGCCATTGCGGTCAGGGCAGCCGTTGGTCATGAAGGCCACCCCCTCCTCCACGCACGCGTCGATCAGGGCGCGCGGCGCCCGGACGTGCTTCAGCATCCCGGCCTCGTCGAACTCGACGGCTTCGCGCGGGAGGTCCCGCTGCTCGATCAGGTACTTGGTCAGCTGGACGCGGCGCCAGCGGGTGATCGGGGCCCGGGGGACGTCCGCCATGGCGGTCCCGGGCTCGGGGTTGAAGGAAAAGAGGTACGCGGAGATCTCCTCGGACTTGAGCCGGTAGAACAGGTCCACGAGATTCCGGTCGGTCTCGCCGAGCCCGACCATGACGTGGCAGTTGACCCGCATCGGCCCGAAGATCCGCCGCGCCGCGCGGGCGATCTCCCAGTGCTGGCTCCAGGAGTGGGGCCCCCGCGCGCCCCGCCCCCGCGTGCGGAAGAAGACCTCCTCGCTCGCCGCGTCGAGCCCGATGCCGACGATGTCCGCCCCCGCGTCCCGGATCCGCAGGAGCTTCTCCTCGTCCAGAAGCGTGGCGGTGACCAGCGCCGAGATCGGCACGTCGCTCTTCCGGCGGATGCGCCGGGTGATGTCGAGCAGGTCGGGATACGCCCGCTTGTCCTGGACCATCGCCACGCAGACGCGGCCCACCCGGTCCTCCTGGCTCCCCACCGCCTCGGCCACGAGGTCGGTCGGGAAGACCGGCCACCCCACGCGGATGAAGGTGTTGTCCTGGGCGAGGCCGGGCCGCTCGCGGGCCAGCCCGCAGTACGTGCAGTTCGCGTAGCAGCCGGCCGGGTAGTTCTCCAGCAGGTTGACGCAGTCGCAGGTGGCATTTCGGAAGAAGTTCCCGGGCTTGAGTCCCAGCGTCATCGCCGCCGCGATGCTGACGCGGACGTGCTCCGGGCTCGTCTTGAAGTCCTCGGCGATCTCCGCCGGCAACACTTTAGCGCGCATTATTCACAAATGCGTTCCCCACGTTGTACGCGCCCCCTCACCCTGTCCCTCTCCCCCTCCAGGGGCGAGGGATCAAAAAAGTCTCCCTCTCCCTCCTGAGGGAGAGGGTTGGGGTGAGGGTGCCATGCGCTGTTACCAATTCACTCCGCAACAGGCGTCGTGGAATCGAGGAGTCAAGCCGCGGGACTCAGCGTAGGCCACGATGCCTTCGGCCGGATACGCGATCCCGTTGAGGCCCGCGTCCACGGCGCGGCGATCGATCTCGGCTTTCGTCGGGCCGATGGGCCGGGCGCAGCCGAGCATGATCGGCGTGTTCGGGAGCGCCGCGCGGGCGTGGTCGAAGAACCCGCCGATCTCCTCCGCCGAGGGCGGCGTCGCGCCAGCCATCGCGGTGCCGTAAAGGGGCATCAGGATCACGAGGACAAGGAACTTCGGCCGGTGGCGCGCAATCATCTCCAGCGCCCGCCACTCCCCGAGCAGTCTCCCGTAGTGGAGCCCGAGGATGATGTGGGGGACCAGCGGCACGCCGTGACGCGCCAGGCGCGCCAGGACCGCCTCGTACTCCTCCACGCCGGCCTCCAGGTGATAGACCTCCCGGATGGTCTCCGCGGCGCCGATGATGTCGAGCATGGCGCCGTCCAGGTCCACCTCTCCGAGGGCCGCGGCAGTTTCCTCGTCTGGCAACCCCGGGTGAACGCGGATCGTCAGCCCGAGCTCCGAGCGGATCCGCCTGAGGTCGGGGACGTGGCGGAGCAGCGGGACGCGCCCCCGCTTGTCGCACCCTCCCGACACCAGGAGGCCCCGCGCTCCCCGCGCCGCCAGTTCCCCGGCCAGCTCGAATAGCCCCTTCCCGTTCGTCGGGATCATGCCCTCGAGGACCCTGGACTGGCAGTGGTCGCACTGGAGCGCGCACGAGGTACCGGTCACGCTCACAGAGACGAACCGCCCTGGATCCTGCCCTGCGTACTCCGAGGTCCGGTAGCGCTTGAGCCCCGGCGCGTAGAAGTGGATCTCCCCGCTCGTCATCGCCGCTCCTTCATCGCCTGGAGCTCGGCGCTGATCCATGCCCTTACGCGCTCCTCGCCGTGGAGCAGTTCCTCCCGTTCCCCCTCCCAGTCTCGAGCCCGCATCCGAAAAATCCAGCCCTGATCGTAGGGGTGCAGGTTCAGCAGACGGGGGGCGGCCATGAGAGCGCCGTTCACCTCGCTGAGCGTGCCCGAGAGGGGGGCCAGCACCGGCCGCACCATCTTCTCCGCTTCCAGCGAGCCGACCGCCTCGCCCCGCGCGACAACCCGGCCGGCGTCCATCAGCTGGACGTACACGACCTCACCCAGCGCATCCTGCCCCACGGCGTCAACTCCGACAGTGATCAGCCACTCGTCTCCTGCCCGCTCGGGGTGGAGCCAGAGGTGCTCGGGCGGGTGGTACCAGAGGTCGTCAGGAAAGTCGTATCCCTCAATCCGCGCCATTGGCCCTGATAGATCAGCTCGCTTTACCTGAGACTGCTGTAGTAGGCGGCGAGATCCCCGAAGGCCTCATCCGGAATCGTCCTCATCAGGGCCTTGAGCGCCTTGAGTGTCTCATCGCCCGGACTCCGTCGGTCGGCTTTGAACAGGAGCATCTGGTTCTTCAGGTATCCGGGCGGCTGGCCGGTCAGGTCGGGAATGCCCTTGGCCGGGTCGCCCTTGCCCTCCGGGCCGTGGCAGACCACGCACTGGGTCGAGGCGGCCTTGCCGCGCGCGACGGCCGCGGGATCCGCCTTGACCGGCGTAGGTTGCTTCTTTTGGCCCGCGAAGTAGGCCGCCACGTCGTCCACACCAAGCTCCAACACCATCTTCGAGTACGACTCCATCTCCGCCGCGGGACGCTTCCCGCTGGCGTAGTCCTGGATCGCCTTCTTCAGGTACCAGGACGGCATGCCGGCCAGCACCGGCACGGTGTCCGCCGCGCTCGCGCCGGCAAAGCCGTGACAGGCGCTGCAAGAGAACGCTTTCGCGTAGCCCGGGGCGTCGAGCGGCCCCGCCGCGGCGCCGCCATACAGCGCCAGGCCAAGAATCAGGCTGGCACAGCCAACGAGGAGGCGAATGCTGTTCGTCATGGGAGGCTCCTTTCGCGCTGTCCTAGCCAAGGATGTCGTTCCAGATGCTGCGAGCCCAGCCTTCCGAGTTTTGAGCGACGGCGACGGTTTGACTGGTCAGCTTCTGCTCGATCATGACGACCTTGCCTTGGGCGATCCGATAGGCGTTGATCACGGCGATCGCCTCCCGGTTGCTCACCCAGCTGTAGCAGACGTTGACCGGTGGCATCTGGGGCGGCTCCTTCCCGTTCAGCAGGTGGACGACGGCGCTGGCGCAGATCTTCCCCATGGCATTGGCTATCGTCCCAGACTTCGGCACCGGCAGCCCGATGGTGGAGTCGCCGATCACGTGGATCCCCTTGTGCTTGACGGACTCGTAGGTCACGTGGTTGACCTCGCACCAGCGCTTGTCGGCGCCCACGAGGCCCGCCTGGACGGCGATGGCGCCCGCCCGCTGAGGCGGGATGAGGTTGATCACGTCGTACTTCACCTTGTCGCCGATCTCCGTGGTCACCTCGCGCGTGCTCGTGTCGATCTTCTCGACCCGGTTGGCCGGCCGGTACTCGAGGTTCGGATAGGCCTTCCAGGCCGCCTGGAAGAGCCCGGTCTTCGACACGATGTTCTTGTTCGCGTCGAGGACGATCAGCTTCGACCGCGGTTTGCTGGTCTTGAGGTACCAGGCGATTTGGCAGGCCCGCTCGTAAGGCCCGGGGGGGCAGCGGTAGGCGACCGGCGGCACGCTCATGACGACCACGCCGCCGTCGGCCATCGACTGGAGCTGCCGCGCCAGCGCCACCGTCTGCGGGCCGGCCTTCCAGGCGTGCAGCACGGTGTCTTTGGCCGCCGGGAGCCCCTCGACCTGCTCCCACAAGAAGTCGATGCCCGGCGACACGACGAGCCGGTCGTACTCGATGGCGTCGTCGCCGACCCTCACCCGCTTCTTGTCGGGCTCGATGGCCGTGGCCGCCTGGTGCACGATCTTCACGCCGTGGCGGCGGAGCCCGCTGTAGTCGAACGTCATGCTCTCGAGCGACTTGACGCCGCTCAGCACCAGGTTGCTGAAGGGGCAGGAAACGAACTCCTTGTTCGGCTCGAGGAGGATGACCTCGATGGACGGATCGGCCAGGCGCACGTACTTGGCGGCCGTGGCCCCGCCCCATCCGCCGCCGATCACGACGACCCGGCGTCCGGTCTTCGGGCCGATGGCCGTGGCGCACCCGGCCAGCCCTCCCCCCGCCAACAGTCCCAGCCCCAGGCCGGTTCCCGACGTCCGAAGGAATTGTCTACGCGACAGCGTTATCATGGCGTTCCTCCACACTGGATGCCCTCGCGTTCCAGAAACGCGCGGTAGGTCTCGAGCCCCGCGCTCCCCGTCACGAGCTCCGCGCTGTCGGCGTCCCACGCCGACGGCTGGAGCTTCACGAGCCATCCCGCGCCGTAGGGATCCTCGTTCACCAGGCGCGGGTTCTTCCGCACGCTCTCGTTGACCTCGACGATCTCCCCGCTCACCGGGGCGGGCACGGGCCCGACCCACTTGGAGGACTCGATCGTCGCCACGCTCTGGCCCTTCGGCACCGCCCGGCCCGCCTTCTTGGGCGTGACCGCGACGATCGTCCCCGCCAGGTGACGCGCCACGTCGTTGATGCCCACCGTGACGGGCCCGCCGGGAGCCGGGCGGAGCCAGACGTGCTTCTCCACCAGGTAATAGAGGTCCTCGGGAAGGTTGCAATTGAAGATCGCGGCCATCCGGGTCAAGCCTCCTTCGGTCGGGCGTGAGCGTCTTCCAGATGATAGAGCAAGAGGTCGAACGCCACCAGCCGAATCTCCTGTTCGAACTCGCGGAGGAAACCCGGATCGCGCCAGCGCGGCTTCACCGGCTGCCGGATCTCTCCCCGGCACTCGGGACAGACGATGAGGTAGGCCATCGCCCCTTCCGCCTCGTTTGCCTCCGTCTTCACCGTGTCCCCGTGGCAGTCCACGAGGTGGCGATGAATCTGGCGCCTCGGCCCGTCGATCTCGCAGTAGGGGCAGCGCACGACGCTTCCCTCACGGAGCGATGAGCCCGGGGAGCCGCTCCCGGATCTTCGCCGTCAGGCGCCCCTCGATTTCCCCCACCATCCCGAGAAACCCGCCCGTGAGCGGCGTGGCCCGAACGGCGTCCTGCTCGAGCACCCGCACGGCCAACCCCGCCTGAACCAGATCATTGACGCGCTCCGAGATGGTGAAACGGGGGAGCCCGGTGACCCGGGCGAGGTGAGAGAGCGCCACGCCCTCCTCGCCGCGGAGGTGGGTCAGGATCTCGAAGTTGATGGCGTCGGACCCCGCGCGAAGCGCCCGGAGGACCAGCTCGCGGCCCACACTCGCCAGCGCGGCGTCATCCTTCACCAGCTCCCCGAGCCACCCCTCCGTGAAGCGCCCTTCCGTGCCCTCGGCGGCAAAGTTGAAGTTCTGCAGCCGCCGCAGGGCCATGGCGATGTCCCTGAACCGGCTCCACAGCCCTTGGGCGGCCTGCTCGGCGTGAATATTGTCCATCGCGCCCGTTCGAGCGCGGGCTACGCCCGCGCAACCTGTCCTGGGGGGAGGTTCGGAAGGGGGGCGGAGCCCCCCTCCGAGGAAATCGCGATGTCCCTGAACCGGCTCCACAGCCCTTGGGCGGCCTGCTCGGACTCGTCAGTCACCGCCGTGGCTCCCCTCGCAACCCGGCGTGGACCTGCTTCCGGCCCCCGTGGCGCCTCACGTTATCACCGCCGCAACCGCTCGGTCAATCCACCCTCAAAACCATTGCTGGAGCCTCACCGCCTCAAAGGCGCGCGTTCCCCCGTACGCGGAGGCTGAGGGTCGAGTCAGCTCCACTTCCGGGGGAGGGCACGGCGAAGAAATTGCCCTGGACGGCGGCGGCCTCTCCCCCGCGCGTCAGAATCCACAGCTTCCTGAGGCCCATCATGAAGTCCCGACGACGGTCGATCAGCGTGATCGTGTGTGAGGAGTCCAGCGCTCGTCGCAGCGCGTTGGCGGCCGTCAGCCCGCCGAACCCGCCGCCCAGAATGAGGATCCGCTTACCCCCCATCGGGAATCTCCTCCGCGGGGAGCGAGATGGCTTCTTCCACCAGCTCGATCAGCTCTTTCACCTCGATCCGCCCCTCCTGGCCGGACGTCTTCACGGCGTCGCGGTACATGGTGACGTCCTTCGGACAGGCGACCACGAAGTACCGGACGCCCGCGATCTCCAGGGCCTCGTGGATCCGCTGCTCGCTCGGGGTCGGCACCCCCGGCGTCCGGGTGTCGCCCATCCAGATCCGGCCGCCCCCCGCCCCGCAGCAAAAGCTGTTGGCCCGGTTCCTCCCCATCTCGACGAGCGTCAGCCCCAGCGCTCTCAGGATCTCGCGCGGGGCCTCTGTGACCTCCGTGTACCGCGAGAGATAGCACGGATCGTGATAGGTCGCCACCCCCGCGAGCCGCCTGGCGACGGGCACCCGACCCCCCCCCAGCGCCGCGCTCAGGACCTCGGTGTAATGGCGCACCCTGAAGGCGCCGCCGAACTCGGGGTACTCGAACCTGAGGGTGTTGTACGAGTGGGGATCGGTGGTGATGATTTCCTTGAACTGAGCCTTGCCGAGGACGGCCAGGTTCTTCTCCATCAGCAGCTGGTAGAGCCCCTCCTCGCCCACCCGGCGCACGTCGTTGCCCGAGTTCCGCTCGCCGTCATAGAGGATGCCGAAGTCGAGTCCCAGCCGCTGGAAGACCCGCGCCACCGCGCGCGTCAGCTCCTGGAGGCTCGGGTCGTAGGAGGCGTAATCCCCCACGAACCAGAGATACTCCACCGGCTCCTTGCGAGCGTCCTTGACCCTAAACGGGAGCCCTTGTGTCCATCGTCCGCGTAACCGCTCCGACTGGCCGAAGGAGTTGCCGTAGCGCCCGATCTTCTCCAGCACGCCCTGGAGGGTGGCGTCGAGCGTCCCGTCGCCCACCAGCCGCCGCCGGAGCTGGACGATGAGCGGCACGTGCTCGATCCCGACGGGGCACGCCTCGACGCACGCCAGGCACATCGTGCAGGCCCAGAGGGTCTCGGCCTTGATCACCCCGCCGGCGACCTTCCCGTCGCCCTCCCGGACGGCGGTTTCGTGGAGCCAGCTCGACCCTCCAAAGGTCGCCTCGGCGTGCTCGCGCAGCTCGAGGATCAGGTCCCGCGGCGAGAGGGGAGCGCCGGAGGCGCGGGCGGGACAGGCCACGTGGCAGCGCCCGCACTTGGTGCAGGCGTCCAGGTCCAGGAGTTCCTTCCACGTGAAGTCTGCCAGGGTCTCGTAGCCCTGCGCCCCCGCCCCTTCGGGGACGGCCGGCAGTCGTTTGCCGGCGCGCTCGTCCGTGAAGAGGAGGTTGGCCATGTCCACCACGATGTGGATCGCCTTGGAGTAGGGGATGTAGGCGACGAAGCCCAGGGCGAGGAGCGCGTGAACCCACCAGCCGGCTAGGTGGAGCGGGTTGGCGAGGCTCGTCACGCCCATGAGGTCGAAGAGGTTCGCCAGCTGCCAGCCCACCACGGACCACCGCTCGAAGGGCGCCGGGTCGGCGGCGATCCGGAGCCCTTCCACCAGGAAGCCGGTCACGCCGATCCAGAAGAGGAGCCAGAGGAAGAGGCGATCGTCGGCGACGTACGGGGCGCGGTCATAGCTTCCGGGCGCGCGGTCGGGGCGGCTATAGTCGAGGGCCGCCGGCCTGACCCACCAGCGGCGCGCCATCATCGCGCCGAGCCCGACGACGAACGCCGCGCCCAGGACGTCCAGGGTGATCGAGTACCAGAGGTAAAACGTCCCCCTCCAGAAGCGCCACTGGGGGTTCACGAGGCGGACCATGTCGTAGTCGATCATGATGATCACGGTGCCGATGAAAAGGGCGACGAATCCCCAGAAGATCGCGAAGTGGGCCGCGCCGGTGCCCGCGTGTCGTCTGCCGAGAGTGGAGTGGCTGCCGATGGCGGCGGCCGCACGCCTGAGGCGGCGTCCGAGGTGAGACATCCGGTGGGCCGGGCGACCCCTCCGGTATTTGCGGATCCTGAGCCACGCCCCGTAGCAGAAGACGAGGATGGCGAGCGCGCTCAGCAGATAGAAGGCAGCGACCAGCGGCGCGGGAAAGTTCCGGAAAACCTCGCGGGCCGGAACGATCGCGTCGGTCATGGGACCCGGGTCAGGAGGACTTGATCTTTTCCGTCAGCAGGGGAATCACGTCGAACAGGTCGGAGACCACCCCGTAGTGGGCCACGTTGAAGATCGGCGCGTTCGGATCCGTGTTGATCGCCACGATCAGCTCGGCGCCGCGCATCCCCTCGATGTGCTCCGGCGCCCCGCTGATCCCGACAGCCACGTAGAGCTTCGGCTTGACGCTCATCCCCGACTTGCCGACCTGCCGGGTCTTGGGCAGCCACCCCTGGTCCACGATCGGCCGCGAGGCTGAGAGGGCCCCGCCCAGCGCCTCGGCCAGCTCCTCGACCAGGGGGATGTTGTCCTTGGACTGAATCCCGCGGCCGACGCTCACGAGGACCGCCTGGCGGGTGATATCCACGTCGCCCGCTTCCGGCTGGATCAGCCGCTTGAAGCGGATGCGGACCTTGTCGAGCGGCGGCGGGGCGACCTCCTCCACCTGGGGGGTCCCCGTCGCCTTGCCGGCATCGGCCGGGAAGGACCCGGCCAGGACCGAGAGGATGGCCGAGGGCCCTTCCATGTCGGCGTGGGCCAGAAGCTTGCCGCCGTAGATCTGGCTCACCGCCGTGAGGCGGCCGTCGGCGAGCCGGGCGTCCTTCACGTAAGCGCAGAGGGGCCAGCCCAGGGATCCGGACAGCCCGGCCGCCAGGTCCATGCCCATCGCCGTGTTGGCCACCAGCGTCACCCGCGGGGGGCGCGCCTTCAGGATTGCGGCCAGCGCCTGCTTGTGAGCCTCGGGAGTGTAGTGGGCCAGCGCCTCATGCTCGGTGACCACGACGGTGTCCGCGGCGCCGAGCTCTGCCGCCAGCCCTTTGACGCCCCGCCCGAGCAGCAGCGCGAGAAGGCGGCCGCCGGACACCTTGGCGAGCTCCCGCCCCTTGCCCAGCATCTCGAAGGAGATGTCGGCGAGCTTCCCTTCCAGGTGCTCGATGACGACGGCCATGTCATTTAACGGGGTCAGGTCTTGCAATGCAACATTCCTGAGGATGTCCCCTCGGCGATCAAGAATGTGTGATTGCAAGACCTGACCCCTCGTTAGCGCTTGAGGAAGCCGCGCTCGGCGAAGAGCGCCAGCAGTCGGTCGGCAACTTCTTCGGGCGAGCCTTCCAGGATCTCGGCGCGGTCGGCGGTCTCGGGCTTGGCGAGGCGGCTCACGGTGGATCCCGCGCCGGCCTCAACGGGCGGCGCGGGGATCTCTTCCAGCTTCTGGGTCTTCATCACCTGGCGCACCTTCGAAACGGGCGCGTAGCGCGGCGCCGCCCGCGCCGCCTGGATGCCGAGCACGGCGGGAAGGTCCACCTCGAGCTCCGCCATGATCCCCCCCGAGTACTCCTGGCGCACCGTCGCGGCTTTCCCGCCGGGCGCCGGCTCGACGCCGCTGACGACGCTGACGTGGGGGAGGTCGAGGGCCGTGGCCAGCAGGATCCCAACCTGGCCGTCACGGTCGTCGGCGGCCTGCACGCCGGTGAGGATGAGGTCATGGGGCACGGCGCCCAGGGCGCGCGCCAGGACTACGGCGGCAGCGTGGCTGGAGACTCCCTCCTGGAAGTCCCCCGTGATCTTGACGGCGCGGTCGGCCCCCTTGGCCAGGCAGGTGAAGAGCGTCTCATCCACCTCCCCGGTGTCGAGCGCGAGCACCGTGACCGTCCCCCCGTGCGTGGCCTTGAGAAGGAGCGCCTCTTCGAGCGCGTGCTCATCGAACTCGTTGATCCTGAGCTTGAGGAACGACCGGTCCAGGGCGTGGCCGGCCGCGTCCACCTCCAGCTCCTCCACGAGGTCCGGCACCATCTTCACCGGCACCACAATGTTCATCGCTTCTCCCTTAGACGAGGCTGAACTTCTTGGTGCTTTCGTTCCAGGAGGCGAAGAGGTACCAGGCCGCCATCACGAGCGCGACGAGGGCCATGGCCCCGCCCCAGCCGATCACGTTCGGGAGGAACACGGCCGTCCCCAGCTT
>JACPCF010000013.1 GCA_016179965.1 Candidatus Rokuibacteriota bacterium | reverse complement strand
CCTCAGGTCCCAGGACATGTATCTCCTTTGTAGCAGATGCTCTAGCGGGGGGTCAAGGCGGACCTACCCCTTGATGACCCCAATCGGGCGGAGCCGGGCGACCCGCTTCGAGATTCCGAACCGTTCCACGACCTCGACCACCTCCTTGACGTCCTTGTACGCCTCGGGCATCTCCTCCTCGAGCGCGTCCCGGCCCGTGGCGCGCGCCAGGATTCCCTTGGCTTCCAGCTCCTGATCGATGCGCCGCCCGCGCGCCGCCTTCACGGCGGCGGTGCGACTCATCACCCGGCCGGCCCCATGGCACGTGCTGCCGAAGGTCTCCCGCATGGCGGCTTCCGTCCCGACGAGCACGTAGGAGTAGCGCCCCATGTCGCCCGGGATCAGGACGGGCTGGCCGATCGCGCGATAGGCCTCGACCAGCTCCGGGTGGTGGGGGGGAAAGGCCCGCGTGGCGCCCTTCCGGTGGACCACGACCCGCTGGCGCCGGCCGTCCACCTCGTGTTCTTCGGTCTTGGCGATGTTGTGCGCCACGTCATAGACGAGGTCGATGCCGAGCCCGGATGGGGAGGCCGAGAACACGCGCGCGAAGACGTCGCGCACCCAGTGGGCGAGACACTGCCGATTGGCGAAGGCGAAATTTGCGGCCGCCCTCATCGCGCCCAGGTACTCCGTGGCCTCGGTCGAGTCGAGGGGCGCGCACGCCAGCTGCCGGTCGGGAAGCCAGATGCCGAAGCGCCGGAGGGCTCCCTCGAGCCGCCGCAGGTAGTCGGTGCAGACCTGGTGGCCCAGGCCGCGGGAGCCGGTGTGGATCATGATGGTCACCTGCTCCGGGAAGAGCCCGAGCGCCGCCGCCGCGCGCTCGTCGTAGGTCTCCTCGACCACCTGGATCTCGACGAAGTGATTCCCCGAGCCGAGCGTTCCCAGCTGACTCTTGCCGCGCTCGTAGGCCTTCGGCGAAACCGCGTCGGGGTCCGCCCCCTGGAGGCCCCCGTTGGACTCGATCCGCGCCAGGTCGTCGGCGTCGCCGAAGCCGTGCCCGACGGCCCAGCGGGCGCCCGTCTCGACCACCCGCCGCTGGTCCGCCGGGGCAAGCTTGAGGCGGCCGCGCGAGCCCACCCCGGCGGGGATCGCCTGGTAGAGCCCGTCAACGAGCTGGCGCAGGCGCGGCTGCACGTCGCTGGCCCGCAGGTTCGTTCGGAGGAGGCGCACCCCGCAGTTGATGTCGTAGCCGACGCCGCCCGGGCTCACCACGCCGCGCTCGGCGTCGGTGGCCACGACCCCGCCTACGGGAAGGCCGTAGCCCTGATGGATGTCGGGCATGGCCAGCGAGGCCTTGACGATGCCCGGCAGGCAGGCGGCGTTGGCGACCTGCTCGAGAGAGGCGTCGCGGCGGATCTGGGTCATCAACGCCGCGCTGGCCAGGACGAGGCCCGGGACGCGCATTCCCGGCTTGGCGTCGGGGGGAATGCGCCAGAGGTAAGGACCGACCTGCTCGATTTTCACGGGACCCCCACTCCTTCGCTCGAGGTCCCGGTGCCGCGACCGGATCAGACGCCCATGATCTGGACGTCAATGGTCCGCTGCCGGGGCCCGTCCATCTCGGCGAGGATGATGCTCTGAAACCGCCCCAGCGACAGATCGCCCCCGCTGATCCCCACGGCCACGCTGCGCCCCAGCAGCGCGGCCCGCAGGTGGGCGTGGGCGTTCCCCCGCTCGCAGTCGGAGTAGCGGGGGTCGTCATGCCGGTAGCCGTTGCGCTCCTTCACCAGCCGGTCGAGCAACGCCTTGAGGTCCTCGACGAGCGCCGCCTGGAACTCGTTCACGAACAGCGCGACCGTCGTGTGGAGCGAGTTGACGAGGAGGATACCTTCCTTCACATCGGCACTCAGGACGACGTCTCGGATCTGCTTAGTGATGTCGTGGAGCTCGGTGCGCTTCTCACTCAGGAGCGTGAACGTCTTTCGCACCACCTTCAGCGTCTGCACGCCGATCCCTCCCTCCGGAAGCGTTCGGCTTTTCCCTTGGTGCCGAGGGGGGGATTCGAACCCCCACGGCCCGGTCGGGCCAGCGGATTTTAAGTCCGCGGCGTCTCCCAGTTCCGCCACCCCGGCGCGCTCCTTCGACGGACAGTGTGGTTGGAGGCGGCGAGCGGATTTGAACCGCTGAATAGAGGTTTTGCAGACCTCCGCCTTGGCCACTTGGCTACGCCGCCGAAACCTGGTTTCGATTTGGAGCGGGAAACGGGATTTGAACCCGCGACCCCTACCTTGGCAAGGTAGTGCTCTACCGCTGAGCTATTCCCGCGCGCAACCCCGCAAATCGTAACAAAGCCCTTGAAGTGTGTCAACTTACGGGACATCGGCCTCGGTCAGGAGACCCCCTCCCGGAGGTACCGGGCCGCCTCCTCGGGGGGCATGGGGTTGATGAAGAAGCCGCTGCCCCACTCGAAGCCGGCCACCTTGGTCAGCTTCGGGATGACCTCGAGGTGCCAGTGGTAGTGGTCGAGGAAGGGCTGGCGCAAGGGGGCTGTGTGGAGCATGAAGTTGAACGGTGGATCCGTCAGCACCCCGTTCATGCGTTGGAGCAGCCCCCGGACGATCCCGGCGAGGGCCCGAACCTCCTCGGGCCCGATCTCGTCGTAGGCCGAGCGGTGCCGGGTCGGCAGGACCCAGGTCTCGAAGGGAAACCGCGGGGCGAAGGGCGCCATGGCGACGAACCCCTCCCCTTCCAGGATGACGCGGCCGTCGGTCTGGCGCTCCTGCCGGATGATGTCGCACCAGACGCAGCGCTCCTTCTTGCGGAAGTACCGGGCGGAGCCCTCCAGCTCCTCTTCCACCATGATGGGCACGATGGGCGTCGCGATGAGCTGGGAGTGGGGGTGCTCCAGGGAGGCGCCGGCCGCTTCGCCGTGGTTCTTGAAGATGAGCACGTACTCGAAGCGGGGATCCTTCTTGAGGTCTACGATCCGCTCCCTATACGTCGACAAGACGTCGGTCACGGCGGCCTCGGGGAGGCTGGCGAGCGTGGCGGCGTGGTCCGGGGTCTCGATGACGACCTCGTGGGCGCCGACGCCGCTCATCCGGTCGTAGAGGCCGACGCCCTCGGGCTCGAGCGCCCCCTCGATGCGGAGCGCCGGGAACTTGTTGGGGACGACGCGGAGCGACCAGTCCCCGCTGTTGGGGGCCTTTTCGGGGGGCCGGAGGGCGAGGATTTCGGGGGGCGTCTGGGCTTCGTTTCCCGGGCAGAAGACGCAGTGGCCGCCGCGGGTCCGGACCGGATCGGGGCCGAAATCGGAAGGTCGCCGCGCCCGCTCGGTGGAGATGATGACCCACCGCCCGACCACGGGATCCTTTCTGAGCTCAGGAATTGCGGCGTCCCCCAGGCGCGCTCGTCGCCGGGAGGGGTTCCTCCTCGGCGCGGTACTCGCGCTGGAGCAGGCTCGCGAGCGCTTCCTTGGGCGTCTTCCCCTCGAAGAGCACGGCCGCGACCTCCTGGCAGATCGGCAGCGCGACGCCCACCCGCCGCGCGAGCGCCGTGGCGCTGAGGCTGGTCCGCGCGCCCTCGGCGACCATCCGGGTCTCTCCCCGCGCCTGCTCCAGGCTCTGGCCGCGCGCCAGCGCGAGCCCCAGGGCGTGGTTGCGGCTGAGCGACCCGGTGCACGTCAGGACCAGGTCGCCGATGCCGGCCAGGCCCGCAAAGGTCGCCGGAGAAGCGCCGAGCGCGCCGCCGAGCCGCGTGATCTCGGCCAATCCCCGCGTGATGAGGGCCGCGCGCGCGTTTTCGCCGAGGCCCAGGCCGTCGGAGATTCCCGTGGCGATGGCCATGACGTTCTTGAGGGCGCCGCCGATCTCCACCCCCAGCAGGTCGCGGTTGGTGTAGAGGCGGAACTCGGGGGAAGAGAGCAGGCGCTGGAGGGCTTTGGCGACGTCGGGATCCGTCGAGGCCACCACGGCGGCCGTGGGGCGGCCCAGGGCGACCTCGCGCGCGAAGGTGGGCCCTGAGAGCGCGGCGATCGGGGAACCCGGACAGCGGGCGCTCGCGATCTCCGACATGCGGCGGGCGCGCTCGGGCTCCAGTCCCTTGGTGGCTGAGAGGATGGTCGTTCCCCGGGCCAGCCGGCGGGCCGCTTGCTCCAGGACGGCGTCGAAGACGTGGGAAGGGACCGCGACGATGACGAGCCCGGCGCCCTCGAGCGCCTCCCCGTGGTCCGACGTCACGCTGAGCGCTGCCGGCAGGGGGATCCCCGGAAGGTACCAGGGGTTTTCTCTCTTCGAGCGCATCAGCGCGACGAGTGCGGCGTCGCGCGCCCAGAGGCGAGCGGTCAGTCCCAGCCGGCCGAGGTGAACCGAGAGCCCCGTTCCCCAGCTGCCGCCCCCGATCACGGCGACGGGCGCCGGGGTCATGAGGCCGACACCCGTTCGCCCAGCTTTCGCTCGGTGCCGGACAGGAGGCGGGCCACGTTGTCGCGATGCCGTAGGAGGATAATCAGGGCGACGAGGAGGGCCGTTGCCACCCCGCTCCAGTGGTAGCGGAGGAGCGCCGCACCGATGGGAACGCAGAGGGCGGCCGCCAGCGACGCGAGCGACACCCAGCGGAAGGTCCCCGCCACCGCCCCCCAGACGAGAATGGCCGGCAGAACGGCCCAGGGCATCAGGTGGAGGAACGCGCCTAGCCCCGTGGCCATTCCCTTGCCGCCGCGGAAGCCCAGGAAGACCGACCAGCAGTTGCCGATGACGGCCAGCAGCGCGCCCACGCTCCCCCACCACGGCTCGGGCCCGAGAGCCAGCGCGATCCAGACCGCCACATAACCCTTGACCACGTCGAGGAGAAGCGTGATGACCGCCGGCCCCTTTCCGAGGGTGCGGAGGACGTTCGTGGCGCCGATGTTGCCGCTCCCGTGGCTCCGGATATCGAAGCCGAGGAGCTTGGCGACGAGATACCCGACCGGCACCGCGCCGACGAGATAGACCAGCACGAGGCCGACGAGGCTCAGGGGCGTCAGGACCACCGCTCCGTATCCCGGACCAGGGCGCGGTAGTCCGCCTTGCGGAAGAACCGGTAGAAGTAGTCGGCGCCCGAAACCACCGTGAGCGCCAGCGCCGCCCACAGGGCCGCGATCGCGACCCAGTAGAGCGGCACGTACTCGATGGGGGGCACTCCCTTTTCGAGGATCAGCAGCGTGATCGCCACGTACTGCGTCGCCGTCTTGTATTTCGCCAGCGTGGAGGCGGGAACGATCACCCCGACCCAGAACGAAATGCCCCGCAGCGCGGTGACGGCGAATTCGCGCCCGATGATGACGACCGCCATCCACGCCGGGATCGTCTCGGTCTGCACCAGGGCGATCAGCGCGGCGGCGACGAGGAGCTTGTCGGCCACCGGGTCCAGCAGCTTGCCGAGCGTCGTCACCTGGTTTCGGCGGCGGGCGATCACCCCGTCCAGCCAGTCGGTGAGCGAGGCCGCGCCGAAGATGGCGGCCGCGATGAGGGCGTGGACCCGCGACGAGGAGATCATGAACACCATGACGAGCGGGACGAGGACGATCCGGGCCAAGGTGAGGGAGATGGGGATGTTCACGGCATTATCCACCCGACGAGCGAACGCCGCCCATTATGGGTCCGCGCGACGGGGTTGTCAAGGTTGGGCGGCCGCGACGAGGCCGTTCCGGAAGCGGGGAACGATCGGCCAGGCATCCAGGGCGAGGCAGGCGGCCAGGTCCCTGTCGCGTCCGCTCGCCAGCAGGTGGCGTCCCCAGCTCGACTCGGCGCGGAGGTCGCCCAGTCGGTGGCGGTACTCCCGGGCCGCGCTGCGGGCGATCGCCGCCGTGTCGTTCAGCTCGAGCGCCCCGCCGCCGAGGGAGATCGCGTCCAGGATCAGCCCGGCGCACACCGTGTCCTCCACCGAGACCTGGCCGGCCTCGCCGGCGCACGCGAGCGTGAGATCCCGGGCCTCGTCCTGCGCCCACTGGGCGATGGCCTTGACGTTGACGAGCCCGGCCACTGCGGTCGCGGCCGCGCTCGACGCCCTCAGCAGGGCGCGTGTGCCGTTGGTCGTCGTGAGGATGACGACCCGGCCCGCGATCCGGTCGGCGGTGTACTCGAGGGGGGAGTTGCCGAGGTCGAACCCGTCGATGGGCTCGCCGCCCCGTTCTCCCGCCAGCACGACTTCGTCTCGCCGGAACTCGCGCGCACGCTGCCGGGCCTGCTCCGGCGTGAGGACAGGGATGACACCCTTGCAGCCGTTGGCGAGGGCGGTGGCCATGGTGGTGGCCGCCCGGAAGACGTCGATGACGACGACGGTTCGGGCGTGGAGATCAGCCCCGTCCAGCTCGCCGGCGGTCAACGCCACGTGGACGCGCACGGGCTTATCCGCGGCGATCTCGGAGGGCGCGGATCCTGAGGCGGAGCGCGTTAAGATTGATGAACCCCTCGGCGTCCTTTTGCTGGTACACGTGGTCGGCTTCGAACGTGGCGAAGTCCGGCCGGTACAGGCTCTTCGGCGATTTGCGGCCGAGCACGCCGACGCTCCCCTTGTAGAGTCGCAGGCGCGCGGTGCCCGTCACGTCCTGCTGCGCGTCATCCATCAGCCGCTGGAGCGCCGCGCGCTCGGGGGAGAACCAGTAGCCGTAGTAGATCATCTCCGCGTAGCGGGGCACGAGCGAATCGCGCAGGTGGAGGAGCTCGCGATCGAGCGTGAGCGACTCGAGGGCGCGGTGGGCCGCGTGGAGGATCGTGCCGCCCGGCGTCTCGTAGACCCCCCGTGACTTCATCCCCACGTAGCGGTTCTCCACCAGGTCCGCCCGTCCCACGCCGTGCTCGGCGCCGAGGCGGTTGAGGCGCTCGAGGAGCTCGACCGGGCCGAGCGGCCGCCCGTCCAGTGCCGCGGGATTTCCCCCTTCAAAGTCGATCGCGACTTCGCCGGCGACGTCAGGCGCCTCTTCGGGGGCAACTGTCAGGAGGAACATCTTCGCGGGCGGCTCGGCCCAGGGGTCCTCCAGGATCCCGCCTTCGTAGGAGATGTGGAAGAGGTTGCGATCCATCGAATAGGGGCGGTCGGCGGTGACGGGCACCGGGATGTCGTGGCGCTGAGCGAAGGCGATGAGCGCCGACCGGGAATTCAGCTCCCACTCCCGCCACGGCGCGATGACGACGAGGTGAGGCGCCAGGGCGGCGTAGGTGAGCTCGAAACGGACCTGATCGTTGCCTTTGCCGGTCGCCCCGTGAGCGACCGCATCCGCGCCCTCTCTGAGCGCGATTTCCACCTGACGCTTGGCGATCAGCGGCCGGGCAATGGACGTCCCCAGGAGGTAGCCGCCCTCGTACACCGCGTTGGCCCGAAGCATCGGGAAGACGAAGTCCCTGACGAACTCCTCCCGGAGGTCCTCGATGAAGGCCTGGGCGGCGCCGGTCTTCAGGGCCTTATCGCGGACCGTGAGGAGCTCCTCCCCCTGACCGAGGTCGGCGCAGAACGCGATGACCTCGCAGCGGTAGGTCTCGATGAGCCAGCGCAGGATCACGGAGGTGTCCAGACCGCCGGAGTAGGCGAGAACGACCTTCTTGACGGCGCGCGGAGCCATGGGCGTCCTACCCGAGGTGAAAGCCGACGTCGCGCGACTTGGCGGTCTTGGGGGCCTGGGCGTGGAAGGTGATGCGCTTGATGCTGTAGTACAGGCAGTAGATCTGTCGGGTCCCGTCCTCGTCGTAGGCCTGGAGGCAGAGCCAGCCCTCCCGGGTCTGCAGGAGGCTCCGCACGTAGAGGACGGTCCCGTCGTCGAGCAGGAACTCGACCACGGGGCTCGGGACCTGGCGGTCCTGCGCGAAGCTCTTCGCCTGCCCCAGGAAGTGCTGCTCGAAGAACGCGCGGTCAAACATCCCCGCCTCCGAGGAGGTGGAGCAGGACCGCCTTCTGGGCGTGGAGCCGGTTCTCGGACTGGTCGAGGACCACGCTCTGGGGCCCGTCCAGCACCGAGTCGGTGACCTCCTCCCCGCGGTGCGCCGGCAGGCAGTGCATGACGAGCGCCCCCGGCCGGGCGAACCCCAGCAGGCGGTCGTTGAGCTGGTAGCGCTGGAACGCCTCGAGCCGCTGCTCGCGCTCCCCCTCCTGGCCCACGCTGATCCAGACGTCGGTATAGAGGACGTCCGCCCCCTCCGCGGCCTCGCGGGGGTCGGTGGTCAGCATCACGCGTCCTCCGAGGGCGCGGGCCCGGGCCTGGATCCCGGGATCAGGCGCGTAGCCCGGCGGCGTCGCCACCGCCAAGGGGGTGCCCAGGAGCGCGGCCAGCAGGAGCAGCGAGTGGCAGACGTTGTTGCCGTCGCCGATCCAGGCGAGCCGGATGCGCCCGGGGTCCATCCCCCGCTCCCAGAGCGTGAAGAAATCGGCGAGGGCCTGGCAGGGATGCTCCACGTCCGAGAGGCCGTTGATGACGGGGATCGCGGCGTGGGCCGCCAGCGTCTCGACGGTGGCGTGGCGGAAGGTGCGCGCGGCGACGATGTCCACCCAACGGCCCAGGTTCCGCGCGACATCGGGGATCGACTCGCGCACGCCGAGGCCGATCTCCTGGGCCGAGAGATAGACCGCCGCCCCGCCGAGCTGGACCATGCCCACCTCGAACGTGACCCGGGTCCGCAGGGAGGGCTTCTCGAAAATCAGGGCCAGGCTCCGGCCGGCCAGCGGCGCCCCGCGATCGCCCGCCTTCTGGCGCGCCTTCAGCGCGGCGGTCAAGCGGAAGAGGCGAAGCACCTCCTCGCGGCTCAGGTCCGCGATGGACAGCAGATGGTTCATCGCAGGGCGGCGTCCAGGATCGCCAGGGCTCGATCGCACGTCGCCTCATCCACGATGAGGGGCGGCGCGAGCCTCAGCACTGTGTCCCCGGCGGTCAGGATCAGCAGCCCCGCCTCCAGGCAGGCCACGACCACCGGCGCCGCGGGCCGCGTCAACTCGATCCCGATCAGCAGGCCTTTTCCACGCACCTCCCGGATCACCGGATGCTTGGCCTTGAGGGCGAGGAGCCCCGCCGTCAGGTGACGGCCCATCCGCGCCGCGCGCTCGGGCAGCTTCTCCTCGAGGAGCGTGGTCAGCGTCGCCAGCGCGACGGAGGCGACGAACGGCGTGCCCCCGAACGTGGACGCGTGGCTGCCGGCCGTCAGCGCCCGGGCCACCGGGTCGCGCGCGACCATGGCCCCGATGGGGATGCCGTTGGCCAGCGCCTTCGCCAGCGTCATGATGTCGGGCTCCACGCCCGAGTGCTGGTACGCCCAGAGCGCGCCGGTCCGCCCCATCCCAGTCTGGACCTCGTCCAGGATCAGGAGCGCCCCGGCCTCGTCGCAGAGCTTCCTCAGCCCCGGCAGGTAGCCGTCGTCGGGGACGTTCACGCCGCCTTCCCCCTGGATCGGCTCTACGAGCACCGCGGCGGTGCGGCTGTCCAGGGCGCGCTCGACGGCCCGGAGGTCGTTGTACGGCACGTGCTTGAACCCCGGCATCAGCGGCTCGAAGCCGTGTCGGTACTTCTCCTGCCCGGTGGCCGTCAGCGTGGCCAGGGTGCGGCCGTGGAAGGAGTTCTGCATCGCGATGATCTCGTAGCGATCGCTCGCGAAGTGCTCGCGGCTGTACCGGCGGGCCAGCTTGATCGCCGATTCGTTGGCCTCCGCGCCCGAGTTGCAGAAGAACACCCGATCCCCGAAGGAGTGCTCGCAGAGGAGCCGCGCCAGCTGGGTCTGGGGGGCCGTGTAGAAGAGGTTGGAAACGTGAATCAGCGTCGCTGCCGCCTCCTGGATGGCCCCAGTGACCCGCGGGTGGCAGTGGCCGAGCGCCACGACGGCGATCCCCGCGGCGAAGTCCAGATACTCGCGCCCCTCGGAGTCCCAGACGCGCATCCCCTCGCCGCGCACCAGGCAGATGGGGGCCCGGGCGTACGTCGGAACGTGGTACCGGTCGGACCATTCGAGCAGCGTCTTGGTGTCCACGGGGTCCCCTCAGAGCACGATCTCGGTGCCGATCCCTTCCTTGGTGAAGATCTCCAGCAGGATGGCGTGGGGGATCCGCCCGTCGAGGATGTGGCACTTGGCGGTCCCGCCCTCCAGCGCCTTCAGCGACGATTCCACCTTGGGGAGCATCCCCCCCGCGATCACCCCCGCCCGGATCAGGCGTTCGGCCTCCTTGCGCGTCAGCGTCGAGAGCAGCTCCCCGTCCTCCCCCTGGATCCCCTCGACGTCGGTGAGGTGGATCAGCTTTTCGGCGACCAGCGCGGCGGCCAGGTCCCCGGCGACCAGGTCGGCGTTGATGTTGTACGTCTCCCCGGCTGGACCCACCCCTACCGGCGCGATCACCGGGATGAACCCGTTCTCCTCCAGGAGCCTGATGGCCTGGGGGTTCACCTGCTCGACCTCGCCGACGAGGCCGATGTCCACGGTCTCGCCCTGGGGCGTCCGGTGGGCGAGGCGGCGGGCCCGGATCAGGTTGCCGTCCTTGCCCGACAGGCCGACGGCCCGGCCGCCGTGGTGGTTGATGAGGCCCACGATCTCCTTGTTGATCTTCCCCACGAGGACCATCTCGACGATGTCCATGGTCTCCTCGTCGGTGACGCGCATCCCGCCGACGAACCGGGGCTCCTTGCCGAGGCGCTTCATCAGCGCGCCGATCTGCGGCCCGCCGCCGTGCACGATGACGGGGTTGATCCCCACGTACCGGAGCAGGATGACGTCCAGCGCGAACGACTCCTTCAGGTCCGCCTGCTCCATGGCGGCGCCGCCGTACTTGATGACGAGGGTCTTGCCCTGGAAGGCGCGGATGTACGGCAGGGCCTCCATGAGGATCTCGGCCCGCTGGATCATGGCCTGCATGTTCCGGCTCACAAAATATACCGGGAGAGGTCTTCGTCCTTCATGACGTCGGCGAGGTGCGCGTGGACGTAGCCCGCGTCGATGGTCAGCTCCTTGCCCGGCATGTCGGGCGCGGCGAACGAGATCTCCTCCAGCAGCTTCTCCATGATCGTGTACAGTCGCCGGGCCCCGATATTCTCGGCCCGCTGGTTGACGACGGTCGCCAGCTCCGCCACGGCGTCCACCGAGTCGGGGGTGAAGTGGAGCGTGACGCCCTCGGTGTTCAGCAGCTCGATGTACTGCCGGATCAGCGCGTTCTGGGGCTCCGTCAGAATGCGGATGAAGTCCTCCCGGGTCAGCGGGTCCAGCTCCACGCGGATCGGGAACCTCCCCTGGAGCTCGGGAATCAGGTCCGACGGCTTGGCGACGTGGAAGGCGCCGGCCGCGATAAAGAGGACGTGGTCCGTCTTGACGGGCCCGTACTTCGTCGTCACCGTGGAGCCCTCGACGATGGGGAGCAGGTCCCGCTGAACGCCCTCCCGCGAGACGTCGGGTCCGTGGGCCGATTCGCGCGCGGCGATCTTGTCCAGCTCGTCGAGGAACACGATGCCCGAGTTCTCGACGCGGTGGATCGCCTGGGCCATGACCTCATCCATGTCCACGAGCTTCTGGGCCTCCTCCTGGGCCAGGAGCCGCTCGGCTTCCGCCACCTTGACCTTCCGCCGCTTGGTCTTGCTGGGGAGCATGGTCGAGAGCATCTCCCGGAGGTTGATCCCCATCTCCTCCATGCCCTGCCCCGAGAACACCTCGACGATGGGGGTCGCCTGGGACTGGATCTCGAGCTCGATCAGCCGCTCGTCCAGCTTGCCCCCGCGGAGCTGGGCGCGCAGCTTCTCCTTGGTGGCCTGGCGGGAGGCCTCGGGCGAGACCTCCTCCAGCGTCTGGCTCTGAAACGGCTCCGACTTCCGGCGGGGCAGCAACAGATCCAGCAGGCGCTCCTCGGCCAGCGCTTCGGCCTTCTCCCGCACGGCCGCGGCCATCTCGGCCTTCACCATGTTCACCGCGAGCTCGGTGAGGTCGCGGATCATGGATTCCACGTCGCGACCCACGTAGCCGACCTCCGTGTACTTGGAGGCCTCCACCTTCAGAAACGGCGCCTGGGCCAGCCTCGCCAGGCGGCGCGCGATCTCGGTCTTCCCCACCCCTGTGGGCCCGATCATGATGATGTTCTTGGGGGCGACCTCGTCCCTCAGCTCGGGAGGCAACTTCTGTCGGCGCCAGCGATTTCTCAGCGCGATGGCCACGGCGCGCTTGGCCCGCTCCTGGCCGATGATGTAGCGGTCCAACTCGACCACGATCTGGGCGGGCGTCAGCGGGGCCATCGGATCGCTGAGCGGTTTCATGCCCGTTGGACCTCATTGGTCCTATGTGGTGAAGGCTTGCCTCGCGGCAATGAGCCCGCCTCCTTCGAGCGCGGGCTTGGCCCGCGCAAGCCTCTGGGGGGATGCCCAGAAGGGGGGCGCAGCCCCCTTTCTGATTTCTTCATAGCTCTTCGACGGTGATGTGGTCGTTGGTGTACACGCAGATGGCCGCGGCGACCCGCATCGCCTCCTCGACGATCTGCTTGGCGTCCAGGTCCGAATGCGCGATCAGGGCGCGCGCGGCCGCGAGAGCGAAGGGGCCTCCCGAGCCGATGCCGATCACGCCGTCGTCGGGCTCGATCACCTCGCCCGTTCCCGAGAGGATGAAGGAGCGCTCCTGGTCGGCCACCGCGAGGAGCGCCTCCAGGCGCCGCAGCACCCGATCGGTGCGCCAGTCCTTGGCCAGCTCCACGGCGGCGCGCGACAGGTTGCCGCGGTACTCCTCCAGGCGGCCCTCGAACTTCTCGAAGAGCGCAAAGGCGTCGGCGGCGGTGCCCGCGAAGCCGGCCAGCACACGGTCGTGGTAGATCTTGCGCACCTTTCGCGCCCCGGCCTTGACGATGGTCGCCCCGATGGAGACCTGGCCGTCTCCCGCCAGGGCGACCTTGCCCTTGTGGCGGACGCACACCACAGTGGTCCCCCGGATCCCCTTCCGGAGGGGGTCCCCACCCCCTCCGGGTCCTCCCCCGGCGGAACGGAACCTCCCGCCAATCATGAGTGGGCCCTCGGGTGGGCAGCGTCGTAGACCCGCATGAGGTGATCCGCGCTGACGTGCGTATAGCGCTGCGTCGTGGACAGCCGGCTGTGGCCGAGCAGGTCCTGGATCAGTCGGAGGTCGGCGCCCGCGTCGAGCATGTGCGTGGCGAACGTGTGGCGGAGCGTGTGGGGCGTCACCCGCCGCGTGAGCCCGGCGGCGCGGCTCCAGGCCCGGACGATCCGGTGGACGCTCCTCACCGTGAGGCGCCCGCCCCTGAGGTTGCGGAAGAGGGGGCCGTCGGCCTGCCCGTGCGCGCCCAGGTAGGCGTCCAGCGCCTGGAGGGCGGCGTCGCCCACGGGGATCATCCGCTCCTTCGCCCCCTTGCCACGCACCCGGATCGTGCTCCCGCCCCGATCGACATCCGCCAGATCCAGGCCGCAGAGCTCGGCCACCCGGGCCCCCGTCGCGTAGAGCATCTCGAGGATCGCCCGGTCGCGCGCCTCCGCTGGCGGCGCGGCGGCCGACGCCGGGCGCTCGAGCAGGACCGTGGCCTCGTCGATCGGCAGGAAGGAGACGAGCCGCTTCGGCAGCCGCGGCGGGGAGACCTCCCGTGCCGGGTTCCTCGGAAGCCCGCCCCGACGCGTCAGGAAGGCCAGACAGCTCCGGACCGCCGCCAGCTTGCGGGCGATGGAGGAACGGGCGAGCCCGGCCTCGTACAGCCACGCCAGGTACTGGCGCAGGAGCCGCGCGTCCACGTGGCCGATCTGGCTGACCCGCCTCGCCGCCAGGAAGTGCCGGAACTGCTGGAGATCAGTCCGGTAGCTCCGAAGCGTGTGCCCCGACGCGCCGCGCTCGACGGCCTGGTACCGGAGGAACGCCTCCACCGCGTCGGTCATCCCGCACTGACCTCGGTCTCCTGTTTGTAATCGCATCCGTCTTTCCAGCAGTACCGCGCGCGCTTCTTGCCCCGAGTGTACCGCTCCAGGAGGAACGGCGTCCCGCATTTCGGGCAGGTCGCCGGAACGGGCCGCTGCCAGAGGATGAACCGGCAGCGGGGATAGTTGGAGCAGGCGTAATAGGCTTTGCCGCGGCGGGACCGGCGCTCCACGAGCTGGCCGCCGCACCCGTCCGCGGGACAACCGATGCCCGTCGTCAGGGGCTTGGTATGTTTGCACTCCGGGTAGCCCTGGCAGGCCATGAACTTCCCGTAGCGCCCCTCCTTGATCACCATGGGCTTGCCGCACTGGTCGCAGACTTCGCCGGGGACGACTTCCGCCGTCCGGCCGCGGCCGTTGCCGTTCAGATCCTGGGTGTACTTGCACTCGGGGTAGCCGGAGCAGGCCAGGAACCGGCCGTACCGCCCCCACCGCTCCAGGAGCGGCTTGCCGCACTCGGGACAGGCCTGTCCGGTGGCCGCGGGCTCGCGCTTGCCGGCCTCCTTCAGCTCTTTTTCGAAGCGCTTGTAGAAGTGCTGAATCGGCGCGGTCCAGGGCGCCTTCCCTTCCTCGATCTTGTCGAGGTCCTCCTCCATCTGGGCGGTGAACTCGACGTCCATGATCCCCGGGAACAGGGGGACGAGGAAATCGGTGACGTGCAGGCCGAGCTCCGTCGGATAGAGCGTCCCCTTTTCCGGCCGGACGTAGCCGCGCTCCTGGATCGTGCTCATGATCTGGGCGTAGGTAGAGGGCCGCCCGATGCCCCGCTCCTCCAGGAGCTTGACGAGCGACGCCTCGGTGTAGCGCGGGGGCGGCTGCGTGAAGTGCTGCTTGGGGTCCAGCGTGAGGAGGGTCAGCTCCTCGCCCACCGCCAGGGGCGGCACCACGGCCTCGGCCTCCTCTTCGGCGACGGCCTCCGACTCCCCGCGGCTCTCGACGTAGACGGCGGTGAAGCCCGGGAAGCGGAGCGTGGATCCCTGGGCGCGGAACAGGCAGTCGCCCGCCTGGATATCGGCGGCGACCGTGTCGTAGATCGCTGGAAGCATCTGGCTCGCCAGGAAGCGCTCCCAGATCAACCGGTAGAGGGCGACCTGATCCTTGGTGAGGAATCGCGCCAGCGCTTTGGGCTCCTTGGAGACGTCCGAGGGCCGGATCGCCTCGTGGGCCTCCTGCGCCCCCTTCTTGGAGCGGTACAGGGGCGGCGCGGAGGGCAGGTAGTTGGTCCCCAGCCGCCCGCCGATCCACTGGCGCGCCTCCTCTTGAGCCTCGCGCGAGACGTGCACCGAGTCGGTCCGCATGTAGGTGATGAGCCCGATGGGGCCTTCGGCGCCGAGCTCGATCCCCTCGTAGAGCTGCTGGGCGATCAGCATTGTCTTCTTGGCGCTGAAGTGGAGCTTGCGCGCACCCTCCTGCTGGAGCGTGGAGGTGATGAAGGGGGGCACGGGGTTTCGCTTGCGCTCGCCGCGGGTGACGGCCTTGACGGTCCAGCGCCGGTCCTGGAGCCCGGCGACGATCTCCTGGACGCGGCCCTCTGAGGGCAGGTCGGCCTTCTCGCCGCGGACCTCCTTGAGCGTGGCAACGAACTCGGGCGGGTTCTGGCCGCGCAGGTTCGCGTGGAGGCTCCAGTACTCCACGGGGACGAACACCTGAATCTCCCGCTCCCGATCGGCGATGAGCCGCACGGCCACCGACTGCACCCGCCCCGCGGAGAGCCCGCGCTGGACCTTCTTCCAGAGGAGGGGCGAGAGGTTGTAGCCGACGAGCCGATCCAGCACCCGGCGCGCCTGCTGGGCCTCCACCTTCTTCTGGTCGATCCTTCCGGGGTTGGCGAACGCTGCCTTGATTGCCCGCGCCGTAATTTCGTTGAACGTCACCCGGTAGACCTTCCGGCCGTTGACCCGCAACTCCTGGGCGAGGTGCCAGCCGATCGCCTCACCCTCTCGATCCGGATCCGTCGCGACGTACAAGGCGTCCGCCTTCTCCGCAGCCTTCTTGAGCTCCTCCACGACCTTCCGCTTGGACGGGAGAATCCGGTACTCGGGCTTGAATCCCCGCTTGACGTCCACCCCCAGCTTGGATTTTGGCAGGTCGCGGACGTGTCCCCTCGAGGCCTTGACGATGTACCTGGAGTCCAGATACTTCTGGATCGTCTTGACCTTCGTCGGTGATTCCACCACCACGAGCGACCGCTTCGCCACTATGCGCTCCTCATATCATCTGTCGTAGCGGCTGCGCTCCGGACGTAGTGCTGGCCGGGCAGCCGTTGCACCCAGCCCTTCAGCTCGAGGCTCAGGAGGACCGCCGCGGTCCGCCCCGACGGGACCCCGCTCCGCTCGATCACCTGGTCGATGTGGACCGGGTCGCCGCCGACCAGCGCCAGGACTCGCTCCTCGTCGCCCTCGGGGGTGCCCACGGGCACCGCGACGCCCGGCGCTTCCCTCAGGCAGCGCCGCCATACCTCGGGCAACTCGGCGACGACGTCCTCCCAGCGCTGAACCAGTTTAGCACCGTCCTGGATGAGGCGGTTGGCGCCCCGGCTCAGCTCCGAGGTGACCGGCCCTGGCACCGCGAAGACTTCGCGGCCGAGTTCCCCCGCGTGCCCCGCCGTGATGAGCGCCCCCGAGCGCTCCGCCGCTTCCACCACGATGGTGCCGAGCGCGAGCCCGGCGATCGTGCGGTTTCGCAGCGGAAAGTGCCGCGGCAGCGCCGGCGTCCCCAGGGGGAACTGAGAGAGCAGGGCGCCGCGCTCGAGCACGCGCCCGACCAGTCTCCGATTCTCAGGCGGATAGCAGACGTCCACCCCGCACCCGAGCACGGCGATGGTGCGCCCTCCGGCGGCGAGCGCGCCCCGGTGGGCGGCGGTGTCGATGCCGCGCGCCAAGCCGCTCACGATCGTCACCCCGCGCGCCGCCAGCTCTGCGGCCAGGCGTTCCGCCACTGCCACACCGTACGGGGTCGCATGGCGCGAGCCGACGATCGCCAGTGCCAGCGCGTCCTCCGCCCGCAATTCCCCCCGCGCCAGCAGAAACGGCGGCGGATCCGGAATCGCCCTGAGCGGCGCGGGATACTCGTCGTCCTCCCGCAGGAGGAGGCGCGCTCCGGCGCGCCGCGCCAGCTGGCGCTGTTCGGCGACGGTGGTCGATTCGGTGTATCCATTCACGTCCAATGTCTCCGCTGCGAAGAATGTGTCCCAGTATACCGGAGCGTCGGGGTGCGTCAAGATTTGGGGAACCGGCGCCGCGCCCCCCGCGACGCGGACTAGCGCGCGCGGCGGACGGGGACGGCCCGGGCGCCGATGAGCGTGCGCGCCTGCCGGGCCGCATCGCTGTCCGGGTACACCTGGACGAGCTGCTGCCAGGTCTCCCGGGCGCGGGCGGGGTCGTTGAGGGCGCGAAGACAGAGACCGATCTTGAGGAGCGCGTCCGGGGCCTTGCTGCTCTTGGAGTTCCGCTCCGCGACTTTCTCGTACTCCGCCAGCGCCTGTCGGTAGTCGCGCTGGAGATAGTAGGCCTCGGCGATCCAGAACTGCGCGTTCGCCACCAGCGGGTGCTGGGGGTACCGGGTGATGAAGTCCGTGAACTCAAGCACCGCCTGGCCGTGCTCCCGAGCCCGAAAGCTCGCCAGCGCGGTGGCGTAGAGCTGCTCCGCGGGCCCCGAGCCCGCCGCCGAAGGCGAAGGCTCGGCCCCTTTCGCCTCCGGCCGCTTCTCCCGCAGGGGCGGCGGCGTGGCCTGGCGGACGAGCTCGCGCGAGAGACCGTCCAGCGAGGCGCGCATGCCGCGCACCGCTTCCTCGGTCTCGCCCAGTCGCGCCTCGAGGCGCGCCACCTGCTGCTCCCCCGTCTTCTCGCCCTGGGTGGCCTTGGCGAGCTGGCCGTCGAGGGCCTTGAGCTCGCCGACGGTCTTGGCGAGCTCGCGCGTGGACGCATCCTGCGCCTTCCGGAGCTCGGTCACCTGCTCCTTGAGCGCCGCGACTTCGCTCCCGAGCTGGCGCACACTCCCGCGGCTGGCGCATCCGGTCAGCGCCAGCAGCGCGACGATCGCCGCGGCCAAGACGACACGTGCCCAATTCTTCATCGGTGGTCGGAACGTAGCACAGCGTTTCAAAAAAAGTCAAGAAATTTGCGACCCTGTTCGGGTAGGATACCTTGCATGGAAGAGGGTTCGTGGGCGTTTTACGCGTCGGCGGTGCTCACCGGACTCGCCTTCGGCTACGTCAGCCAGCGCGGGGGATTCTGCCTCACGCGGGCGCTCTCGAACCTCTACATCATGGGCGACGCCACGATCGTCCGCGCCTACCTGCTCGCGCTCCTCGTGGCGACCATCGGGGTTCACCTCCTGATGGCCTGGGGGCTGGTTGACATCCCGCCCTCCGCCATCCGCCCGTTTCGTTGGGTGGCCAACATCGTGGGCGGCCTGCTCTTCGGCGTGGGGATGATCCTGTCCGGCGGCTGCTCGGGAAGCACCTGGTATCGCGTCGGCGAAGGCGCGGTGGGCGCCTGGGTCGTGCTCTTCGGGTTCGCCCTGGGCGCCACGACCATGACCGTCGGCATCCTCGCCCCCGCGCGGCAGGTCCTGCGCGCCTCCGTGATCACCGTGGACGGCGGCCCGCCGACGCTCGCGAGCATGATCGGCGCCCCGTCCTGGGTTGTCATCGCCGTGCTGGGAATCGTGGTGGCAGTTTTCCTCTGGCGAGGCGGCGGAGAACCAGAGCACGGGAAGTGGCCGTGGCCGGCGACCGGCCTCGCGGTCGGCGTGCTGATCGCCTTGGGCTGGTGGACGTCCTCCTTCGGCGACGCTCCCAGCGGCATCACCCTCGCCAGCAACACGGGGCAGGCCCTCACCTACCCGCTGGTCGGCTACCCGAATCGCGTGAACTGGAGCATGGTCCTCCTGGTGGGGGTGCCCGTGGGCGCGTTCCTGGGCGCTTGGCCGGCGCGCGAGTTCCGGTGGAAGCTGCCGCCCGGGTGGAGCCTCGTCCAGCTCTTCGCGGGTGGGCTGCTCATGGGCGCGTCCGCGATCCTCGCCGAGGGCTGCAACATCACCCAGGGGCTGACCAACTCCGCCACGCTGGCCGTGGGAAGCCTTGTGGCCTTCGGCGCCATGTGGGTCGGCGCCTACGCCGCTGTGTGGGCGATGTACCTGAGGAAGGGCTAGCGCCGGGACCTACGCCGAGGGGCGGAGGGGCTGGGCGGCCTCCCAGCGCTGGCCCTCGCTGTTGACGAAGACGACGCGGAGCGTTCCGCCCCCGCTCACCTTCAGCGGGAACCGAATCAAGGGATTCGGGCTCACGGCCGACGTCATCTCGAACTCGCTCACCTTCCGGGTGTCCACGTACACCAGCATCTGCTTGACGTAGAACCCCGGCATCTCCCGGACGTGTGTACCGCCCTTGAGGGCCAGGCCCGTGTACGAGGCGTGGTCCAGCCGCGTCCGGACCTCGACGACCTCGCCGGGCCGGAGCGCGCGCGGGAGCCGGATCTGGGGGTTGCCGATCCGCTCGCGCACGGTGCGATCCGGCATCGTCGCGCAGCCGCCCTCGGTGACGCGAACCTCCCGCGCCCCGACGAAGCGGCCGTGACGCGTGCACTCGCCCACCACCTTGACGACTCCCCCGATGCCGGACCGGAACTGAAAGGCCACCCACGCCCGGCCGTTGGCCGGCGTGAAGTGGAACTTCCCCTTGTTGGGGACGGGATCCGTGTCCAGGGTGACCTCCAGCCAGCGGATGAAGTGGTCGGGGTCCATGGGATGATCCACCGACACCTGAAGGGGAACGGCCACCGGGTCATCCAGCCCTTCGACTACTACGGAGTCACACCGAGCGATCCGGCGAGGAAGCGTCGGCGGCTGATCATGAGGACGGCGGCTTGAGCAGGAGCACCGGCACTGTCCCGCCGGGGGGAATTGTGGTATCGGGGGGCACCACGGCCAACCCGTCGGCAGCGACCATGGACGTCAGGACCGCGGACCCCTGGTTTCCCGTCAGTTGGGCGACGTTCTCCCCGCCGTCGGCGGACACCCGCACCCGGAGGTAGCCGCGGCGGTGGCCGGGGTTCGGGAGCGGGGACAGCGCCCGCGCCTGAATCAGCGGGCGGTGGAGCTTCGTGTGCCCGGCCATCTTCCTGAGCGCGGGCCGAACGAAGAGCTCGAAGGTGACCATCGCCGACACGGGGTTGCCCGGAAGCCCGAAGATGGGCCGACCGCCGAGGGACCCGAAGGTGATCGGCTTGCCGGGGCGCATCGCCACCTGCCAGAGATGCAGCTCGGCGCCGAGCCGTTGGAGGGCATCGCGCACGAAGTCGTAGTCTCCCACCGAGACGCCCGCTGACGAAATCACGACGTCCGCTGAGAGCCCCCAGCGGAGTCGCTCCTCGATGGCCTCGCGGCTGTCGCGCGCCACTCCCACATTGAGCGGCTCACCGCCCGCCTCCAGGACCTGGGCCATCAAGGCGTAGCTGTTCGAGTTGGGGATTTTCCCCGGGCTGACGTCCCCGCCGAGATCCACGACCTCGTCGCCGGTGGAGAGGATGGCCACCCGCGGACGGCGGAACACGAGGACCCGGGAGCGGCCCAGGGTAGCCAGGAGCCCGACCTCGGCGGGACCGATGACCTGCCCGACCTCGAGGGCCGTCTCCCCCGCCCTCAGGTCTTCGCCCAGCGGACGGACGAACTCGCCCGGGGCCACCGGCCGCGGAACGCGGATCTGGCTGTCCTGAACCTCAACCTCCTCCTGGGGGATCACGCTGTCCGCGCCCTCGGGGAGCGGCGCCCCAGTGAAGATCCTGAACACTTCACCCGCCCGCAGGGGCCGCCCGGCTATGGAGCCAGCCGGGATCGTTTCGACGACCTTCAGTTCGACCGGCTTGCCCGGGCTGGCCTCCCGCGTGTCGCGGGCCAGCAGGGCGTAGCCGTCCATCGAAGAGTTGGGCCAGGGAGGAATATTGAAGCGAGCGGAGATCGGCTCCGCCAGGACGCGCCCGAGGCAGGCCAGGAGTTCCACCCGCTCGGAGCCAAGGCGATCAATCCGGGAGAGGATCTGCTCCAGGGCCTCTTCGACCGACACCACGCTTTTATTGTAGCACTTCGTGGGGTTCGCGGCGGGCGGCCGGAGGGCGTGCTCCAGGGAGCGAATCCGACGAGCCGTAGCGGCGGGCGAAGCGCAGGGTGCTGGAGCGCTCTGAGCGCTTCAAGAAAATTGGAGCGCGAAGACAGCCCCCCGCCGCGGGGGGATGGGGGGGCCAGCGCAAGCGACCGAGGGAGCCGACGCCGTCGAGGCGAGGAGGTCTGAGCGGAAGGAGCATCGCCCTCCGACCGCCCAAGCCGGGAGAGTCAGAAACGGGGCTTCAGGCGGGCCAGGAACCAGCGGCGGCTCAGGACGAAGAGGGAGAAGAATCCGGCCGTGATGAGGATCTCGACGATCCCGGCCGGGAAGGCGGCCGCGGGGGAGATGGCCGGCACCACCACCAGCACCCGCTCGAGGAAGATGGCCGTGAGGCTCAAGAGCGCGACGAACACCAACGGGGCGTGGCGCGCCGGAGGCTTGCCGGTGAGCCGCTTCAGCAGGTACGAAAAGGGCACGATCCATCCGGCCACCAGCACGACGAAGGTCAGCACCCGCCACGGATCCTGGAAGAAGCGCCGCAGGAAGAACTTCGTCTCCACCGGGACGTTGCCGTACCAGATCACCAGGTACTGGGACCAGAAGAAGTACATCCAGAGGGTGCTGGTCGCGAGGATCAGCTTGGCGACGTCCTGGATCGCCGCAGGAGTCACCACCGCCAGCCCCGACGCGTTCGCCCGGACCGCCAGGAGGGCCAGGAGGGCAAACCCGGTGTAGAGGGTGCTGACGACGAAGTATCCGCCGAAGAGCCCGCTGTACCACGTGGGATCCAGCGACATCACGAGGTCGAAGCCGAAGAGCGACACGACGATCACGTAGAAAAACAGCAGGATCGTGGCCAGCACGACGCGCCGCTGCTTCCCCTGCCGCTCCACCTCGGGAGAGCCGCTCCCCTCCCGGAATCCGGCCTTCACGAACGCGAACGCCACCCAGTAGAGGAGGAGCACGCCGACCCCGATTCTGAACGCCATGAACGGCACGTTGAGCCACGCCGCCTTGACCGGTAGTGGGTTCGTCACCCAGGGGTACAGGACGGCGCGGCCCCCGAACAGGACGAGGAACAACACGAAGGAGTAGGGCAGGAATCCAGCCGTGGTCAGCGCGATCCGTTTGACGTTCGGCGACCAGCGCGCCTCCATCAGCTCCATGATTCCCGCGATGGCGGGTCCCGTCACCGCGAGCCCGGACCAGAAGAGGAGGTTGATCAGGTAGATGGCCCAGGTGCGTTCCGCGGCCCTGGTAACGCCGAGTAGGAACGCGATCCCCCCCGCAGCGGCGACCGCTGCGAGGAACAGGTTTCCCCCTTTCATTTCTGGGCGATGCTCCTCAGGAAGTTGACCACGTGCCAGCGCTCCTCCGGCGCCAGGGCCTCGCCGTAGGCCGGCATGATGGCCCCACCGGTGCCGATGACGTGCTGCCAGTAGCCGTCGGTCCGCTGCTTCTGGAGGGTGGCGTTGGTCACGTCGGGCGGGGGGATGAACTTCGGCGTGACCGTCCCGTTCCCCTTGCCCTCCGGGCCGTGGCAGGGGCTGCAGTAGATCGCGAAGAGCGCCTTGCCTTTGGCGATGGAGTCGGGCGTGGCCTTGACGGGATTCGGGCGCTTCGCGCCGGCGTCGCGCTCCTCCCGCGGCGGAGTCAGCTCACCCCCGGTCCGCGGGAGGGTCCCGGCGGGCATCGATAGCACGCGCTCGCCCGGGACGAGCCTGACGGTGGCGGTCATATTGTCGGTCCACCTCAGGACGATGGCGCCTCCCATCAGCCCCCCCGCTGCCACGATCATCAGGAGCACGAGGCCGAAGAGGTACTTCATCGCCTGACCTCTTCCGCCCCCGCCTGGCTGAGGGACCGGCTCACGGCGGGAGCCCGCTCCGCGGCACAGGACACCGCGATCCCGAAGCGGTCCACCGTGAAGCGCGGGTCGTAGGTGGACGACCGCCGCACCGCGGGGAGCTTTCCCAGGACCAGGATCGCCAGAAGGGTGGAGAGGCCTCCGAGCAGGATGGTCAGCTCGAACGCGATGATCACGAAGGGGGGGATCGACACGATAGGCTTTCCGCCGGTCACGAGCCCCCACTTGAGCGCCGACCAGATCGTCAGGCCGAATCCCGTGAGCATCCCCGTCAGCCCGCCGATCAGCGTGAAAAGGCGCACGGGGCTGACGGGGCGGTTCTCCTCCAGCACCGTTTCGATCTCCTCCACGGGGATCGGCGAGTACACGGTGAAGTCGTGGAACCCCTGGGCCCGCAGCTCGCGGATCGCCTTCACGGTAGTGTCCACGTGGGCGAAGATGCCGAGGACGCTGGCCCCCGCCATCAGTGGTGGGCCTCCTTGACGGGGTGCGGCAGCGTCTCCTTCACCTCGACGATGGACACCGACGGCATGACCTTGATGAACCCCAGGAACAGGATGAAGAACCAGGCGAAGCTCCCGATCACGATCGTGGTGTCGGTCACGGTCGGCCAGTAGATCCCCCAGGTGTAGGGATAGAAGTCGTGGCCGAGGCCCGGCACGATGATGTTGAACCGCTCGAACCACATCCCGATCAGCACCAGGATGGAGACGACGTAGAGCGTCGGCGTGTGGGTCCGCGCCCGCTTCGAGAAGAGGACGAGGGGCGCCAGGCTGTTGCAGACATACTGGAGCCAGAACGCCCAGGCGTAGCTCTTGGTGGCCTTCCAGAAGAGTGAGGCGCGCTCGAAGTGGTCGCCGCTGTACCAGGCGGTGAAGGCCTCGCACACGTAGAAGTACGTCAGGACGAGGCTGGTGACCAGGATGAGCTTCCCCATGGCGTCGAGGTGCTTGTCGGTGATGTAAGGATAAAGGTTCCAAAAATATCGCATCGGGATGATCAGGACGAGGACCATGGCGAAGCCGGAGAAGATGGCGCCGTTCACGAAGAAGGGGGCGAAGAGGGTCGAGTGCCAGCCGGGGACGAGCGCCATGGCGAAGTCCCAGGACACGACGCTGTGGACCGACAGCACCAGCGGCGTCGCGAGGGAGGCGAAGAGCCCGTACGCGCGCCGGTAGTGCCGCCACTGCCGGTCCGTCCCCTCCCAGCCGAGGGCGAGGGCGCCGTAGATCTTCTTCTTCCAGCCGGTTGAGGCGTCCCGGATGGCCGCGATGTCGGGCAGCAGGCCGACGAAGAAAAAGACGACGCTGATCGTGAGGTAGGTGGAGATGGCGAACACGTCCCAGACCAGCGGCGAGCGGAAGTTGGGCCAGAGGTAGCGCTGGTTCGGGTACGGCAGGAGCCAGTAGGCGAACCACATGCGCCCCGCGTGGATCAGGGGGAACAGGCCCGCCGTCATGACCGCGAAGACCGTCATGGCTTCGGCGCCCCGGAAGATCGAGGTCCGCCAGCGCGCGCGGAAGAGATACAGGATGGCGGAGATCAGGGTGCCCGCGTGGCCGATGCCGATCCAGAAGACGAAGCTCGTGATGTACATCGCCCACATCTGGGGGGTTCGCTTCCCGGCCGCACCCATCCCCATGTAGATCTGGTACGTCCAGGCCAGGATCCCGGCGGTCAGGATCAGCCCAACGACGGACATCCAGCCGAAGTACATCGGCGAGGGCGGCTCCAGCGTCCGGATGACGTCCCGGTTGACGTCGGCGTAGGTCGGCTGGCGAGCGGCTTCCTGGTTCATCCTTTGTGTGGCTCGCGGGTGACCTTTTTCAAATACGTGATGGCGGGCCGGGTCCCGAGCTCTTCGAGGACGTGGTAGCCGCGGGCGGATCGGGAGAGCTTCGCGACCCGGCTCGACATGTCTTTTAAGTTGCCGAACACGATGGCCTGGGTGGGGCAGGTCTGCTGGCACGCCGTCACGATCTCCCCGTCCCTCACCGGCCGCTTCTCGTCCCTGGCGGCGTCCTTGGCGGCGATGATCCGCTGGACGCAGAACGTGCACTTCTCCATCACCCCCAGCTGCCGGACCGTCACGTCCGGGTTCAGCTGCAGCGGCAGCGGCTCGGGGAAGGCGTAGGACCGCGAGGTTGGGGAGCTGTAGTCCCACCAGTTAAACCGCCGGACGTGGTAGGGGCAGTTGTTGTTGCAGTAGCGCGTGCCCACGCAGCGGTTGTAGATCTGGGCGTTGAGCCCCTCTTCGGTGTGGTAGGCGGCGAAGACCGGGCACACCGGCTCGCACGGGGCGATCCCGCAGTGCTGGCAGAGCATGGGGAGGAACAGGTTCTCGGGATGGGCCGGCTTGCCCTCCTGCCAGCGCTCGACCCTGAGCCAGTGCATGTCGCGCCCGTAGGCCACCTGCTCCTTGCCGACCACCGGCACATTGTTCTCCGCCTTACACGCAATAACGCAAGCCTGACACCCGACGCAGGCGTCGAGGTCAATGGCCATCCCCCAGCGGTACTCGGGGTACTTGAGGTCCGGGTACATGCTGGGGTGGCTGGCCTTCTCGGGCACGGCGCCCCGGAGCTCCAGCTCGCGCGCGGCGGCCAGCCCCACGTGCTGGGCGATCTCGCGGTCGTCCTGGTCGTGGGTGGCCTGGGCGATGGCGAGTGGGCGGCGTCCTCCCGTTCTGGTCAGCGTCACCTTGACAGACAGGAACGGCAATCCCGCGGGAGCGGCTTGCCCTGAGAGCAAGGCGATCGGGTTCGCCCCACGGTCCTTCGCGTAGCGGAGCCGTTCGGCTGTGTGGCCCTGGCCGATCGGAATGGCGACGGCGCCCGGGTGGAGCGAGTCGGAGATATACGCGGGCAGCTCGACGGCCCCATGGGGCGACGCCACCCTCACGAGGTCGCCTCCCCGAAGCCCGAGCTTCTTGGCGGTCTCGGCGGGAACCTCGACCCAGGAATCCCAGCTCACCTGGGTCATGGTGTCGGGGGCCTCCTGGAGCCAGGGTATGTTGGCTCCCCGCCCGTCGTAGAAGCGGTGCGAGGGGTACGCGAGGAGCGCCAGCCCCTGGGCGTCACCCTCCACGGTCGCCGGCTTTCCGCTGAGGGGAGCCCCCCGCGCCTGAACGGGAACGGCCCCCACCGGCTTCCAGATCCCACCACGTCGGAGCGCCTCCTCCCAGAACTGGTCGAAGGGCGTGGCCGGCGAATATTCCCGGGCGATCCCCCGCCACTGGTCCTTCAGGTATTCCGCGAACGTCTGCCAGCGGAAGGGCCCTTTCCCGGCGGGCGCTGGGAGAACCTGGCGGCCGACCGACAGGAGCACGTCGCCGACTGCCTTGGAGTCGAAGACACGTCCCGTCGAGTCAACGACGTGGCCCATCGTCGGCTGCATCAGTCCCACGACCCCCTCCCGCGGACTGAAATCCCCCCAGGACTCCAGCGGGTGGGTGTCGGGAAGCACGAGATGCGCTCGCTCGGTCGTCTCGTCGGGCTGATTCGAGAAACTCACGACCAGCGGCACCTTCTTGAGCGCGTCGGCGAAGCCCAGCTTGGGAGGGAGCGTGAAGAGCGGGTTGGCGTGGTTCAGGAGCAGGACCTCGACCTCTCCCCTGGCCATGGCCTGGGTGAGGGCGACCATGCCGGCGTGAGGGCTGGCCTTGCCGAAGGCCGAGTCCGGTCCGAAGCGGACCGTCCGGCCCGTATTGCCCGTGGCATAGTTCAAAAGGTGAATGGCCACCTGGCACTCCACGGCATCGGCGCCAGTGGCGGCCACGCCGCCGCCGATGGCCAGACCCGGCTTGGCTTTGGCGAAGGCGCGCGCCAGGTGCTTGATCGTCTCCGACCCAACGCCCGACTGGCGGGCCGCGGCCTCCAGATCCGCGCTCTTGGCAGCCGCGCGGAGGAGCGCCACGTCCACCCCCGGGGCCTGGATCCCTTCGTCGAGAATTACCTTGAGGATGGCGAGGGCCAGAGGCCCTTCCGTCCCCGGCACGTTCCGGACCCACTCATCGGCGTTGGCGGCGGTGAGCGAGAGCCGGGGCTCAACGTGGATGAACGTGCCCGCCTTGCCGTCCCTGAAGGCGTGCATCCGAGTGAAGGCTCTCGCATATTGGACCGGCGACAGCCAGGTTTCGAGGAAGTCGGCGCCGAAGGAGAGGATGGCGTTGGCGTCCTCGAGGGCGTAGTGGGGAATCGCATCCCGGCCGAAGACGAGCCGGCTCGCGTGGCGAATCGCCTCGTAGTTGAACGGCTCGTAGGTCAGACGCTCCGCCCCGAGCGCGCCCGCCCACGCATCCATGAGTCGGCCGAGGCTGCCGCTCTCGAGCTGGCCCACGACCACAATCCGCTTCCCCCTTCCCTGCTTGACGAGATCGGCCAGGCGCTCAGCGAGGAATTTCTCGGCCTCCTCCCACTTGATGGACCGCTCCCCGGAGGTGTCCCGCTGAATCGGGCCACGCAACCGATCGGGGTTGTAGAGGCCCTGGAGGGCCGCCTGCCCGCGGATGCAGAGGGTTCCGCCGTTCACCGGATGGTCGGGATTGCCCTCGAGCTTGACCACGCGCCCTTCGCGGTTGCGCGCGATGACGCCGCAGCCGGCCGGACACTCGCGGCAGACCGTCGAGAACCACGCGGGCACGCCGGGGACGAGGTTATCGGGCGGAATCACATGGGGAAGGATCCGCTCGGGGGCCTGCCCGCAGCCCGCGGCCGCCACCGCCCCCGCGCTGGTCCCGACAATCTTGAAGAAGTCCCGACGATTCATCGCGCTCAGTGATGACAGATGGCGCATTCGAGTGGCGCCTTCGTCTTGTTCTTGGCGTTCATGGTTGTATGGCACTCGACGCACCACCCCATGGTGAGCGGCGTCGAGGTGCGTGCGAGTCCCACGAGGTTCAGGAGGTCGTTGGCGAGGGTCTGGCCGGTCTTGGCCTCGACTACCGCCATCGTCTCGATCGGCCCATGGCAGGTCTGGCAGGTCACCCCGGCGCGGACGTGCGCCTTGTGCGGAAAGTAAACGTACTCCGGCACCTTGAAGATGCGAACCCAGGGGATCGGCTCGTTCTTGTTGAAGAACCCCGCCAGCTTCTGGACCTCGGGGCGGTCCGCCGCCGTGATCCTGTGGCAGCCCATGCAGCGCGAGACGGACGGGATTCCGGCGTACTCCGAGCGGCGCGCGTCGGCGTGGCAGTACTGGCAGTCCATCTTGTACTGGCCGGCGTGGATCTGGTGGCTGAAGGCGATGGGCTGAGCGGGGCCGGCGGCCTGGCCGCGGGTGGAGAGGGCGAGGAAGAGGGCGCCGGCGAGGAGGGTGAGGCCCAGAACGCCGACGCCCACCTTGATCGTCATCTCGCGTTACGCACTCCTCAGGCCCGGTGAAGCCGATCTCGTGTGTGCAGTCCTGCGATCAAAAACGGAGTCGGAAGGCGTGACTCCAGGGTTGAAACGTCGTGAATCCTATCACCCCCCTTCCCCGGGAGTCAAGGGGGTTATGCCGCGCTGAGGGCCTGGCGCGCCGCTTGGGCGGCGCTCTCGATATCCGCCTCGGAGTGGGCCAGGGACACGAAGGCCGCCTCGAACTGGGAGGCGGCGAGGAAGACCCCACGCGCCAGCATCGCGTGGAAGAACTTGGCGTACCGTCCCGTGTCTGAGCGCTTGGCCGAGGCGAAGTCGGTCACCGGCCCCTCGGTGAAGAACAGGGTGAGCATGGAGCCGACCCGGTTGACCGTGGCGGGCACCCCCGCCGCGCGGGACGCCGTCTCCAGCCCCGCCTGGAGCCGGGCTCCCAGGGTCTCGAGGCGCTGGTACACCCCCGCGTCCTTCAGCACCCGAAGTGTCGCGAGCCCCGCAGCCACGGCGAGAGGATTGCCCGAGAGGGTCCCCGCCTGATAGACCCCGCCGAGGGGCGCCACATGCTCCATCAGGTCGCGGCGGCCTCCGTAGGCGCCGACGGGGAGACCGCCGCCGATGATCTTTCCCAGGCAGGTCAGGTCGGGGATAACCCCGTAGAGCGATTGGGCGCCGCCGTAGGCGACGCGGAAACCCGTGATCACCTCGTCGAAGATGAGGAGCGCGCCGTAGTGGGTGCAGAGGTCACGGAGCCCCTCGAGGAAGGCCGGAGCCGGCGGCACCACGCCCATGTTGCCCGCCACCGGTTCCACGATCACCGCGGCGACCTTATCGCGATGATCGCGGAAGGCGATCTCCACGGCCTCCAGGTCATTGAAGTCGACCGTCAGCGTGAGCGCCGCCAGGGAGGCCGGGACTCCGGCGCTGTCCGGAACGGAGAAGGTGGCGCCGCCGGAGCCGGCCTTCACCAGCAGGCTGTCGGCGTGACCGTGGTAGCACCCCTCGAACTTGATGATGACGTCGCGGCCGGTCGCGCCGCGGGCCAGGCGGATGGCGCTCATGGCGGCCTCCGTCCCCGAGGAGACCAGCCTCAGCGTCTGGATCGAGGGCATCGCCTGTGAGATCGCCTCGGCGATCTCCACCTCCCGCGGAGTCGGCGCGCCGTAGCTCGTCCCCCGGCGCGCCGCCGCGCTGAGGGCCTCGACAACGACCGCGGGAGCGTGGCCCAGAATCAGCGGTCCCCACGCCCCGAGAAAGTCCAGGTACGACCGCCCGTCAACGTCCCAGATGCGCGCGCCCTCCCCGCGCTCGACGAAGAACGGCCGGCCGCCGACGGCGCGGAACGCCCGGACCGGGCTGTTCACGCCGCCCGGGATCAGCCGCTGCGCCGCCTCGAAGAGCGAATCCGAACGATTCACAGGGGGAGCGCCGGCAGCTCCAGGGGCACGAAGTTCCTGACCTCGGGATTCCAGACGAACGCCGCGGCGGCCTTGACCTTCCCTTCCACCACCGAGACGACCACGTAGGCGGCCTCGGGGTACAGGGGCTCGCCCTGAAGCAAGGCGTTCTTCTTGTCGGTCTCGGAAAAATACGCCCCCGCGTCAATGTGCGAGTGGTAGATCGTGCGAACGCGGTACCCATCGCCCTCGAGCCGGCCGATCCGGAGCAGGTTCTGGGGATCCAGGTGGTAGGCGGTCCGGGAGTCGCGGGGATACTTCTCCGGATCCTTGGCGTGAAATTCATCCTGGACGTTGCGGCAGGGAAGCAGCAGCCGCTCGCCGGGAGCCCCGTTCCGGACGAGCACGACCCCGCAGCACTCGGACGGGTACTCCACCTCGGCCTGGATACGGATCTGTCGGAACTCGAACCGGGTGAGGATCATCGCCCTCCGGCCAGCGCCGGGATGATGGCGACCTCGTCCCCGTCCTTGAGCGGGGTCGCCACCCCCTGGAGGGCTTCGATGGCTTCGCTGTTCACGTAGATGTTGACGTGGTGGTGCACCTCGCCCCGCTCGTTTCTCACCAGGCCCTTGAAGCCGCTGAAGTCGGCCTCGAGCCGATCCAGGAGCCGCCGCACGTCGGCGGCCTCGACCTCGACCTTGTCTTTGTTGTGGGTCGCCCGACGGAACGGCGTCGGGATGTAGACCTTGACGGCCATGCCGAAGCCTCCGAGTCGTTAGAGGGGCAGGCTCAGGTAGCGCTCGCCCGTGTCGGGCAGCACGGTCACGACGACCTGATCCGGCTTGAGCCGCGCCGCCACCTGACACGCGGCGAACACCGCCGCCCCCGCCGAGATTCCCACCAGCAAGCCTTCCTCGCGGGTCAGCCGCGCGGCCATGGCCATCGCGTCCTCGTCCCTCACCTGGATAACTTCATCGACCACCTTCATGTTGAGCACACCCGGCACGAAGGAAGCCCCGATCCCCTGGATCGCGTGAGGGCGGGCCTTGCCCCCCGAGAGCACGGGGGAGCGGGCCGGCTCAACGCCGACGATCCTGATCCCCGGCACTTTTTCCTTCAGGATCTCCCCCACCCCCGTGATCGTTCCGCCGGTTCCCACCCCGGCCACGAAGGCGTGCAGCCTGCCCTCGGTGGCGTCCAGGATCTCCGGGGCCGTTGTGCGGCGATGGATCTCAGGGTTCGCGGGGTTCTCGAACTGCTGGGGCATGAAATAATCCGGCTGAGCTCTGAGGAGTTCCGTGGCAGCATAGACCGCGCCCGTCATTCCCTCGATCGCCGGCGTCAGGTGCAGTTCGGCCCCAAGCCGAGCCAGCAGCCGTTGGCGCTCCACGCTCATGTCGTCCGGCATCGTGAGGATCAACCGGTACCCCCGAACGGCCGCCACTATGGCCAGCCCGATCCCCGTGTTCCCGCTGGTGGGCTCGACGATCGTCGAGCCGGGCCGGAGGAGGCCGCGGCGTTCGGCGTCCTCGATCATGCTCACCGCGATCCGGTCCTTGACGCTCCCGCCGGGGTTCAGCGACTCCAGCTTCGCCAGGATCGCCGCGCCGCCCGGCTTCGCGACCTTGTTGAGGCGGACCAGCGGCGTATTACCGACCAGGTCCAGCACCGAGGCGGCGACCTTCGGCCGGCCTGGGGCCTCGCCGCGGCGTCCGGCCATGCCTCCCATCAGATGTGGTACATGGGGCGCGCCGCGCTGCGCCGCTGCTCCACCCGCTGGCAGAGGTCCGCGAACGAGACGCGGTCCACGACCGCGGAGACCGCCGCGGAAATCTCGTGCCAGAGCTCCTCGAGGTCGCGGGCGTGATCCGCGGCCGAGCGCCGGCTCGCCCGGTGGCCCGATTCCGCGCGCTCCAGCGACCCCTCCATGGCCCCCAGCACGGCCCCGATGGTGATCTCCTGCGGGGGCCGCCCGAGCTGGTACCCACCCGCGGCGCCGCGCTTCGAGTGAAGGAAGCCCGCGCGCTTGAGCAGCAGGAGCACCTGTTCGAGATACCGGTGGGGAATCCCCTGGCGCGCGGCGATGTCCTGGATCGGGATCAGCCCCTTGCCGTAGTGCAGAGCCAGATCCAGCATGGCCTTGATCGCGTACTCGCCCTTGGCCGAGATCCGCATCCCGCTCTACGGCGTGGCGCCACTCTCGAGGAGCCGGGCGGCGTCTTTCGCGAAATAGGTAATGACCAGGTCGGCCCCGGCCCGCCGGATGGCGACGAGCGTCTCCATCATCGCGCGCTCCTCGTCGAGCCAGCCCAACCGACCCGCTGCCTTGATCATCGCGTACTCGCCCGAGACGGAATAGGCGGCGACGGGCAGCCCGAACTCCGCCTTCACGCGGGCGATCACGTCGAGATAGGGCAGCGCCGGCTTGACCATGACGATGTCGGCCCCCTCGTCCACGTCCAAGCCGACCTCCCGCAGCGCCTCGATGGCGTTGCCGGGATCCATCTGGTACGAGCGCCGGTCGCCGAACTGGGGCGCCGATTCCGCGGCGTCGCGGAAGGGGCCGTAGAAGCTCGAGGCGTACTTCGCCGAGTACGCCATGATCGGCGTCTCCTGGAACGCCCCCTCGTCGAGGGCCTCGCGGATCGCCGCGACGCGCCCGTCCATCATGTCCGACGGCGCCACCATGTCGGCGCCCGCCTCCGCGTACGAGACGGCGATCCGAGCGAGGAGGTCGAGGGTGGGGTCGTTCTTGACCCGGCCGTCCTCTACGACGCCACAGTGGCCGTGGCTGGTGTACTGGCAGAGACAGACATCGGTGATCACCAGGAGGTCGGGGATCGTATCCTTGACGGCCCGGACCGCCTGCTGGACGATCCCGTCCTCGGCATAGGCCTCGGACCCGCGGGGGTCTTTCTCCTTCGGCAGCCCGAACAGGAGCACCGCCGGGATCCGCATTCCCGCGGCGTCTTTCGCCTCCTTCACCAGCTCGTCCACCGACAGGCGGCACTGGCCCGGCATCGAGGGGATGGGCTCGCGGATGCCACGACCGTGGACGACGAACAGCGGGTAAATCAGGTCGTCCACATCGAGCCGCGTCTCGCGGATCATCTTCCTCAGGAGCGCCGATTCGCGCAGTCGCCGCGGACGAAACACAGGGTACGGCATCATCTGACTCCTTTTTTGGCTACGAAATGGTCGATGATGGCGTTCGCCAGGGTCGGGATCGTGTACTCCGAGGGCATGATTCGCGTCTCGAGACCGAACTCCCTCGCCGTGTCAGCCGTGATGGGGCCGATGCAGGCCACCACGGTCTCGTCGCCGAACAGGGCCGCCTGGTCCTCGTCCGACAACATTCCCAGGAAGTGACGGACGGTGGAAGAGCTCGTGAAGGTCACCACGTCCACCGGACGCCCCCCAACGACCCGGCGCACCACCGCCCCCGGCTCGTTGACGGGAAGCGTCCGGTAGGCCGGAACCTCCGTCACGCTGGCGCCCACGCGCTCGAGCTCTTTCACCAGGACGTCCCGCGTCTGGGCGGCGCGCGGCAGGAGCACGCGGTCGTCCGCGCGGATCACCCCACGGAGCCGCTCCACCAGCCCCTCGGCTCGGTACTCGTCGGGAACCACTTCGGGCGCGACTCCCCACTCCTCGAGCGCGGACGCCGTGGCGGGGCCGATTGCAGCCACCCGTCGCCGGCGAAGCATCTCGACCACGGCGTGCTCTCCCGTAAGGGCCGCGCGACGCCGAACGCTCTCGACGCCGTTGACGCTGGTGAAGATGACCCAGTCAAACGTTTCGAGCCGCGCGATCGCGGCGTCGAGCGGATCCCACGACTCGGGGGGCGCGATGCGAATCGCCGGCATCTCAATCACCTCGGCGCCGGCCGCCTCCAAGAGGCGGCGGAAGCGGCTCGCCTGCTCCCGGGCCCGGGTGATCACGATGCGCCTGCCTGCCAGCGGGCGCGCGCGCACGTTCGGCTGCACGCTCATCGTCCTGCCCGCTTGATCTCGCTGAGGACCTCTCCGGCTCCTTGCGCGAGCAGGTCGTCGGCCAGCTTCTGGCCCAGCAGCTCCGCGCCGGCGGCGGCCCCCCTCGCGCGGCTTCGGATCACGCGCCGGCCGTCGAGGCTCGCCACCAGCCCGTCCAGGCTCAACACCCCGTTCGCCAGCTGGGCGTGGGCGGCCACCGGCGTGTGACAACTGGCGCCGAGATGGCGCAAAAACGCGCGCTCGGCGTCGGCCTGGGCGCGGGTCGCCGGGTCGTCGAGCCGCCCCAGAAGGGCGCGGAGGTCGCGATCCGCCAAGCGGGCTTCGATCGCCAGGATTCCCTGCCCGACCGCGGGGATGAATTCTTCCGGCGCCAGGGGCCGGGCGTTGGGCGGGGCGAGGCCGAGCCGCGCCAGCCCCGCCGCAGCGACCACGATGGCATCCCACGCTCCCAGAGAGAGCTTTGTGAGACGAGTATCCACGTTGCCTCGGATGGGCTCGATCCTCAAGTCCGGCCGGAGGGATAGGAGCAGCACGCGGCGCCGGAGACTCGAGGTCCCAACCGTGGCCCCGCGAGGAAGGTCGGCGATCCCCCCGCCCGTCAGGCTCACCAGAACGTCGCGCGGATCCTCCCGGGTGGGGAACGCCGCCAGGCAGAGACCGTCGGGAAGTTCGGCCGGCATATCCTTCAGGCTGTGGACGGCGACGTCCACGCGCCCATCGGCGAGCGCCTCCTCCAGTTCCTTCACGAAGAGCGCCTTGCCGCCGAATTCGCCGAGCGAGACCTGGGCCAGCCGATCACCCGAGGTTTTCATCGAGACGATCTCGACGGGACGATCCGGGACCACAGCGCGGAGGCGCTCGGCGACCAGCGTCGCCTGGCGCAGGGCCAGCGGGCTTCCCCGCGCGCCGACGTGGATGGGAGACGCGGTCATTTCTCTTCTCCCCTCCCGGCGAGGCCGAACAGCTCGTGGACCATCTCCGTCCAGCTGCGCCCGTGGCCGCCCCGCGAGCGCTCCCGCAGCGTCACGATGGGGGTGTGGAGGATCTTGTTCACGATGGCTTGCGACATCGCCTCGATGGCCCTGCGCGTCTGGGCGTCGGCGTCGGGAAGCAGCGTGTAGGCCTTTTCCACCTCGCCCCGCCGGATGGCTTCCAGTCGCTCCCTGAGGGAGACGATGGTCGGCACCACCGCGTGGTCCTGGGCGCGGGCCAGGAATTTGGCCACCTCGCGCTCGACGAGGGCCTCGGCCTTCTGGGCTTCGCGCAGCCGTTCCCGGAGGTTCGAGTCCACCACCTGACGCAGATCGTCGATGTCGTAGCAGAAGACCGCGTTCAGCTCGTTGACGCCCGGCTCCACGTCCCGCGGGACGCCGATGTCAATGAAGAAGAGCGGCTGCGAGCGGCGGCTCTGGATGGAGCGCTCCACCTGGGCGCGTCTCACGATGGGCTCCGGGGCGCCGGTGGAGGTGATCACGATGTCCACGCTTCCCAGGGCCTCCGGCCACTCGTCGAAGGGCACCGCGGTCCCCGCCAGGGCGCGGGCCATCTCCTGGGCGCGGGCCCAGGTCCGGTTGGCCACGAAGATCGGGAACGCCCCCTGGTCCACCAGGTGCTTGGCGGCCAGCTCGCCCATCTTGCCAGTGCCGATCAGCAGCACCGCTTTACCGTTGAGGCTCGAGAAGATTTTCCGGGCGAGCTCTACGGCGGCGTAGGAGACCGAAACCGCGTGCCGAGCCAGCTCCGTCTGCGTCCTCACCTTCTTGGCCACGGCGAAGGCCTGGCTCCAGAGGTGGTGGAGGAGCGGTCCGACGGTCTGGCAGCTCTGGGCCAGCCCGAAGGCGTCTTTGACTTGCCCCAGGATCTGGGGCTCACCGAGCATCATGGAGTCCAGGCTGGCCGCCACGCGGAAGCAGTGGTGGACCGCCTCGGCGCCCGATTTGGTGTACAGGAGCGGCTCCACCCGAGCGAGGTCCACGCCGCGGTGCTGGCCGAGGCGGCGGAAGGCGAGGGCGCGGGCCTCCCCGGGCACGTCGGCGACGCCGTAGACCTCCACGCGGTTGCAGGTCGAGAGGATGAGCACTTCCGAGAGCGCCCCCGTGGCGTGGACGTCCGCGAGGATCTCGCGGAGCTTGTCTTCTTCCACGGCGAGCTGCTCGCGGACGGCGATCGGCGCGGTCTTGTGGCTCAGGCCGGCGACGAAGAGCTCGGCCATCAGGATCCGTGCTTTCCTGGCAGCAACAGGCCCGCTCCGAGAGTCAGCACGAGCGCGCTGAAGCCCAGCACGGCGAAGTACGCGGCGCGGCGGCCCCGCCACCCCGCCACGGCCCGCCCCCCGAGCGTCGCGGCGTAGACGAGCCACGCCAAAAACGAGAAGAGCGCCAGCGGGTCGAAGGCGAAGACGCTTCCCCAGGCCGTTCGCGCCCAGAGCGCCCCGAGCAGGAGCCCGAGCGTCAGGAACGGGAACCCCAGCGTCAGCGCTCGATAGGTCATGCGATCCAGCGTCTCAAGCGAGGGGAGACGGTAGTAGAGGGCGCCGGGACGCTTGGCCTTGAGCTGGCGTTCCTGGAGGAGGTACATGACGCCGCCCGCGAAGTTCAGGACGAAGGCCGCGATCCCCAGCATGGCGAGGATCACGTGAACCGAGATCCAGGCGTTTTTGAGGGCGGGAGCGAGATCGCCGAGGCCCGGGGGAAGCCACGCCCCCGAGACGCCGGAGAGTGCCACGAGGGGGAGGACAAAGGCGCCCAGGACCTTGACGCCGTACTGCCGCTCCGCCCAGAGGGTGAAGAGCACGCAGGCCCACCCCACCACCGACATCGCCTCCACGAGCGTCCCGAGCGGCGGACGCCCGAGCTCGACGCCCCTCACCACGAGCGCCAGAGTGTGGAGCACCCAGCCCGCCAGCGTGGCGAGCGCCGCGAGCCGGTAGATCGCCTCCTTGCGCTGGACGAGGTGGATCAGCGCCAGCGCCGTGGCCAGGAGGTACACCACGAGCGCCAGGTCGAAGAGGATCAGGTTCACGGCCGGAGGCGCCCACGCGGGGACGGGCCCATCACGAAAATTCTAACAGCCTGCGGTCTCCCACGCAACTTCGAGTTGACAGTGGAACCCGGCCGCCCTACCCTGCCCCCGCCGAGGAGTTCACTCTCACCCCACGGAGGTGCGCCAGTGAGCCTGGATGCGTTTCGTCTCGACGACCGGGTGGCGATCGTGACCGGAGGAGGAACGGGGATCGGCAGGGCCATCGCGCTCGAATTCGCCCGCGCGGGCGCCCACGTCGTGGTCGGGAGCCGGAAGCCCGAGCACCTGGAGCCGGTGGCCCGGGCGATCCGCGACCTCGGCCGGAAGGCGCTGGCCATCCCCGTGGATGTAAGGAGCGCGGAGCAGGTGGACCAGCTCGTGGACCGCACCGTGGCGGAACTGGGCCGGCTCGACGTCCTGGTCAACAACGCCGGCGCGAGCTTCGTGGCCCCGGTGGAAGCGATCAGCCCCAACGGCTGGAACACCGTGGTGGGGATCAACCTGACGGGCGTCTTCCTCTGCTCCAAGGCGGCGGGCCGCCACATGATCCCCCGCAAGCGCGGGGTGATCGTCAACATCGCGTCCATCGCCGGCGAGCACGGCTCCGTCCTCATGGCCCCCTACGGCGCGGCCAAGGCCGGCGTCATCAACTTCACCAAGACCCTGGCGCTGGCCTGGGCCCCGCACGGGATCCGCGTGAACGCCATCGCGCCCGGTCCCGTCGTCACGGAGGGCTTCGAGGCGGTGCTGGGCATGGGCGGCGACCAGGCGAAGGAGACTTACCAGCGCGTCGCCGACTCGGTGGCCATGCGGCGCTGGGGAAAGCCGGAAGAAGTGGCCTACCCCACCCTGCTGCTGGCCTCCGACGCCTCCAGCTTCATGACGGGGACGACGATCTTCGTTGACGGCGGACCGTCCCCCCGCCACTAAGCCTCGTCGAGGGGCGGCGCCAGCTGAATCAGGCTGGGGGTCGCCCGCCAGTAGCCGCGGCGGCGGGCGATGAGGTCGAGGTGGGGCGTTCCCCAGTCTTCGATCAGCGCGGAGGCCGCGTTCCAGCGCGTTCGCCGGTCCACGCCCTTCAGGTAGCCTCGGCAGAGATCGCACGCCTCGACGAGGTAGCCTTCCTCCTGATCCTCGGCGGCCAGGCGGGTCAGCGTCTTCGCGTCCCGGTTATCGCAGAACGGGCAGCGGAGGCGGCCGATGGTCCAGCGCCCGCCGCACAGGGCGCAGCAGAGCCAGCGCTTGCCGTCTTCGCCGATGTCTCCGAACGACGGAGCCCCGGTGCAGAACGGGCATGCGCCGGCGTCCCACAGGTCGGGGGAAAAGGCGGCCCGCGCCTCGGCGAAGTAGGTCTCCAGGGGGGGCCGGAGCCCCAGGTAGGTTACGAAATTGACAAGATCCGGGGAAATCCCGAGCGTCTCCGAGAGTGCCCGCCCGCCCTCCTTCTGAAGCCCGGGCAGCAGCTCGCGCGGCGCAAACCGCCCCTCGTCCCAGGCCGCCGCGAACCGGCTGAGCGCCTCCCCCTCCTCCTCCCCGAGGGCCGCCAACTCCTCGAGCAGGGGGGCGAAGAGCGGCTCCAGCGCTTCGCGGTCGAAGGTTGGCGGCGCCTCCACGATGAGCGACACGCCGCGCTCCCAGCGCTCGCGGCAGTGCTCGGGCCCCCAGCGGAGCACCGGGGAACCTTCCGGGCTCCAGCGGCCCCACGCCTCGAGGACGGCCCCGTAGAGGCCGAGCGAATCGCGGAAGGCGGGCCGGCGGGCCAGGAGATCTTCCCACTCGGCGATGAGCGAAGCGGCCGCGTCCATGCGCGCCGTCAGCGGACATCCAGGAGGACGGCGTCGCCGGCGTAGACGTTCAGGCTTTCGGGTCGGAGGTACCCCACCACGGTGATGCCGAGCTGCTCGGCGAGGCTCACGGCCATCTCCGTCGGGGAGGTTCGCGACGCCACCAGAGGCACGCCCATCCGCGCCGCCTTCAGGAGCATCTCGGAGGAGATGCGCCCGGTGGACAGGAGGATCCGATCGGCCGTGGGAATCCCCTTGAGGAGCGCCTCCCCCTTGATCTTGTCCACGGCGTTGTGGCGTCCCACGTCTTCGGCGACCACCAGCAGCCGATTCCGGTCGCTGAGGGCCGCGCCATGGATCCCGCGCGACGCGCGGTAGTTCACCGCCGCGGCAAAGAGCTCCTTCATCCGCTCGAAGAGCTGCTGGGGGCGCACCCGGAGCGAGGAGCGGATCCGCGGGAACAGACGCGGGTCGATCCGGAAGGTGATGCCGCCCCCGCAGCCGGAAGTGAGGATGCGCTCGGTGGGGAGCTCGACCTCGCGCGTGAGAGTCACGTCCGCCCGCCCGTCCACTTCCGAGACGTCGAGGCGCCTGATCTCGTCGAGCGACGCGATGACCTTCTCCAGCCAGAGGTACCCCACCACCAGGCAGTCGAGCTTCAGGGGAGTGCAGAGGAGGGTGAGGAACTTCGTGTCGTTGACGTAGATCACGAGCGGCTGCTCGCGGACGACGTCCCCCTTGACCTCTTCCGCCTTCCCGCCGTGGAACCGGACGAAGCTCCGCATACTATCGGTATTCTAACACTGATCTTAGCACTTGCCATCGCGCTCTGGCCAACACGTCCACGGTGGCCTTTCTTAACGGAAGCGCGCGCTGGCGATCCGCGCCAGGCTCTCCTCCTTGTGCACCCGCTCGTCGAACCCAATCTGCCGGAAGAGGTCGGCCAGGGAGGCGAAGTTGCCGTAGTCGTCAGCAAACATACTTTCGAAGGGCTCCCTCTCCAGGGTGGCGTTCTCCGCCACGTATTCCATGTACTCGTGCTCGGCGTGATCCTCGAAGTGGGCGTTCATCAGATAGCTCCACTCGGGCCGGATCACGTAGAGGAGCCACGAGATGTGATAGTACCCGAACGCGATCACCTGGGGGATGAACCGGTACCGAACGAAATTCTCGTGGATGCCCTTCTTGTCGGTGAGCTCCTCCAGGATCAGCAGGTGCCATTGCTCGTTGTCCTGCTGGATCCGGCTCTCCTTGACGCGGTCGAACACGCGGCGGGCAAAGTCCGGGTAGGCGTGGGTGTGGGTGATCGCGATGTACGCGACGTGTTCCCAGGACTGGTAGGGGACCCGGGCGATGATTTCGAGGACCTTGAACTTCGAGAGCGTCCTCCGGCGGCCATAGAGGAGGTCCATCGCGAGGAATAGGACGCGCGACAGGAGGCCATACCGCATCCGCGGCGAGGCGACCGTCTTCTCCTGCTCCCGCTTGAGCCGATCCGAGGTCAGGTGTTCCATCCGTCTCGAAAAACGAAGGGGCCCCGCGGAGGGACCCCTTCACCATCCGAACGCTGCGCGAAGCTAGGACAGCACCACCTGGCCGGCCGCGATGATGACGTACTTGACCAGGAAGCCGCCGACCAGGATGAGGACCGCCGAGATCGCCACGAGCCCCGGCTGGCGCGAGGCGAGCTGAAGGACGAAGGGCACGATCAGGCCGACGGCCACCGCCCCGACCCAGAAGATCAGGCTGTAAGGGCCGCTCAGGAGCAGCGCCAGCGACTGCGCCGTGCCCTCGCCCCCCGACATCCCGACCTTCACGAGGAAAAGAGCCAGCGTGACGGCCTGAAGGAGCAGGACCGGGATGATGATCTGCCGGAGCCGGCTCAGGGCGCCGCCGGCCTCCTGGCCCACGAAGGAGAGGATCAGCGCGATGGCCGCCGCTCCGGTGCTGGCGCCGACGGCCAGGAACAGGGCGCCGAGGAAGCTCGCGCTCTGGAAGAGCGGCCGCGCCGTGGCCCCGAGGAGCACGCCGGGATAGGCCGCCAGGAAGAAGCCGAAGAACCCGCCGATGACCCCCACGGTGGTGCGCAGGGCCGAGAGGTCCCGCCCCCGCTTGGTGTCCTCGAGAAACACGGAGAGCGCGGCGAGGAACGCGAGCACGCCGAATCCGAGGAGGGCCCAGGCCCCCATGTTCATCGGCGAAAACGGTTTGATATGGAGCGACCCAATGTTGATCGCGGACATGCCGATCGTGGGATCGGGCTTGGTGACCGCGAGCATATGCATGAACCGGCTGGGCACCCCCAGGTCAACGGTGAGCAAGACGGGCGCGGGGATCAGGGCGAGGAGGGACACGTAATAGCCGACCCTGACAACATTGCGGCTGCGCTCCCCCCCCACGAGGTGGGCGATGGTGGCAATCACGAACGCCCCGCCGGCCAGCCCCGCGAGGAAGAAGTAGAGGTCGATCAGAAGCGGCCAATCCGCGCTCTGGAGGAGCGGCATCGGCTACTCCTTTCCACCCCGCTCCCTGAAGGCCACCAGCGCGCCGACCCCGACCAGCAGGGCCGAGCCGATGGACAGGAGCGAGTCCACGAGGACGTTGTTCTGGGGGAGCCGCGGCTTCTCCGGCAAGCCGTACACCGAGGGCCTGTCCAGGAGGAGGAAGAACGCGTTGAGGCCGCCCAGGGGACCGTTCTGGTCCTCGCCGTAGAGCTGGGCGTTCTTGTACCCCATCTTCTTCAGCGTCTCGACCCGCTTCCTGGCCTTGGCCGCCAGCTCGTCCCTGAAGCCGAACGCGATGGATTCGGTCGGGCAGGCCTTGGCGCAGGCCGGGCCGAGGCCGTTGTGGAGCCGGTCGTTACAGAACGTGCACTTGTTGGCGCGCCCGGTGTCGTGGTTGAAGGCCACCACGCCGAACGGGCAGGCCGACACGCAGTACCGGCAGCCGTTACAGATGTCCTGGTTGATGTTGACCGTCCCATACTGGGTCCGGTAGATGGCCCCGGTGGGGCAGGCCTCGAGGCACCCCGCCTGGGCGCAGTGCTTGCAGACGTCGGACATCATGTGCCACTGGAGGCCGCCCTTGTCGTCCTTCTGCTCGATGAACCTCACCAAGCGGTAGCTCTTATCGGTAAAGTGGGCGTGGTTCTGGTACGTGCCCGTCCACTCGGGCTCCTCTGCCGGGAGCTGGTTCCACTGCTTGCAGGCAACCTGGCAGGCCCGACAGCCGATGCACAGGGAGATGTCCGTGAACATCGCGACCGTGCGCGCCATTTACGCCACCCCCTTCCGCACGTTGCAGAGGAGCGCTTTGGACTCCTGAATGAACGTCGTGGGGTCTCCGAGGCTCGCCACCAGGTCGTTGGTGATGTCCCCCCGGGCCGAGCGCATGACCCCTTGGTAGCCCCAGTGCCAGGGGATCCCGACCTGGTAGACCTTCTTGCCGTTGATGATGAACGGCCTGATCCGCTCCGTCACCATGGCCTTGACCTTGATCTTGGCCCGCGGCGTCTCCACCGTGATCTCGTCGCCGTTCTTGATCCCGAGCTCCTTGGCCATCTCCGGGCCGATCTCGGCGAAGTGGCCGTAGAAGAGCTCGGAGAGCCACGGCACATGCCGCGACATGCCGGCCGCATGGTGCTCGGTGAGCCGATACGTGGTCAGGATATACGGGTACTTGTCGGGCGTGCCGAGCTTGTTCAGGTCGCCGATGTCGTACACCTTGGCGACTGGGTTGTTGTCCACTTTGGACAGGAGGTTCTTCGTCGGCGACTCGAACGGCTCGTAATGCTCGGGGAAGGGGCCGTCCACGATGGAAGCAAAGAACTGCCCCTTGCCGTGGGGGTTCATGATGAACGCGTCGATACCGCTGATCCCCTTGAGCGGCCCCTCCTTGGCCCGCGGCGCGTCCGGCGCCATGGCCAGGCCGAAGTCGGGCACGTCCAGCCCGACCCATTTCTTCTGCTCCGCATCCCACCAGATGAGCTTCTTCTTCTCGCTCCACGGCTTGCCCGAGGGGTCCGCCGAGCAGCGGTTGTAGAGGATCCGGCGGTTGGCAGGCCAGACGAAGCCCCACTCGTGGGCGAGGTAGTCGCCTTCCTTCGTCCGCTCGCGGCGGGCGGCGAGGTTCTTCCCCTCCTCCGGGTAAATGCCGCCGTAGATCCAGTCGCCGCACGCCGTCAGGCCATCGTCCCTGAGCTGGATGAAGCCTTTGAGGTGATCATCCTTCTTGAAGAGGACCTTGCCGTCCTTGTCCTTGATCTCATCGGTCGCGTAACCGTTGATCTCCTTCAGCACCAGCTCCATCTTGGGCTCCTTCTTGGGCCCTTGGGGCTGGTAGTCCCACACGAGGTCGAGGACCGGCCCGTCCTTCCTGGCCGTGGAGTCCTTGTAGAGCGCCTTCAGCCGGTTCCCCACGTCCACGACGAAGGCCGCGTCCGAGCGGGCGTCTCCCGGTGGCTCGACGGCCTTGGTGTGCCACTGGGCCAACCGCATGGTGTTGGTGATGGAGCCGTCCTTCTCCGCCGCCGGCGCGCCCGGGATGAAGAACACCTCCACCTTGGAGGCCTTGGGATCGACCCCGGGCTCCTTCCAGACGGCTGCGGTGTCGGTCTCGAAGAGGTCCACCACCACGAGCCACTCCAGGTTCCGGAGGGCCGCCCGGCTCATCTTGGCGTTGGGGCTGTCCACGGCCGGGTTCTGCCCCATGCAGATGAACCCCTTGACCGTCTTCTTGTACATCCCCACGATGAAGTGCTGGTGGGAGTAGGCGTCGGCCTTCTCCCGCTTGGGGAGGTAGTCGTAGGCGTAGTCGTTCTCCTTGGTCGCCGCGGGCCCCCACCACGCCTTCAGCTGGCTCACGACGAACTTGGGGTTGTTGACCCAGAACCCGCCCTTGGGCGTCGTCTTCTCCAGATAATCCATCAGCGTCGGGTGAGGCCCCTGGAGCGGCATGGGCGGATAGCCCGGGAGCATGTGGTAGAGGGTCCCGAAGTCCGTGGCGCCCTGGACGTTGGAGTGGCCGCGAAGGGCGACCACGCCACCGCCGGGCCGGCCGACGTTCCCCAGGATGAGCTGGAGCATGCAGAGCGACCGGATCTGCTGGACGCCGTTGGTGGACTGGTTCAACTGGAGCGCGTACGAGATCGTCGCGGTCTTGTCCGGCCCCGAGGCCGAGCAGAACGTGTCCGCCACCTTCAGGAACAGGTCCTTGGGGATCCCGCAGACCCGCTCCACCATCTCGGGGGTGTAGCGGCTGTAGTGGCGCCGGAGGAGCTGGAAGACGCAGTTGGGATCGCGGAGCGTCGGGTCCTGCTTGGGATAGCCGTTCTCATCCAGCTGGAACTTCCACGTGGTCTGGTCGTAGCTCCGCTTGGTCTTATCGTAGCCGGTGAAGAGCCCGTTGAGGTCCGTCGGGGTCTTGAAGGCCGGGTCCACGAGGAAGGCGGCGTTGGTGTAGTTGACGACGTAGTCGTGGAAGTACTTCTTGCTCTCGATCGCGTAGCGGATCAGCCCGCCGAAGTACACGATGTTGGTTCCCGAGCGGATCGGGACCCAGATGTCGGCGGTCGCCGAGGTCCGGGTGAAGCGCGGATCGACATGGATGATCTTCGTCCCACGCTCCTTGGCCTTCATGACCCACTTGTAGCTGACCGGGTGGCACTCGGCCCAGTTGGACGTGGGCATGATCACGTCGGCGTTGATGACGTCGATCAGGTTGGTCGTCATCGCCCCGCGGCCGAAGGTGGCGCCCAGGGCCGGCACCGTCGCCGAGTGGCAGAGGCGCGCCGAGTTCTCCAGGTTCACCAGGCCCATGGCGCGGGAGAGCTTGGCGATCAGGTAGTTCTCCTCGTTGTCGAGGACCGAGGAGCCGAGCCAGGCGATCCCTTCGCAACGGTTGACCGTGACCGCCCTGTCGCCGACCTTCACCTTCTCGACGAAGGTCTCGTCGCGAGTCTTCTTGATCCGCTGGGCGATCTGCTCCATCATCCAGTCCAGCGGCTTCGCCTCCCACTTGTCGCTCCCAGGCGCGCGGTACATGCCCTTCGTCCAGCGACGCTCGTTGATCGACAGCTGGTAGGTGGAGGAGCCCTTCGGACAGAGGGCGCCCTCGGTGTGCGGGGTGCTGGGGTCGCCCTCGATGTCAATGATCTTTCCATCCTTAACGTAGATCAGCTGGGCGCACCCCACCGCGCAATAAGGACACACGCCAGGAAACGCCTTCGCTTCCTTGATCCGGATGGACGTGGCGAAGGACTCGACGGCGCCCAGGTCGAGCGCGCGCCCGCCGGCGAGCACTCCCGCCGCCGTTGCGCCGCCGTACTTCAGTAAGTCACGCCGTGAAAGGGCCATGGTCACACCCCTTTCGGAGGTCGTTCCTTGTGATCATTTTCCCGTGGTGTCGGCTCAACTTAGCGTAATTAGTAATGAAACTGGCCCACCCTGTCAAGGGGGAAAATACGGAAGGTGAACGACTCCTCAGTCACTTTTCGTCGCCGGGCTTAAAACTCCGGGAATACTCCTCGAACCGTTCCTCCAGCGCGCGCCGGGCCTCCTCGGTCTGGCCCTTTTCGAGCAGCTCGACGATGCGGCGCCTGGTGGCGTGCTCCACGATGACGCCCCCGGAGACCGCATCATAGAAGCGCGAGAGCTCTACCAGCGCCCGGTTCACCGCCCGCGGATCAGGAAACTGGGCCCGCGCCTCGGCGAAGAGCCGCTTGACGATCTCCGGGAGGTCCCGCCCTTCACGCCGTCTGGGCATGGGTCACGCGGGGCGCGGATACGTAACGCGGAGCAGGGTCAGGCCGTGAGCCGGCGCCGTGGGACCCGCCCGGGTGCGATCGCGGCCCAGGAGCAGCTCGGCCATCCACTCCGGCCTCCGACTTCCCCGGCCGACCTCCACGAGACTCCCCACCACGTTTCGGACCATGTGATGAAGGAAGCTGTCGGCTGAGAGAACGACGGCCACCACCCCCCGACGCGCGAGGAGCCGTCCCGAATAGACGGTGCAGGTGGGGGTGCGGGCCCGCCCGGCGGCGGCGCAGAAGGCCGAGAAATCGTGCTTGCCCCGGAGAAGCCGGAGCCCCCCCGCCATGGCGGTCAGATCGAGGGGATGCGCCACGTGCCACGCGTAGCGGCCGAGGAGAGGGTTGGGCACGGGCCCGTTGTCGATCAGATAGGCGTACCGCTTGGAGAGCGCCGAGCGCCGGCCGTCGAATCCCGCGGGCGCCTCGGCGACGGCGAGCACGCGAATGTCCGCGGGCAGAGAACTGTTGAGCGCCGAGCGGATCGCCAGCGGATGCAGTCCGCTCTCGACGACCAGACTGGCCACTTGGCCCAGGGCGTGGGCGCCCGCGTCGGTCCGGCTGGCCCCCACCACGCGGAGCGGCGCGCGGAAGAGCCGCTGGCAGGCGTCGGTCAGGAGCCCCTGGATCGTGGGCTGGGAGGGCTGGACCTGCCAGCCATAATACGCGGTGCCGTCATAGGCCAGGACGAGGCGGAGAGCCCGGAGACCCACGACCGGCTACCGGCGGAACGGGACGCCGATCAGCCAGAGGAGCCCGACGAGGACGAGGAGGAGGAGCTTGAAGGTCGTCTCCCAGCCCAGGAAGGTCTGGGCGATGCTCGGCAGGGACTTCAGGTAGTCTTGCCGTTCGCGGTCCTTGGGCTCGTAGTACGCCGGGTCATAGCCGCTCATCGTCTCCACGAGCGTCACGATCCAGGGCACGACCACGTAGGCGACGACCAGCACGGTGAAGAACAGGGTCAGGTAAAAGCGACCGGGCCCTCGAAGCCAGCGCCTGATCCGACGCACCCTGACCGTTCGGGACACCCCCTAACGGATGAGCAGCTCGGCGATCTGGACGGCGTTCGTGGCCGCGCCTTTTCGGAGCTGATCGCCGGTCACCCAGAAGTTCAGCCCGTTGGCCAGCGACAGGTCGGCGCGAATCCGCCCCACGAAGCACTCGTCCTGCCCCTCCACGACCACCGGCATGGGATAGCGATTCTGCTCCGGGTCGTCCCAGACGCGCAGGCCGGGAAAGTCGGCGAAGAGCTCCCGGGCCCGCTGGGGCGTGACGGGCTCCTCGGTCTCGACGTTCACGGCGATCGAGTGGGCGGTGAAGACGGGGACCCGGACCGTCGTGGGCGAGATGCGGAGATCCGGCAGCTCGAGGATCTTCCGCACCTCGTTCACGAGCTTCAATTCCTCGCCGGTGTAACCATTCTCTGCGAACTTGTCGATGTGAGGGATCAGGTTGAAGGCGATCTGATGGGGGAAGTATTCGGCCTTCAGGACCTCGCCACGCGCCCAGGCCAGGGTCTGCCGTCTGAGCTCCTCCACGCCCCTCACGCCGGCGCCCGAGACTGCCTGGTAGCTGGTGGCCACAACCCGGCGGAGGCGCGCCGCATCGTGCAACGGCTTCAGCGGCATGACCGTGACGACGGTCGTGCAGTTGGGGCTGGCCACGATCCCCAAGTGACCCTTCACCACATGGGGGTTGATCTCCGGCACCACGAGCGGCACGGTTGGGTCCATCCGGAAGGCGCTCGACTTGTCCACGACCACGGCCCCGGCCTTCACCGCCCGGGGGGCGTACTCCTTGGACTGGGCCGACCCCGCCGAGAAGAAGGCGATCTCCACCCCCTTGAACGCCTCCGGGCCCAGCTTCTCCACCCGGACGGAGTCCCTGCGAAACGGCAGCCGGGTTCCCACCGAGCGCTCGGAGGCGTAGCAGCGCAGCTCCCGGACAGGGAACTTCCGCTCCTCGAGGATCCTGAGCGTCGTGCTCCCCGCCGCGCCCGTCGCCCCGACCACCGCCACCACGTACCCCGATCCCATGGCCTATCAGCTCCCCGCGACTAGCGATCCGCGGTGCGGTCCGTGTTGCATTGCAAGACCTGACCCCGCTAGCCGACTAATAAAGCGCGAGCACCTCGCGCGCGATCAGATCACCCATCTCGCTCGTGCCCACCGCGGTCGTTCCGTCCTGGCGGATGTCCGCCGTCCGGTACCCCTTCTCCAGCACCCGCACGACCCCGGCCTCGACTTTCTCCGCGTCCGCGGCCATGTTCAGCGAATGCCGCAGCAGCATGGCCGCCGAGAGGATCGCCGCGATCGGGTTGGCGACCCCCTTCCCCGCGATGTCAGGCGCGGTCCCGTGAACCGGCTCGTAGAGCGCGCACCCACGCTCCGGCGTGGGTCCCCGGCCGCCGAGGCTCGCCGAGGGCAGCATCCCCATGGACCCAGCCAGAATCGCGGCCTCATCAGACAGGATATCACCGAAGGTATTCTCCGTCACGATCGTATCGAACTGCGTCGGCCGGGCGACCAGGGCCATCGCGCAGTTGTCCACCAGGACGTGCTCGAGCGCGACGTCCGGGTAGGCCCGCGCCACCTGAGTCACCACTTCCCGCCACAGCTGGGAGACGACGAGGACGTTGGCCTTGTCCACCGAGGTCAGCCGCTTTCGCCGCTTGCGGGCCACGTCGAAGGCCACCCGCGCCACCCGCTCGATCTCCCGCGAGGTGTAGGACATGGTGTTGACGGCGTGGGCGCTCCCGTCGGCCATTCGCTCGATCCCGTGGGGCTCGCCGAAATAGAGCCCGCCGGTCAGCTCCCGGACCACCATGAGGTCCGTGCCCTCTACTACGGACCGGCGCAGGGGGGAAGCCTCGACGAGCATCGAGAAGCACTTGGCGGGCCGGAGGTTCGCGAACAGGTCCAGCTCCTTCCGGAGCCGGAGGAGCCCCCGCTCGGGTCGCCGCTCGTGGGGGAAATCGTCCCACTTCGGCCCGCCGACCGCCCCGAAGAGGATGGCATCGCTGGCTTCGCAGAGTCGGAACGTCGAGTCCGGCAGGGGACCGCCCGTCTCGTCAATGGCGGCCCCGCCTACCAGCCCCTCCTCGAACTCAAAACTCGCGCCAGACGCCTTGGCCACCACCCTGAGCACCTTGATGGCCTCCGGGATCACCTCCTGGCCGATCCCGTCGCCGGGGAGCACCGCGATCTTCCGGGTCGGCATCCGCTAGTCCTGGCGCGCGTCGTAGGCGGACGGCGTCGGGCCCTCCGCGTTCCCGAGCCCCTTCTTCTTCGCCACGTACTTCATCAGCCCCCCGGCGGCCATGATCTCCCGGGCGAACTCGGGGAGCGGCTGGGCCTGGTACCGCTCCCCCTTGGTCAAGTTCTTGATCTCCCCAGTGGCGGGATTGAGCTCCAGGTCGTCCCCCTGCTCGATGCGCTCTGCGGCATCGGTTTCGAAGAGGGGGAGCCCCAGGTTGATCGAGTTCCGGTAGAAGATCCGGGCGAAGGACTTGGCGATCACGGCGGACACGCCCGCCGCCTTGATGGAGATCGGGGCGTGCTCCCGCGACGACCCGCAACCGAAGTTCTTGAGCCCCACGAGGACATCCCCGATCCTCACCTTCTTGGCGAACTCGGGCTCCGCGTCCTCCATGCAGTGCTTGCCCAGTTCCTCGGGGTCCGACGTGACGAGGTAGCGAGCCGGAATGATCTGGTCGGTGTCCAAGTTGTCGCCGAACTTCCACGCCTTGCCGTACAGGTTCATGGGCCCTCCCTCAGGCCGCCGCGACTTCTTCCGGATGCGCGATCTTTCCCCTGATCGCCGTGGCCGCTGCCACCGCCGGGCTGGCCAGGTAGACCTTGGCCTTCGGATGGCCCATCCGGCCGGGGAAGTTGCGGTTCGAGGTGCTGAGGCACACCTCCTCGGCGCCGAGCACGCCGTTGAAGCCGCCGAGGCAGGGCCCGCAGGTGGCCTCCGAGATGGCGCACCCCGCCTCAGAGAACACCTCGATGAGACCTTCCTTGAGGGCCTCCTGGAAGACCTGATGAGTAGCGGGAATGACGATGCAGCGCACGTACGGCGCCACCTTCTTGCCGCGCATGATCCGGGCGGCGATGCGGAGGTCCTCCATGCGGGCGTTGGTGCAGGAGCCGATGAAGACCTGGTCCACGTCCACCCCCGCGACCTCCTCCAGCGGCTTCACGTTGTCTGGCGAGTACGGGCACGCCACCTGCAGCCCGATCTTCCCGACGTCCCATTCGTACACCGAATGGTAGGCGGCGTTGGGGTCGGACGTGTACAGGCGCCACGGACGCTTGGCGCGTGGCTTCACGTACTCGAGCGTGATCGCGTCGGGCGCGACGATCCCGCTCTTGCCACCGGCCTCGATCGCCATGTTGCAGAGGGTGAGCCGCTGGTCCACGGGAAGCCGTTCCACCACCTCGCCGGTGAACTCCATGGCGCGATACGTGGCGCCGTCAACGCTGATCTGGCCGATGGTGTAGAGGATCAGGTCCTTGGCCGAGGCCCAGGGCGCGAGGCGGCCGTAGAAGTGGAACTTCATCGACTCCGGGACCTTGAACCAGGTCTCCCCGGTGATCATCGCCGCCGCCAGGTCGGTGGAGCCCACCCCCGTGCCGAAGCACCCGAGGCCCCCGTAGGTGCAGGAGTGCGAATCGGCGCCGAGCACGATGTCGCCGGGCACCACGAGCCCCTCCTGGGGAAGGAGGATGTGCTCGATGCCGCCGCGTCCCTCGTCGTAGAAGTACTTGAGGCGGTGCTTCCGGGCGAACACACGCGCGATCCGACACTGGTCCGCGGACTTGATGTCCTTGGCCGGGACGAAGTGACTCAGCACGATCGCCAGGCGGTCGGGGTCGAAGATGGACGTCGCCCCCACCTTCTCGAACTCCTTGATGGCGATGGGAGCCGTGATGTCGTTGCCCATGAGCAGGTCGAGCCGGCAGGTGACCAGCTCCCCCGGATGCACTTCCTTCCTGTCGGCGTGGGCCGCCAGGATCTTCTCGGTGATCGTCATCGGCATCGCCGTGCCTCAAGAGGAGAAGAGCCCGTGTCCGGGCTCTCCCCTGGGTCGAGATGGTTTAAGTCCTTCGGATCCCTTACGGGCCGCTCTCCTTGACGCGCAGTGCCACCGGATGGACTGCGCGATTGAGCGCGTTCACGTAGGCGCGGGCGCTCGCCTCGATGACGTCGGTGGACGCCCCCTTGCCGGTCACCACCGTGCCGTCGAAATCCACCTTGACCGACACCTCGCCGATCGCGTCCTTCCCGCCGGTGATGGCCCGCAGCTGATAATCCAGGAGACGCCCCTTGAGCCCGGTCACCGCGTCGATCGCGTTCAGCGCGGCGTCCACCGGTCCGTCCCCGACCCCGGAGTCCTGGAAGACCTGCCCCTCCTTGCTGAGCCGGATCGTGGCCGACGGGACGATGCTCGTCCCGCTGATCACGTGCAGGTAGTCGAGGGTATACGTCTCCAGAACGTGCGTCATCTCATCCTGCACGATCGCGATCAGGTCGTCGTCGTACACTTCCTTCTTCTTGTCCGCGAGGTCCTTGAACTTCTTGAACGCCTTGTCCAGCTCGGCCCCCTCCAGTTCGAACCCGAGATCCTTGAGACGCGCCGCCAGCGCGTGGCGCCCCGAGTGCTTCCCCATCACGAGCTTGTTGGAGGAGCGCCCGATGTCCTGGGGGCGCATGATCTCGTAGGTGAGCTTCTCCTTCAGGACGCCGTCCTGGTGAATGCCCGCCTCGTGGGCAAAGGCGTTCTCGCCGACGACGGCCTTGTTCGGCTGGACGTGCACCCCCGTGATGTGGGAGAGGAGCCGGGAGGCGCGGAAGATCTCCTCCGTCTTCACCTGGGTATCGATGCCGAAGAAGTCCTTCCGGGTCCGGAGCGACATCACGATCTCTTCGAGGGAGGCGTTGCCCGCGCGCTCGCCGATGCCGTTGATCGTGCACTCCACCTGCCGGGCGCCGTTCATGATGGCCACGAGCGAGTTGGCCACCGCCTGCCCCAGGTCGTTGTGGCAGTGGACCGAGAGCACCGCCTTGTCCACGTTCTTGACGCGCTGGCGGATTCGGGCGATGCGCTCCCCCCACTCCTGCGGGATGGCGTACCCGACGGTGTCGGGGATGTTGATGGTCGTGGCCCCGGCGTCGATCACGGCTTCCAGCACGTCGCACATGTACTCGAAGTCGGACCGGGACGCATCCTCCGGCGAGAACTCCACGTCCGCGCAGTAGGCGCGCGCGTGCTTCACCGCATCCACCGCGGCCTTCAGCACCTCGGCGCGCGTCTTCCGCAGCTTGTACTTCAGGTGGATGTCCGAGGTCGCCACGAAGGTGTGAATGCGTGGGCGCCGCGCGTACTTGACCGCCTCCCAGCAGCGGTCGATGTCCGCCAGCCCCACGCGGGAGAGGCCGCAGACGATCGGCGCCCCCTCCAGCGTCCCGACCTGGCGCGCGACCTCCCGCGTGGCTTCGAAGTCCTCGTCCGACGAAATGGGGAACCCGGCTTCGACGACGTCCACGTTGAGCCGGGCCAACTGCCGGGCCATCTCGAGTTTTTCCATGGTGTTCATCGAAAAGCCCGGCGCCTGCTCCCCGTCCCTCAACGTGGTGTCAAATATGATGACGCGGTTCATGACCCCCTCCGACATACGCTCGTTGGCGTTTAGGTGCTGTCCTTCCGCCCGGTGTCCACGCTCGACGCGCCCTCCGGCTTCCGCACCCACAGGCGGCGCGCGGGACCCGACAGGACGTAGAGCCCGAACAGAATGAAGAGGAAGAACTGGGGCGCCGTGGCGATGATCAGCACGGTGAGCACCACCAGCAGCAGGATCCCCACCCGGTGACGCCGGGAGAGGTCCACTTCCTTGAAGCTCCAGTAGCGGAAGGTTGACACCATCAACACCGCCACCAGGTACGTGGCGGCGCTGATGGCCAGCAATCCCCAGCGGGGAACCTCGTCGTCCACCAGGAGGAGCACCGTGGCGGCCGCGAGGCCGGCGGCTGCCGGCGTCGGCAGCCCGACGAAAAAGCGGCGGTCCAGCAGCCCGGCATGGACATTGAACCGGGCCAGCCGGATCGCCCCGCAGATCACGAACAGGAAGGCGGCGAGCCAGGCGGCCCGCCCCAGCTGCGACAGCCCCCAGGCATACAGGAGGAAGGCCGGGGCCACGCAGAACGACACCAGGTCGGCCAGCGAGTCGAACTCGAGCCCGAACTGGGTGGTGGTATTCGTGAGGCGCGCCACCTTGCCATCGAGGATGTCAAGCACGATCGCCGCGATAATGGCCACCGCAGCCTGCTCGTACCGGCCGTTCGCCGTCAGCAGAATCGCCAGGAACCCGCAGAACAGATTCGCGGTGGTCAGGAGGCTCGGCAGCAGGAAGATCCCGCGGCGGCGCTTTTCCCTCAGGACCTGCCACCGGCGCCGCCGCGCGGCCCCCGCGCCCCCGCCGCCGATCAGCCGGCGTCTCATCGGAGCACTCCCATGATCGTCTCTCCTCCCCGCACCTGCTCGCCCGGCCGGCACCGGAGGTCGGTGCCCTTGGGCATGAAAAGGTCCGTCCGCGACCCGAAGCGGATCAAGCCGAAGCGCTCCCCCGCCCGGAGCTTGTCGCCCGCTCGCACCCGGCACACCACCCGGCGCGCCGCCACCCCTGCGATCTGCGTCACCGTCACCCGTGCCGCTTCGCCCTGCAAGGCGATCCGGCAGCGCTCGTTCTCCTCCGAGGCCTCGGGGCGGTACGCCGCCAGGAAGCGCCCCGCGCGGTACTCCACCTCGCTCACCAGCGCCGCGATGGGCGACCGGTTGACGTGCACGTCCAGGGGCGACAGGAAGATCGACACCCGCACTGCCTCGCCCACGAACGGGTCGCTCAGCTCCCGGATCTCCCTGACTCTCCCATCCGCCGGGGCCAACACGGCCCCCGGAATGCCGGGCGGCCTCCGCTCCGGATCCCTGAAGAAGGCCAGCGCCGCGAGCGCCGCCAGCCCCAGACCACCCGCAGGCCACCACCAGCCGAGCCACCCCAGCGCGCAGGCCGCCGCGCCTGGGATCAGGATGAACGGCCAGCCTTCCGGGGCGACGGGGATCCGCGCTCTCATTCCTCTATCTTACATCCGCGGCGGCTTGATCCAGCTCATCATCCCCCGGAGGCGCTTGCCGACCTCCTCGATGGGATGCTGGGCGTCGCGCTTGCGCATGGCGAGGAACTGCGCCCGGTTGGCCTGGTTCTCCAGGACCCACTCGCGCGCGAACTGGCCGGACTGGATCTCCGCCAGGATCTTCTTCATCTCGCCCCGCGCGGCGTCGTTGATGATGCGCGGGCCCCGCGTGTAGTCGCCGTACTCGGCGGTGTCGGAGACCGAGTAACGCATGTAGGCCAAGCCGCCCTGGTAGAACAGGTCCACGATCAGCTTCATCTCGTGCATGCACTCGAAGTACGCGACCTCGGGCTGGTAGCCGGCCTCCACGAGGGTCTCGAACGCGGCCTTGATCAGGTGAGAGACGCCGCCGCAGAGGGTCGTCTGCTCGCCGAACAGGTCGGTCTCCGTTTCCTCCTTGAACGTGGTCTCGATGACGCCGGCCCGGGTGCAGCCGACGCCCCTGCCGTAGGCAAGGGCCACGTCCCTGGCCTTCCCCGACACGTCCTGGTACACCGCCAGCAGCGCGGGGACGCCGGGCCCCTGGGTGAAGAGGTCCCGCATGACGTGGCCGGGGGCCTTGGGCGCGATCATCGACACGTCCACATCCGAGGGCGGCACCACCTGGTTGAAGTGGATGTTGAAGCCGTGGGCGAACATCAGGGTCTTGCCCTTGCCGAGGCCGCCCTTGATGGACTCCTCATAGACCTGGCGCTGGCTCTGGTCCGGCAGGAGGATCATGATCAGGTCGGCCATCTGGGCCGCCTCCGCCACCGTGGCGACCTTGACCCCGTCCTTTTCCGCCTTGGTCCAGCTCTTGGAGCCCTTGTAGAGCCCCACGACCACGTCCTGCCCCGAGTCCTTCAGGTTCAGGGCGTGGGCGTGCCCCTGGCTGCCGTAGCCGATGATCGCGATCTTCTTGCCCCGGAGCAATCCCAGATCCGCGTCCTGATCGTAGTAAATTCTGGCTGGCACGGTGATGCCCTCCTCTTCAATCCTCGAAGCCGATGTCCCGGACGGGCTCCTTCGACGCCGGGGCCGGCTCCACGACCTTGCCCAGTTTCTCCTCCGCCTTGCGGCCCCGCGCCTTCGCCCCCCGCGCGATGGCCACCTTTCCGGTTCGGACCAGTTCCTGGATGCCGAAGGGGCGAACCAGCTCCACGATCGCGGTGACCTTCGTCTCGTCGCCGGTGGCCTCCAGGGTATAGGTCGTCGGCGTCACGTCCACGACCTTCGCCCTGAAAATGTCGGCGATCCGAAGAATTTCCGCCCGGGAGGCCGGCTCGGCGTTGACCTTCAAGAGAATCATCTCGCGCTCGACGTGATTCTCCTCGGTGAGGTCGGTGACCTTGATGACGTCGATGAGCTTGTGGAGCTGCTTGATGACCTGCTCCATGACGAACTCGTCCCCCCGGACGACCAGCGTCATCCGCGAGACCGTGGGATCGAGCGTCTCGCCCACCGACAGGCTCTCGATGTTGTACCCGCGCGCGCTGAAGAGCCCGGCGACGCGCGAGAGGACGCCAAACCGGTTCTCCACCAGCACTGCGATCGTATGCTTTTTCGGCTCGCTTCCGTTCTGCAACGTCTCTCGTCCTTTCCCTAAAAGCCGGTCTGCGACTTGGCGGCTTTGGCCTTCACATCCTTGTTGGGGCGCTCGAGGATCATGTCCTTGTTGGCCCCGCCGGCCGGGACCATCGGGAACACGTCCTCCTCCCGATCCACCTGCATGTCCACCACCACGGGGCCGGGGGTCGAGAACGCCTTCTCCAGCGCCGGGACCACTTCGCTCGGCTTGGTGGCGCGGATCCCGACGCACCCATAGGCCTCGGCCAGCTTCACGAAATCAGGGCTCGCCGACAGGTCGATGGCGCAGTAGCGCTCCTTGTAGATAATCTCCTGCCACTGGCGCACCATGCCGTGGTAGCCGTTGTTGATGATCACGGTCTTCACCGGCAGCCGGCTCTCGTAGACCGTGGCCAGCTCCTGGCTGTTCATGACGAAGCTCCCGTCGCCGTCGATGTTGACGACGAGCTGGTCCGGGTGGGCCGCCTGGACCCCCAGGGCGGTGGGCAGGCCGTAGCCCATGGTCCCGAGGCCGCCGGACGTGCACCAGGCCCTGGGATGCTTGAAGCGGTAGTACTGGGCCGCCCACATCTGGTGCTGCCCCACGCCGGTGACGATGAGGGCCTCGCCGCGCGTGAGGTTCGAGATTTCCTGGATGACGTACTGCGGTTTGATCACCTCGTCGTCCCAGTCGTAGCGCAGCGGGAACTCAGCCTTCCAGCGCGCGATCTGCTCCGCCCACTGCTTGCGCGCTTCGCGGACCAGCGAGGGGACACCCTCGCGGGTCTCGCCCTCCACCTCCTTGATCAGCCGGGCGAGCACCCGGCGGCAGTCGCCCACGATCGGGATGTGAACCTGGATGTTCTTGGAGATGGACGAGGGGTCGATGTCGATGTGGATGATCTCCGCGTTGGGCGCGAACATCTCTACCTTGCCGGTCACCCGGTCGTCGAACCGCGCCCCCACCGCGACCAGGCAGTCGGAATGGTGGACCGCCATGTTCGCGTAGTAGGTGCCGTGCATCCCGAGCATTTCGAGGGAGAGCGGGTGCTCGGAGGGGAAGGCACCGAGCCCCATCAGCGTCGTGGTCACGTAGATCTGGGTCAACTCCGCGAGCCGCCGGACCTCGGCGGCGGCGTCCGATGAGATCGCGCCCCCGCCGACGTACAGCACCGGCCGCTTGGCCCTGAGCATCGCGCTCGCCGCCTTCTTGATCTGCCCCGGGTGGCCGTCGTAGGTGGGGTTGTACGAGCGGAGGGAAATCTTCTCCGGGTACTCGAAGGGCCACTCCTTCACCAGGACGTCTTTGGGCAGATCGACATGGACCGGTCCCGGCCGGCCGGTGGCGGCGATGTAGAAGGCCTCCTTGATCGTGGGGGCCAGGTCCTTGCCGTCCTTCACGAGGAAGTTGTGCTTCGTGCAGGAGCGCGTGATCCCGACGTTGTCGGCCTCCTGAAACGCGTCGTTGCCGATCATGTGGGTGGGGACCTGTCCCGTGAAGGCCACGATCGGGATGGAATCCATGTAGGCGTCCTGGAGCGCGGTCACCAGATTGGTGGCCGCCGGCCCCGACGTGACGAGGGCGACTCCGACCTTCCCCGTGGTCCGGGCGTATCCCTCGGCCGCATGACCCGCCGCCGCTTCCTGACGAACGAGGATGTGGCGCAGCCCGGGGAAGTCATACAGGGCGTCGTAGACCGGCAGCACCGCCCCGCCCGGCAGCCCGAACACCACGTCCACTCCCTCCCGCTTCAGACACTCCAGAAAGATCCGCGCTCCCGTGAGTTTCACTGCCAACTCCTCCCCTCCTAAAGCAGTCCGGCTGTGGCCAGCAGTTCCCTCGCCTCGGAGGGGGACTCCGTCCCCCTTCCGAACCTCCCCCTCTGGTGGCGCCGGCGAAGCCGGCGCTCGAACGTGAGTTCTCGACCCTGCATTACAGCAAGCCCGCCGTCGCGAGTAACTCCCTGATGTCTTCGATGGCGTCCCCGTCCGGGGTGCCGAGCGGCGCCCGGCACGGGCCGCCGTAGAACTCCAGCAGGTCCAGCGCCGCCTTGAGGCCCCCGATGCCGTAGCGGCCGTGGACGCCCCGATCCACCGCCAGCATCCGATGCACGACCTCGCGCGCCTCGTCCCAGCGCCCCTGCCGCGCCAGCGCGTAAACCTCGCAGTGCTCGCGCGCGGCCAGCACCGCCAGGGCCAGGATCCCGCCCGAGGAGCCCAGCGTCAGCGACGGCAGGAGGGCCGAGGCTGCGCCCACCAGCACGTGGAAGGATTTCGGCGTCATGTGGATGAGCTGCGCCGCCTGCGCGATGTTCCCCGAGGAGTCTTTGATCCCGCACACGTTGGCGTGCTCGGCGATCCGCGCGACGGTCTCCGGCTCCAGGTTGATCCCGGTGTTCTGGGGGAAGTTGTAGATCATCACGGGAATCGGCGAGGCCTCGGCCACGGCGAGATAGTGCCGGATCTGAGCCGCGGGCTGCGAGAGCCCTTTCTTGTAGTAGTTCGGGGTGATGATAATGGCCGCGTCGGCTCCGATCTCGGCGGCGCGCCTGGTCTGGCGGATGGTGCCCTGCGTGGACTCGGTCCCCGTGCCGGCAATAAAGAACTTCTCGCGCGGAATGGCCTCCCGTGCCGCCACGAGGACCGCGTCCTTCTCCGCCTCCGTCAGGAGGGGAAACTCGCCCGTGGACCCCAGGATGACGTAGCCGGCCAGGGGAGTCTCGTTCCACCGCGCCAGGTTGGCTTTGAGGGCGTCGAGGGCCACCGCCTCCCCCCGGAAGGGCGTGGGAACGGGGATGAATACTCCTTCCAGCTCAGGCATTGGTGACCTCCCGCGCTCGCTTTTCTCTGATGCGCGCCTGAGCCGCCGCCAGGCGGGCGACCGGGATCATGAAGGGCGAGCACGACACGTACGTCATGCCGACCCGGTGGCAGAACTCCACGGACGAGGGCTCGCCCCCGTGCTCCCCGCAGATGCCCACCTTGAGCGCGGGACGGGTCTTCCGCCCACGCTCGATGCCGATGCGGATCAACTCACCGACGCCCTCCTGATCCAGCACCGAGAAGGGGTCCGCCCGCAGAAGCCCCCGGTCGAGGTAGAAGGGGAGGAACTTTCCGATGTCGTCGCGGCTGTAGCCGAAGGTCATCTGCGTCAGATCGTTCGTGCCGAACGAAAAGAACTCGGCGTCCTCCGCGATCCGATCCGCCACGAGCGCCGCCCGCGGGACCTCGATCATGGTCCCGATCAGGTACTTCACCTCCACCCCGGTGTCGGCGATCACCGTGTCGGCCACGGACTTGGTCATCTCGTGGGTGAGCTTCATCTCGCCCACCGTCCCGGTCAGGGGGATCATGATCTCCGGCTCGACCTTGACCCCTTCCCGGTTGACCGCACAGGCCGCCTCCATGATGGCCCGCACCTGCATCTCGTAGACCTCCGGGAACGTGATGCCCAGGCGGCAGCCGCGGTGCCCCAGCATCGGGTTCGCCTCCTGGAGCGCGCGCACCTTCGCCATGACCTCTTCCAGCTCGCGGGCCCGCGCCTGGTTGATGCCCAGCGCGTCGAGGCGCGTGTGCTCCTCCAGGAGCTCCGTGTACTTCGGCAGGAACTCGTGCAGCGGCGGGTCGAGGAGCCGGATGGTCACCGGAAACCCGTCCATGGCGCGGAAGATCCCGATGAAATCCTCCCGCTGAAGCGGCAGCAGCTTCTCGAGCGCCACCTGCCGCGCTTTCGTGTCGGTGGCCATGATCATCTCGCGCACGCTGGGAATGCGCTCGGCCTGGAAGAACATGTGCTCGGTGCGGACCAGGCCGATCCCCTCCCCGCCGTTCTCCCGGGCCTTCCGCGCGTCTTCGGGCGTGTCGGCGTTGGCGCGGACGCCCAGGGTGCGCGTCTCATCCGCCCACTTGAGGAACACGCGCAGCTCGTCGCTGATGGGCGGCGGGATGCGCGCGATCATGTCCAGAAAGATCTCCCCGGTGTGGCCGTCCACCGCGATCATGTCCCCCTCGCGGACGAGCGACCGGCCGGCCTGAAAGGCGCGACGCTCCTCATCCACGAACACGTCGCCGGCCCCGACGACGCAGCACTTCCCCATCCCCCGGGCCACCACGGCCGCGTGGGAGGTCAGCCCGCCGCGGGACGTGAGGATTCCTTCCGCGGCCCACATGCCCGCGACGTCCTCCGGCGAGGTCTCCGGACGAACGAGCATGACCTTCTGCCCGCCCTTGGCCCACTCCACGGCGCGTTCGGTGTTGAACACAACCCGCCCGACGGCGGCGCCCGGCCCCGCCGGCAGCCCCTTGGCGAGCAGCCGCCCCTTGGAGACTGCCCGCGCCTTGTCGGTCGGATCGAAGATCCAGTGCAGCAGCTCGTGGAGCCGGTGGGGCTCGAGCCGGAGGAGCGCCGTTTCCTTGTCGATCAATCCCTCACGCACCATCTCCACCGCGACGCGCACGGCGGCCTTGGCCGTCCGCTTCCCCGCGCGGGTCTGCAGGAGGTAGAGCGTCCCCTCCTGGACGGTGAACTCGATATCCTGCATGTCCCGGTAGTGGCGCTCGAGCCGGTCCTTGATCGCGGCCAGCTCCGCGTACACCTTCGGCGCCCGCGCCTGGAGCGCCGTGATGGGCTCGGGGGTGCGGACCCCGGCGACGACGTCCTCCCCCTGAGCGTTGACGAGGAATTCTCCGAAGAAGCGCCGCTCGCCCATGGCGGGGTCCCGGGTAAACGCCACGCCGGTTCCGGAGCTTTCCCCCAAGTTGCCGAACACCATCGTCATGACCGTGACCGCCGTGCCCCAGTCGTGAGGGATCCCGTGGATCTTCCGGTAGGTGACGGCCCGCTGGTTGTTCCAGGAGTTGAAGATCGCGTCGATCGCCAGGCGAAGCTGCTTGAGGGGATCCTGGGGGAACGCCTCTCCCGTTTTCTCCTTGACGAGCGCCTTGTAGCGGCCCACCAGATCCATCAGCGCCTCGGCCGGGACCTCGGGATCCGTCTTCGCGCCGACGCGCGACTTCGCCTCATCGAGGAGGCGCTCGAAGGCCGACCGCTCGAGGCCCAGGACCACGTCCCCGAACATCATGACGAAGCGCCGGTAGCAATCCCAGGCGAAGCGGTCGTTCTTGGTCCGCCGGGCCAGCCCCACGACGGTCCGGTCGTTGAGCCCCAGATTGAGGACCGTGTCCATCATTCCGGGCATGGACACGCGCGCCCCTGACCGCACGGAGACGAGGAGGGGGTTGGCCGGGTCGGCGAAGCGCAGGTTGATGACGGACTCCAGCCGCCGCAGGCTCGACACGACTTCGTCCCACAGCCCGTCCGGATGCCGCTTCTCCCGGTTGAAATACTCAACGCACGCCTCCGTCGTGATCGTGAAGCCCGGGGGGACGGGGATGCCGAGACTCGTCATCTCGGCCAGATCGCACCCCTTTCCGCCCAGCAAATCCCGCATCTGCCAGGAGCCCTCCGCCTTCCCGCCGCCGAAGAAGTACACGTACTTGGCCATCGGTCGCGATCTCCCCGTGGTGGGCCGGAAAATCCTTGTAAACTTAGCAAAATCCCCTCTTCCGTGTCAAGGAGTTCGCGCCAAAAACGAAAGAGCCACGGGGTGTCCCGTGGCCCTCAGTGTCGTTGCCGGCCACGGGCTCCCCGCCCGTGGCATCCGACGCTCGCGCTACACGGCGGACGCTCCGGGCAGGCCCGGAAGGACCAGAATCAGGCCCAGTCGAAGCATCCCGAGCGATCGCTCACCCTTCATAGTGACAGTTACGCTACCCCACCGTCCCAGGCGCTGTCAAGCCGGTCTTCGCGATGCCCGTCGCTTCTTGGCCGGGGAGGCGGGACGGGATTCGGCGCCGTTGCCCATCACCAGGGCTTCCACCGCGGTCAGGTGGTCCAGCATGGCCCGGTAGGCGCCCGCCTCGTCCCTGCGGCGGATCGCGGCGAGAATCCGCTGGTGGTCCTGGTGGGATCGGGTCGGCCGGCCAGGGGTCTGGAGCGACTCTTCCCGGCTCTGGGTGAGGAGATCCATGAGGGCGTTGACGATGCGGGTGATCGCCCGGTTGCGGACCGACGCGGCGATGGACGCATGGAAGGCCGCGTCCTGGGCCAAGCCGGTCAGCCCGGCGGCCACTTCCTTGGCTTGCGCCTCCAGGATCCGCTCCATCTCGTGAATGTCGTCCTGGGTGGCGCGCCGAGCCGCGAGGCCCGCGATGGCGGGCTCCAGGAGGCGGCGGGCTTCGAACAGCTCACCCACGGCCTCGCGCTGGGACAGGATGACCTGCGCCAGCGGCTCGATCAGGGACTCGACAGAGACCTGGCGGACGAAGGTGCCCTCTCCCGGGCGGATCTCGATGAGCCCCATGCTCTCGAGCGTCCGGAGCGCCTCACGGACCGAGGCCCGGCTCACCTTGAATTGCGCGGCGAGGTCGCGCTCGGGGGGGAGCTGGTCGCCGGACTTGAGGCGGCCCTCGGCGATCAGCGCCTTGACCTGGCGGACGATCTCCTCGTAGATGCGGGTGCTCTTGACGGGCTCCATGTCCGGCCATGTCATGGCCCGGGTCCTCCTTGAGCCGCAGGGGCACGCCCCAACCGACCGCCCGCGAGCTGGCGAAACATGGCGAAAAAGGCCGACCGGCTGTCCCGGCTCAAGAGCAACAGGGCGACGGTGAGGACGATATAAACGGCCGAGTAGCCGAAGCGGACCAGGGGGTCGGTAAAGAAGAGCTGGGTGGTGAAGAGCACGGCGATGAGGGCTGCCTCCTTCAGCGAAAACGAGAGATTGGCCAGCACTGCCACGGCGAACAGGGATTGGGCGGCGGTCAGCAGCACCTCCTCTACCTGACGGGCATCCATTACGAGCGCCCCGACCCGGCCCGCCGACAGGCTGTAGGCGATGGGAAGGGCCCCGATCAGGATCGTCCACTGGTTGACCTTGGAGGACAAGAGGGTTCCCATGCTGGCGCCTGAGTTGGCACGGAGGGCGAAGAGGATGGCCACGATGAACTCCGGGGACTCGGAGGCAAGGGGGGCCAGCCACTGGACCAGGATGAACTCCTCGATCCCGAAGCGCCGCCCGGTGGCCAGCAGTCCTTCCGCAAACGGCGCGGCGGCCAGGAAGATCGTGAGGCCCGAAACGAGGAAGAGGGCCACCGTCGCCGCCCGACGGGGGACCGGAGGGAGCCTGCCCAGAATCTCCGCGGGGCCAGCGAGCTCCGGCTGGAAAACCCCCGCCCGGGACGCCGCCACGATGTAACGGACAAAGATGGCGATGAGCACCATCGAGTCAATGAGCGAGATCGTCCCCTTGAGGGGGATGAGGAACGAGTAGAGGGTGGCCACGCTCAAGTAGAGGACCTCGCTGCCGTGGGAGGGCTCAAGCTCGACCCTTGTGCGACGGGTGACCAACCAGAAAGTCAGGACGACGGCGGGCCAGCCGAGGCCGATCAGGAGGCGGTTGGCCCCGGTCATATTCGCCACGGCGTACTGGGTGTAGCTGGGATCTTTCCCCGCCGCCCAGGCGAAGTAGAGATCCACCGCGTACTCCGGGAGGACCGCGATGAGGGCGAGGAAGGCCAGGGCCAGCTTCTGCGGGATGTCGATCTGAGCCACCTCGGCGGCCCACGCGAGGAGGAAGGCCGCCCCGAGGATTCCCGCCCCCGCCAGCAGGGCCTCCCAGTGTGGCGGGACGGGCGTTTCCGTGACCCGGAGGATGATCCACTGAAGGGCGAGAGCGGCCGCTCCTAGAAGCCAGAGGGCGTGACTCATCCCGGCTTACGCCGAGACCCGCCCGCGGACCGGGGCCTTCGTCCTCAGGAGAGCCTTGACGATCTCGATCGAGATGAGGACGGCGAGCGCGATGGCCAGGATCACCCCGACGTCCGACACCCCCGGCACCGAGATTCCGAACGCGTCACGCACGAGGGGAAACTGGATGAGGAAGGCGAGCAACAGCAACTCCCACCCAATGGCCAGAAGGAGCCATTTGTGGGGAGGCGCCTGGATGAGGCTGTACCGCAAAGACCGGAAGTTGATGGCGATGACCAGTTCGATGAGGACGAACATGAGGAAGATCTTCGTTCGCGCAATCTCCAAATCGGCAAAGTTCTGGAAGAAGACCCACAGGAAGATCGGACATTCGATGATCACTCCCATCGCGATAAGAACCCTGATATCCAGGGAAAACACGCTTTCCTTCGGGTCCCGCGGCGGCCGCTGCATGATGTCGGGGTCAGGGGGCGCGACGCCCAGGGCCAGAGCCGGAAGCCCATCGGTCGCCAGGTTTATGTACAGGATCGCGGCCGGCAGGAGGGGCAGGAACTCGGGGCCCATGACCACAACGACCCCGCCGAGGACCACCACTTCGGTGATGTTGGCCCGGAGCAGGTAGGTGAGGTACTTCTTGATGTTGTCGTAGATCCACCGCCCCCGCTCGATTGCCCGGACGATGGAGGCGAAGTTGTCATCGCTCAGGACGATATCCGAGGCCTCCTTGGCCACCTCGGTGCCCGTTATCCCCATGGCGACCCCGATGTCGGCGTGTTTCAGGGCCGGGGCATCGTTGACCCCGTCGCCGGTCATGGCGACGACCTCGCCCCTCTTTTTCCACGCCTTGATGATCTTCAACTTGTCCATGGGCGAGACCCTGGCGTACACTGACACTCGCTCCACAATGCCCTGGAACCCCTCATCGTCCAGGGCGCCAAGCTCCTCGCCCGTCAGCACCAGATCCCCTTCCCGGTATATCCCCAATTCCTTCGCAACAGCCACAGCGGTTAGCTTGTGATCGCCGGTGATCATGACGGGCTTGATGTGGACCTGCCGACAGACCTTCACGGCCTCGATCGCCTCTTCCCGGGGCGGGTCCATCATCCCCACGAGGCCGAGGAACACCAGCTCCCGTTCGACGAACTCCTCGCCATACCCGTCCATCTCCGGGAGCTCTTTGTAGGCGACGCCAATGACCCGTAAGGCGTCCCCGGCCATCTCCTCATTGACCTGCAGTATTTTCGTCCGCTCGCTGTCGCTTAACGCGCTCCGTTCATCTCCATTCAACCGATGGGAGCACCGCTCCAGGAGCACCTCGGGCGCCCCTTTCATAAAGGCCAGCCGCGTCCCATCTTCCATGGTATGGAGGGTGGTCATCCGCTTTCGCTCAGAGCTGAACGGGAACTCCTCGATCCTCGGGCATTGAAGCCGTGTCTCTGCCTGGTGCACCCCTCCCTTGGCTGCGACAACCACGAGGGCACCCTCCGTCGGGTCCCCCTTCACGAACCATCGCCCCGCTTCTTCGCCGAGCACGGCGTCGCTGCACAGGACTCCCCCCTTCAGGAGCAGCTGGACGGATCGATCGGTGACCGCCGGGCTGAGGCCGCCCTCGGGAGCGTAGCCCACCCCGCTCACCTCGATCGCCCGGCCGCCGACCAACAGTCGCCTGACCGTCATCTCCCCCTTCGTCAGGGTGCCGGTCTTGTCCGAGCAGATCACCGTCGTGCAGCCCAGCGTCTCGACCGCCGGCATCTTCCTCACCAGGGCGTTCCGCTTGGCCATCTCGTGCATCCCGATGGCCAAGGCGCCCGTGACGATGGCGGCCAGCGCCTCCGGGACCGCGGCGACGGCCAGGGCGATGGCAAAAATCACCATGGTCAGGGAAAACTCCAGAGTAATCTTGCCGGCCCAGTACTCTCTCGCGAGGCTAATCCCCACCACCAGGACGCAGATGGTCAGGGCGATGATCCCCAGCCACTTCCCGATCTCTTCGGTTCTCCGCTCGAGGGGCGTCTTCTCCTCGGTCACGGCCGCCACTTCTTCGGCGATCTTGCCGAACTCAGTATTCATGGCCGTCGCGGTAACCACCGCCTTCCCCCGCCCGTAGGTTACCGTGGTGCCGGTGAAGACCATGTTTTTTCGGTCGCCGATGGGCGCATCCTCGCGCAGGAGCGTGGGCTCCTTGGTGACGGGAATGGACTCCCCGGTCAGCGGCGCCTCATCGCAGTGTAACGAGTGGATCTCAACCAGCCGGGCATCCGCGGGGATCTTATCCCCCGCCTCCAGGAGCACGATGTCCCCGGGCACGAGATCCTTCGAGGGGACCTCGAGCTCCCTGCCTCCCCGGATGGCCGTCATGGTCGGGGCGAGCATTTTTTTCAGCGCCTCTAGGGCTCGCTCCGCGCGGTACTCCTGGACAAAGCCCAAGACCGCGCTGAAGACCACGATCACCATGATGAGGGCGGCGTCCACCAGCTCTCCGACGAGGGCCGAGAGGACCGTGGCGATCAGCAGGATGATGATGAGGACGTTCTTGAACTGATTGAAGAACAGGGCCAGCGGAGAGGCCTTCTCCTCCTTTTTGAGCTCGTTGTGGCCGTATCGTTCGAGCCGCCGGCCGACCTCGTCCTCGGGTAAACCGCCGTGAGGGTCGGTTTCGAGTTCCCTCAGGACGTGATCGACGGCCATCGAATGCCAGAAGCGCCTCGCCATAGAGCCCTCCGAAGCGGTAGCCATTGGCAGGTCTAGGGGGTGTGGTCCGGATGGGAGGCGGCAGGCGCGGGGACGTTTTTGAGCCGCCGCCACCCGAGCGACAGCGCGGGGAGGAAGAACAGAAGAAGGGCGGCGGCTGTGATCACGGCGGAGATCGGGCTCCAGAAGAAGATGGCGGGGTTCCCTCGAGACATGATAAGGCTCTGGCGGATGGCGGTCTCCGCCATGTCGCCGAGCACCAGGGCCAGCACCAGCGGCGCCAGCGGGTAGTCCAGCTTCTTAAACACGTAGCCGATCACCCCGAAGATCAGCATGTACCAGACATCGAGCAGGGCGTTGCTCACCGCGTAGGCCCCGATGGCGCAGATGACCACGATGAGCGGGGTCAGGACGGCGAAGGGGATGCGGAGGATGGCGGCGAACAGCGGGACGAACAGGAGCACCACCAGGACACCGATCACGTTCCCGGTGTACATGCTGGCGATGAGCCCCCAGACGAACTCCGGCTTCTCCTTGAAGAGCATGGGCCCGGGTTGGAGCCCCCAGATGAGGAGCCCGCCCAGCATCACCGCCGCGGTGGGCGACCCCGGGATCCCCAGTGTGATCATGGGGAGCATGGCCGCTCCGCCGGCGGCATGAGCGGCTGTCTCCGGGGCCACCACCCCCTCGAGGGTCCCCTTGCCGAATTTTTCCGGCGTCCTGGAGAAGCGCTTGGCGAAGCTGTAGCTCATGAACGAGGCCGGCGTCGCCCCGCCCGGCTTGAACCCCATCCAGAACCCGATCAGCGCGCTCCGGATGAAGGTTCGCCAGTAGCCGCCCAGCTCCCGCCAGGTGGTCACCATCTCCCGGAAGCCGATCCTGGCCTTCTCCCCCCGGAAGCGCAGCCCTTCCTCCACGGTTAAGAAAATTTCCCCGATCCCGAACAGCCCGATCACGGCCACGATGAAGGAGAACCCCCGCATCAGCTCCACGCTGCCGAAGGTGAGCCGGAGCTTGCCGGTCACGATGTCGAGCCCGACCGCGGCCAGGATGAAGCCGATGAAGATCGAGGCCAGTGTCTTGACCGGGCTTCCCCCGCCCAGCCCCACGAAAGCCGAAAACGTGAGGAGCTGGATGGCGAAGAACTCGGGCGGACCGAACTTGAGCGCCACCTCCGCCAGGAGCGGGGCAAAGAACGTGATGAGCACGTTGGCGAAGGCGGCCCCCACGAAGGAGGCTGTGAAGGCCGCCGTCAGGGCCTGCGCCGCCATTCCGCGCTTGGCCAGGGGGTAGCCGTCGAAGGTGGTGGCCACCGACCAGGGCTCGCCGGGGATGTTGAACAGGATCGAGGTGATGGCCCCGCCGAAGAGCGCCCCCCAGTAGATGCAGGAGAGAAAGATGATGGCCGACGTCGGAGGCATGGTGAACGTGATGGGCAGCAGGATGGCGACCCCGTTGGCCCCGCCCAGGCCGGGGAGGACGCCGATGATGGTCCCGAGGAAGATGCCGACCAGGGCGATGAAGAGGTTGAACGGCGTGATGGCGATCTGAAAGCCCATTAAGAGATTTGAAAACTCGCCCATGGCCGTCCCGCGTCAGTAGCCGAGCCAGGTCTCCAGGGGCCCCTTCGGCATGGAGACCAGGAACCACTTCTCGAAGACGAGGAACGTGACGAGGGGAATGCCCACGCTTAACAGGATCACGAGGCTCCAGCGGTGGCGCCCGATCCAGCGCATGTAGAGGGCCATGTAGATGGCGGACGAGACGTAGAGGCCGGCGACGTGGATGAGGAGGACCATCCCCGCCGCGGGGAGGGCCACCTTGGCCACCGGCACCAGCTTACCCGGCTCGACAAAGCGGCGGGCGGATGGAAGGGCCCGGGCCTGGACGAGGCTCACGATCGAGCAGACCGCCAGGCCCAGGCCCAGGGCGAAGGGAAAGAAGCCCGACTGCGGCCCGTCCGTCCCCCAACCGAACCCGAGACGCCAGCCTTCCCACACGACCAGGAGGGCGCCCGCCAGCAGGACGAGCGCGGTCAGGATATCGGCGTGCTTCATGAGACGGTCGGGGTCACGGTGACTACTTGAGCAGCCCTCCCTTCTGCATCAGGTCCTTGTGCACGCTCTCGGTTTCGCCGAGCCACTTGACGTACTCGGCCCCGGTGAGCCAGGACGGTTTCAGGGCATTATCGAGCAGGTACTTTTGGAACTCGGGGGAGTCGTACACTTTCTTCAGCATCCCCTGGTAAAAGTCCACCGCCTCCTTGGGCATGTCCGGCGGCCCGAAGATCCCGCGGAGCATCAGGTACTGGATGTCGGTCCCGATCGCCTCCTTGGCCGTGGGGATGTCTCCCCCCCCCGTCCCCCACATGAGCCGGGCGGCATCGAAAACCGCCAGCGGCCTGACCTTGCCGGCCTTCCAGTGGCCCACGCACTCGGCGGGGTTGTTCACGGTAGAGTCCACGTGGTTCCCCACGAGGTTCACGCACACCTCGCCCCCGCCCTTGAAGGGAACGTAGATGAACTTGAGGCCGAGCGCCTGCTCGAGCTGGATCGTGATGATCTGGTCCTCCTGGGCCGTCCCGGTTCCCCCCATCTTGAACGTGGTGGGCTTCTCCTTCACCGCGGCGATGTACTCCCTGGCCGTCTTGAACTCTTTCTTGTCCGGCCGCTCGGTATTGACCCAGAGGATGAACTCATCCAACGCCAGCCGTCCCAGGGGGGTGAGGTCTTTCCAGTTGAACGGGACACCGGTGTGCAGGGGGGTCGTGAAGAGGTTCGACAGGGTGATGATGATGGTGTGGGCGTCTCCCTTCTTCCCCTTCACGTAGAGGAAGCCCTCCGCGCCGGCCCCGCCGGGCTTGTTGATCACCACCAGCGGCCTGGGCGAAAGCTTGTGCTTCTCCACCAGCGGGGCGATGAGCCGCGCCATGACATCCGCCCCGCCCCCCGTCCCGGCGGGGATGATGAACTCGACGGGCTTGGTGGGCTCCCAGGCGACGGCGACACCCGCGCTCCCGGCGAGCCACGCCAGCCCAACGACACTCACGAGCATCCAGCGTGAACCTTTCATGGCCCAGTCCTCCTTGGCTTGGGACATCTCGAGAACGAACGCCACGACTATACAACAAAACGGGCCAAGCCCGCCCCCTCCGGGCTTGGCCCCCCTCCCCGACGCCGTCAGGCCTCCCTCTAGGCCTTCGCCTTCAAATCCTTTCGGAAGGACGCCACGCCCGGGAGCTCCCACTTCCACATCTCGTCCACCTTGGCCTGGAAGTACTCCAGGTCCTCCTCGGTGAAGTGGGCGAAGCGCCCCTGCTTCAGGAGGTACTCCCGGACCGGCTTCCGCGGCCGCCCCTCGACGATGGCCTTGGTCTTGCCGTAGTACTTCACGACGCCGCCCTCGACCTCATAGAGGGGGAAGATCCCCGTTTCGATGGCCAGCTCGCCCAGCTCGTGAGAGAGCATGGGGTCGTAGTCCCAGCCCTTGGGGCACGGGTCCAGCGAGTGGATGAAGGTGGGACCGCCGATGGTCAGGGCCTTGCGGACTTTATTCATCATCTCGACGGCGAAGGAGGCGCAGACGGTGGCCACGTACCGGCATTCGGGGTGGCCCGCCGCCAGCATCCCCGCCGTGTTCTTCTTCCACCGCGTGTGCATGATCCGCTTCGCCTTGCCGGGCGGGCTGAAGGTCGTGTGCGCGCCGTACGGGGTGGAGCCGGAGAGTTGGATGTCGGTGTTGGCGTACACCGTCACCGCAGAAGGCGATGACGTTGATGGGCTCCGCCTTCATCTTCCCCTTCTTCATGAGCGCCTTCAGACCGGCGGCGGTCCCCAGGGCGGCCGAGCCCGAAGAGCCCAGCTGGGTGTGCATCCAGGGAACCACCCATGGCGTGCTGTAGTAGGTGGTGTTGGCCACGTACATGCAGCCCGTGGACCCGAGCACGATGGTCCGAGGCCCGGCGGCCTTGACCATGAGCTTCATCACCAATGCCGACTCGCACCCCTGGCAGGTCCGGTGGCCCGAGGAGAAATACTCCTCGATCGTGACCTTCTTGACGCCCTTGAAGGGCTCAAGCACCTGGGTTACGTTGCTGAAGGTGGTCGTTTCTGCCATGGGATGGTCTCCTTACTCGCGCACGCCAAGCCAGTAGGTGGCTTGCTCCGTTTTGCCGGCCTTGGCTGCACTATAGCAGATTTCGGTGGTCTTGTAGACATCCTCCAGCGTGACCTCCCGACCGCCCAGCCCGCAGATGAAGCCGATGAGCGGCGGCCGGCGCTCGGCGTTATAGAGCGCTGCCCTGACCTCGGTGGCCACGACACCGGATCCGAACGGTGACCCAAAGGAGTAGTCGCGGTCGATGACCCCGATGGCTTTGGCCGTCCCGAGGGCGCGGGCGAGCTGCTCGTAGGGGAAGGGCCGGAACCAGCGAAGCCGGATCAGCCCGACTTTCTTCCCTTCCTGGCGCATCTTGCGGATCGCCACCTTGACGGGGAGCGAGAGCGTTCCCATCCCCATCAGGATAATCTCCGCGTCCTCCGTCATGTACTCCTCGAACCACGGGTTCTCGGGCCCCCGCCCGAACACTCGACGAAAGTCGGCGTACGCCTCTTCGATCACCGTATAGGCCCGCTCCGTCGCGGCGTTATTCTGACGACGGATCTCGATGACCCAGTCCTCGTTGACCTGAGGGGCGACGGTGATGGGGTTATCGGGGTGGAGCTGGAGGTCGCCGCGGTTGTACGGCGGGAGGAACTTGTCGACAAGGGACTTGGACGGCACCTTGGTGATGGCCTGGGAGTGGGTCAGGAAGGCGCCGTCGGCGGAGATCGCGATGGGAAGGAAGATCCGCCGGTCTTCGGCCACCCGGTAGGCGATCAGCGTCGTGTCCAGCGCCTCCTGGGAGCTGTCGATCCAGCAGAGCAGCCAGCCCAGGTCCCGGACGAACAGGGCATCGTTGTGCTCCACGCCGAAGGCGCCCGGGTCGTCGAGGGCACGGTTGCCGACCATGGCGACCATCGGCACCCTGAGCGCCGGCGTCACGACGAGGCACTCCATCGCGTACGCCCAGCCCACGCCGGACGACCCGCAGAAGACCCGGGCCCCCACGGTCGAGGCGTGCTTGACGATCTCGAACTGGCTGTGCTCCCCCTCGGCCACGATGTACTCGGCCACGAGCTTGCCGCCGGAGATCTTCTTGGCGATGGCCTGCATGACCGTATCGTAGGGTCGGATCGGGTACGCGGTGACGACGTCGATATCGGCGAGCGTGAGGGCCTCGGCGATGGCCTCGCTCCCGGAGATCAGCATCTCCTGTTCTTGAGTGGCGGCCGGAGCCGCTTGGGTTGTCACTGTCATGAATCGATCTCCTTTCACCTGGGGCGGGCACCCGGGTCTCTCCCTCGGCCTTCGCCGAGGGGCCCGCACAGCCCGCCCCCGCCGGAATCTCGCGTTCCCTGATCCCGCCTGGCCGATCTCCGCTCTCGCGATAGCCAGCCGGCCATCACTTCCGCCGGCGTCATCCCCCTAACCGCCGGGAGCTTCGGCGACTCCCGTGACGATCGATGACGATTTGTCTTCGTGGACGTTCGGCTTCAACCCCTTCTGGTCCGCGTTCTCTCCCGGGATGCCGCTGGCCAGCGCGGCGCCCCCCAGCTCCAGCTCGCCTGATGCCAGCTCCTGTTCATACTGGCCGCGGTAGCGGAAGCCGTGGGAGCGAGCCACGTGGACCTTGTCGGTGATCTTCGCCCCGAGCCACGCCTTGTAGGCCTCCTTGTCCTTCCGCCACATCTCCCACTGGCTCGCGTTACCCTCGAAGGCGGCCTCGTTCACCATCGTGATGCAGTTCTCCACTGGGCAGACGGCCTCGCAGATGCCGCACCCGCAGCAGGATTCCATGTTGGCGTCGTAGAGGCCCTCTGGGGTGACGTCGAAGCAGGAGTCCGGGCACTGCAGCCAGCAGAGCGTGCACTTCACGCACGTGTCGAAGTCGATCACCGGCCGCATGGTGCGGGTGGAGAACTTCTTAAAGACCGCGCTTCGCTCGGGCCGATAGCCCTCCCCCCCCTCGATGGGCTTCCCGATAGGAAGGGAGGGAATCGTCACGCCCTCGCGCATCTCCCACCACTTGGGCATCTGGAACCTCGATGGGCTTCCCGATAGGAAGGGAGGGAATCGTCACGCCCTCGCGCATCTCCCACCACTTGGGCATCTGGAACGAGTAGGGGGTCTCAGGGTTCCCCTCGGTAATTTTCACGGGCCGGCCCTCGATCCTCTCGTAGGCCTTCCTGGCGGATTCGACCTTGAGGTCGGACCCCCAGTCGGCCTCCCTGATCGCCTCCGCGACCGCCTGGAGGCTGAGGATCTGGGGCGCGATCTTGGCCAGGGCGCCGAGGACCCGCACCTCGGTGTGATCCTCCTTATAGACCCAGAGCCCCGCCAGAGAGGCCTTCCCGGGAAGAATCCAGAGGGAATAAGGCGCGTCCTTCTTGTGGGCGTCCTTCAGGAGTTCGTCCGCGGACTGTGTGGAGGTGACGAGGAGATGGCCGTTGGGGAGGAGGAGCCGGTTGATCGGCTGGAGCCCGTACCAGGCCCAGGATTCGACTCCCTTGCACAGGGTGTCGTCCACACAAATCGTGACGTGGAGCTCCTTGGGCTCGTAGCGGGCCATGTGCTGCTCCAACTCTTCCTTGGTGTCCGCCACGATGGCGAAGTCCTTAGCCGGGACCCCGTTTCGCTGCGGGCTGTCCCCATAGCGGCCGAAGGCGATCCCCCACCTGCCCGCCTTGCGGGCCGACAGGACGATGCCTCGCGTGATTCGAGCTGCCAGGTTCTTCTGGAAAATGCCGCGGTAGACGACTTCACAAATCAGGTGGGCCATGCCTTCCTCCACTGCGCGGGGCCGAATTGGTCGGGTGGTCTGACCAGATGATACCCCAAGGTTCCCCCGGGCTGTCAAGGCCTATCTTTCCCTTACAACTCATTTAGTTACAGTGAAAGCCCCGCACGAGCGCGGCCGTGGGCGGGCTCGTGGCTCCGCATGGTGTCGGGGTTCGTCCGCCGCCGGAGCGCCACGTGGTAGGTGAAAAGCTGGAGGGGCACCACGGCCAGGATCGGCGTCAGGAGCTCTGGGATCGCCGGAAGGGCCACGGTGTGGGCGCAAAGCGCCGAGAGCTCCGAATCGCCCTCTTCGACCAGCCCGAGGACGGGCGCGCCGATCTCCTTGGCCGCCTTTGCGAGGGCCAGGCAACGCTCATACGAGGGGCCGGGCGGCGCGATCAGGACGACCACGTCGCTCCCCTCCAGGGCCGCCCAGGGGCCGTGGAGCACCTGCTCGCAGTTCATGCCCACGGTGGTCGTGTAGTTTGCCTCGTTCATTTTGAGAGCGGCTTCGTAGGCGGTCGCGGTGTTGGGGCCGCCGCCGACGAAGTAGTAGCGCCTTCCCTCGGCGAAGCGCCCCGCCAGCTCCTCCCAGGACTCCTGCCCGAGCAGGAGCGCCATCTGATCCGGCAGCGCCTCCAGCGCGTGGGCGACCTCCTCATCCTCCCCGACTTCGGCGGCCAGCGCGGCCAGCAGCGACAGCGCGGTCGTGTAGCTGATCGTATGGGCGGCGGAGCTCTCCTGCTCCACCGTGGTCAGCGCGTAGTCCGCGATCTTCAATCCGTCGCCGCTCCCCCGGCCCGTGATAACGATCCCGACCCCGCCGCCGGCCTTCGCCTTCTGAAGGGCCTCCAGGGAAAAGCGCTTGGTGCCCCGGTGGCTCACCACGATCACGCCGCTCTTCGGGTCGGGGTCCGGCCAGTAGTTCCTGAACTCGAATGAGTGGAACGCCCTGACGCGGTGCCCGAGCCTTCCGATTCTCGAGAAGAGCAATTCCCCTACGAGACACGCGTGCCACGACGTCCCGATCCCGGAGAGGAAGACCCGCTCCAGCCCTTTCAGCCGCTCGGCGACGGTCTTCAGCGTCTCCGCGTTCCCACGCAGCACCAGACGGATGGCGCCGGGCTGGGCGTAAATGGACTCGTACATGTAGTAGGGGTGGCTGGGGCGCGGGGGCGGCGGCGACCAGGTCATAGATTAGTCGCCTCCGCCACCATGCCAGCAAAGTAGTGGTGGACGGTGGGGTCGTCGGTCAGTTCGGGGTGGAATGTGGCGACCAGCACCGAGCACCATGCCAGCAAAGTAGTGGTGGACGGTGGGGTCGTCGGTCAGTTCGGGGTGGAATGTGGCGACCAGCACCGAGCCCTCGCGCGCCATCACGCACTCGCCGCGGTGAGACGCGAGGGAAGCGACCCGGGGACCCAGCCGGCGGATCCGCGGCGCGCGGATGAAGACCAGCGGGACGGCCCGCGCCGCCCCCTCGAGCGTTGCCTGCCCTTCGGCCTCGAAGGATTCCTTCTGGCGCCCGTAGGCGTTCCGCTCGACAGTCACGTCGATGAATCCCAGGGAGAACTGCGCCGGGTTCAGCACCTCCCGCGCCAGCACGATGAGGCCCGCGCAGGTGCCGAAGATTGGGTTGCCGTCGGCGTGGAACTTCTCCAGCGCCGGCACGAACCGCCCGGCGTCCATGAGCTTAAGCAGCGTGGTGCTCTCTCCGCCGGGAACGATCAGGCCG
>JACPCF010000163.1 GCA_016179965.1 Candidatus Rokuibacteriota bacterium | reverse complement strand
TGGTCGGAGACGATGAAGCCCTTGATGAGCGCCCGGTTGACGAGGAGCGGCCGGAGGTTCGGCCCGGGCGGGGGCGGCGTGGCGTTGTACTCGGAGATGAGGCCGCAGAGCGGGATCCGCGCGTTCTGATTGATGAGCCGAAGAACCGCCGCAATCACCCCGCCGCCGACGTTTTCGAAATAGATGTCGATGCCTCGGGGACAGGCCTTCTCCAGGGCCTGGACGAGATCCTCGGCCTTGTGGTTCACGCACGCGTCGAGACCCAACTCCTTCACGACGTGCTCGCACTTTTCCCTCGACCCCGCCACGCCCACCACCCGGCAGCCCTTGATCTTGGCGATCTGGCCGACCGCCGAGCCCACCGCCCCGGCGGCCGCCGACACGACGACGGTCTCGCCCTCCTTGGGGCGGCCGATGTCAAGCAGGCCGATGTACGCGGTCATGCCCGGCATCCCGAGCACGCCGAGCGCGGTCGAGATCGGCACCTGCCAGGGGTCGAGCTTGCGTACGCCGACGCCGCCCGAGACGGCGTAGGCTTGCCAGCCGTCGTAGCCGAGGACGAAGTCGCCCCGGGCGAAGCCGGGATGCCGCGACTCGACGACCTCGCCGACCGTCCCGCCGACCATCGGCTTGCCGACCTGAGCCGGGGTGGCGTACGACCGCCCCTCGTTCATGCGCCCCCGCATGTAGGGATCCAGCGAGAGGTAGATGGTGCGGCAGAGGATCTCGCCGTCAGCCGGCGCCGGCATCGGGGCGTCCACGACCTCGAAGTCCCCGATTGTCGGCGCCCCGGTGGGCCTGCGCTTGAGCAGGACCTGCCGATTCACGGCTACGAGTGCTTCCGGAGCTCGAGGCGGGCGATCTGGCGGCGGTGGACCTCGTCGGGGCCGTCGGCGAAGCGGAGCGTGCGGGAGTGGGCCCACATGGCCGCCAGCGGGAAAGCCTGGCTCACGCCGCCGCCACCGTGGAGTTGCATGGCGCGCTCGATGACCCCGAGGGTCATGTTGGGCACGGCCACCTTGATCGCGGCGATCTCCTGCTTGGCCGCCTTGTTTCCCACCGTGTCCATCATGTAGGCGGCCTTCAGCACGAGCAGACGCGCCTCCTCGATCTCGATTCGCGACTGCGCGATGCGCTCCAGCGTGATGTCGTTTTCGGCCAGCCGCTTGCCGAAAGCCACGCGCTCAATGGCCCGCTTGCACATGAGCTCGAGGGCGCGTTCGGCGACACCGATCTGGCGCATGCAGTGGTGGATGCGGCCGGGTCCCAGGCGCCCCTGGGCGATCTCGAACCCCCGCCCCTCGCCCAGCAGCATGTTCGAGACCGGGACCCGCACGTTCTCGAAGACGACCTCGCCGTGGCCGTGAGGCGCGTCGTCGTAGCCGAACACGGTCAGCATCCGCACGATCCTGATCCCCGGCGCGTCCCGCGGGACCAGGACCATGGACTGCTGCTTGTACTTGTCCGCGTTCTTGGGGTCGGTCTTCCCCATGAAGATGAAAATCTTGCAGCGCGGGTCGCCGATCCCCGAGGTCCACCACTTGTGGCCGTTGATCACATACTCGTCGCCCTCGCGGACGATGCTCGCCTGGATGTTGGTGGCGTCGGACGAGGCGACCTGCGGCTCGGTCATGGCGAAGGCGGAGCGGATCTTCCCCTCCAGGAGCGGCGCGAGCCACTGCTTCTTCTGCGCCTCGGTCCCGTAGCGGACCAGGACCTCCATGTTCCCCGTGTCGGGGGCCGAGCAGTTGAACACCTCCGGCGCGATCGGCGAGCGGCCCATGATCTCGCAGAGGGGCGCATATTCGAGGTTCGTCAGGCCAGCGCCGTACTCGCTCTCCGGCAGGAACAGGTTCCAGAGCCCCCGCTCCCGGGCCTTGGCCTTCAGCTCCTCGATGATGGGCGGCACCTGCCAGCGCGTCGGCTGGGCGTTGAGCTGGTCCACGAACGTCTTCTCGTTCGGGTAGACGTGCTTGTCCATGAACTCCGTGAGCTGCTCCATGTACATCTTCGTGCGCTTCGAGTACTCGAATTCCATCCCCGTCCTCCTCCGATCAGGTTCCGAGGAGCCCGACGTCGAGCTCCGTGCCGGCCTGGCGCGCGGCGGCGGCCGGACCCGCGGGGCGCGCCTCGCGCCCGAGCTTCTGAAGGGCCGGCATCACCTCGCGCGCGAACAGGCGCATGCTCCGCTCCGCCTCGTCGTACGGCATCCCCGCGTAGCTGAAGACGCCGACGAAGGTCTCGTTGCCCACCCGGTCCCGGACGTCCAGGATCTTTTGGCAGCATTGCTCGGGCGTCCCCCACACCTGGAGGTCCGTGAAGAAGTCGGTCACCGTGCCCGCGCCGTACTGGGCGATCTTCTCGGCCATCTTGCCGTAATACTCGTAGCCCTTCGTCTTCGCCAGGTGATCGCCGGCGAAGTTGTAGTGGTCGAGGACCGTCTGGAAGTAGCCGCCGATCCAGCGGTGCGCCAGCTCGCGGGCGCGGTCGCCGCTCTCGTCGCAGAAGGTCCAGCCGGCGGCGATGGGCGGGGGCGCCTCGGCCGTGTTCACCTCGCGGTAGATCGTCCGGTAGGCCTCCAGTTCCTTCGCCACCTCGTGCCAGGGCTTCTGGGGGATGATCAGGATACCGACGCCGAGCTCGGCCATCACGCGCGCCGACTCCGGCGA